>DYPP01000001.1:0-39408 GCA_020719845.1 Treponema denticola | reverse complement strand
AAAGGACGACCGCCGCCCCGGCTTTCCGGAAATATTCGGCGTTTTCCACCTGGTCCCCCCGGGTGCCGGCGCCGGCCAGCGGTATGAGCACCAGCGGCTTGCCGAGGGTAGCCGCTTCCCATACCGTGCCCGCGCCGCTACGGCCGACGACCAGTTCCGCCGCGGCCAGTACATCCGGCATCTCTCTCCGGATATAGGCGTACGGCCGGTAGCGTGCGGACGAAGGTGGAATCCCTGTCGTATCCGTCCCGGTCTGGTGGACAACCACGTAGTGTCGCTGCAGGCGAGGCAAGGCGCCGACGACCAGCTCATTTACCTGACGGGCGCCCTGGCTGCCCCCGAGCACGAGCAGAATCCGATCCTGGCTGCCGAGCCCCAAGAAAGCGCGGCCCCGGGCGGCATCGGCAGTGCGGAAATCACTGCGAACCGGATTTCCCGTGGTCGCTGCTTTGCCGCGTTGGGCCGGCGGCAGGGCGGCGATCGTCTCTGCGTAGGCGGTGAACACCCGCTCCGCAAAACGGAGGTTGATGCGGGTAGCCAGTCCGGGGCTAAAGTCCGATTCATGGGTAAAGACGGGAATACCCAGGAAGGCGGCGGCGGCGCAGGGGGGTACGCTGACAAAACCGCCTTTTGAAAATAGCAGATCGGGCTTCAGCCGCTTCAACAAACTGCGGGCTACAAAAAATCCGGCGCCGATGCGGAAAAAGTCGGTGATATTGCGGAGCGAAAAATAACGTCTGAATTTTCCCGAAGGCACGCCGAAAAAGTCAAGGCCCGCGGCCTGGACGATTTCCCGGTCCATTCCCTGGGATGACCCGATCCAGACGCACCGACAAGCCATTTTTTCTTGCAGCGCCGCCGCGACGGCCAGCCCGGGGTAGATATGGCCCCCGGTGCCGCCGCCTGAAAACACGATGGTTGTCATACGCGTCTGAGGCTACACGATCGGGGCACTTTCCGCAACGTCCGTAGCGGGTTTCTATACGGATGGACGGGAGTCAAAAAGGGCAACGATCTCGGCATTGTGGAACAGCGCGGCGTATTTGCGGGCGGTAAAACCCAATTTGTCCGGGCTGTCCGCGTCGGCGCCGTTTTCCAGCAGCAGCCGGGTGGAATCCGGGTCATTTTTGCCCACCGCGATCACCAGGGCGTTCTGTCCGTCTTTGCTCTGCAGGTTGACGTCGGCGCCGGCCTCGATCAGATCGTGCACGATCTGGCGGTGCCCCGCCGCCACCGCGTCCATCAGCGCCGAATTGCCCCGGTCTTCCGCCGGCGCGTCCAGGTTGGCGCCGGCGGCCAACAAAAGGCGCACCGCCGCCCGATTTCCGGTGCGGGCGGCCAGGCAGAGGACGGGCACGCCTTTCTTGTCCCGCGTATCCGGAGGCAACCCGGCCTGGACGAACAGGTCCGCCGCCTCCGTATCGCCTTCGGCAATCGCGTCGGCGAACGCCGCTCCCCGGAAGGAGAGTCCCCGTTCCAGCAATGCTTCCCGGGCATTTCTGCGCCTGTTGACGGATTCCCATTCCCGGCGTTCGATCCGCAGAAAGTCGGCCAGATCCTGGGTGGACAGGACCAAAAAGAAGGGCGCCAAAAAGGGCGCTTGACCGGGATAGCGGGAGGGCCGGTACAGCAGCAGGACTTTGCCCGAGGCCAGCGCGTATCCGGCCAAAAAAGCCAACCAGGAGCTGGCGATGCTGTTTTCCGAATAGACGACGACAAAATGGGTAGCCGGGGCGATAATTTCGTCCAGGCGCCGTTTTTCAGCCCGCCAGCGCGGTCCGACATAAAAACCCGCCGCGTCCATTTCCAGGGTGCGCATCAAAGCCAAAAGGGTTTTTGCCTTGGGAACATCGTGTTTGTCGCTCAGAATGAATACTTTCACCAATCCCGCCTATGAATGTATCGGAAAGATCGGTCTTGAAGTTGAATCCGGCGGTAAAAGCCGGCTCTACGTACGGACTTTGGCCATGCAGTTGTCCAGATAAAAGGCCGACGCTCCGTCTTCGGGCATGATCTCCAGTACCTTGCGGAAATTGTACATGGCGCCGGAAAAATCCTTCTGGTAATAGCTCAGCATACCCTGCTCGAAGAAAATATTGGCCTTCATTTTCCGGGACAGCATTTCCGGGTTGATCCCGTCGAAAATCTCGAAAACCGACACGGGTTCGTACTTCCCCTTGACCCGCACTTTGCCGATGAAGCGGTACAGGTAGGCTCCCGGGTCTTCCAGATTCTTGAAGGTTTCTTCGCTGATCGCCAGACTGATGCGGAACACCTTGGTGATGCTCTCCAACCGGCTGGCCAGGTTGACGGCGTCGGAAATGACCGTATTCTGCATCCGGTCCTCAACCCCGACCACCCCGAGCATCAAGGTCCCGGTATGCAGACCGATACCCATGGAAAGCGGCCGGTAGCCGGAATTAGCGCGGTGCGAGTTGTATTCGATGATTTTTTGCTGCATCTCGATGGCCGCCCGCACCGCCGCGTCGGCGCCGCCCTTGGCGGGAAAGAGGGCCATCACCGCGTCGCCCATGTATTTGTCCACAAAGCCGCCGCAGCTGTTGATGACCGGGACCATGCGCGCCAGGTACGAATTGATGAACTTGAAGCTTTCTTCCGGCGTCAGACCCTCGGACAGGTTGGTGAACTGCCGGATATCGGAGAAGAAGATGGTCATGTCGCTCTTGACGTGGTCGCCCAGGCGCAGGTCGGTAAAATTGGGCTTGTTCAGGATGGCCAGGAATTCTTTGGGGATGAACCGGGTCAGGGAGATGGAGACCTGATCCACATAGTCGGAAAGCGCGGGCAATTCCGCCGGCGGCAAGGCCGCCGGGACCGCGAGCGGTTCGGGCAAAACGGAACGGTCCAGTAAGAGCCTTAGAGCGACCAGAAGCGTCATGACCGCGCCCGGCGCAAGGGGGTGGGGAATAAACACCGCACCGTTTACCGCCAGGCACAGGGCTGAGAAAGCAAACAACCGTCCAGCCTGTTTCTTGCCCAGGGTAAGGACCACGGCGTAGGCCAAGAACCCCAGCCCCAACAGCAGGGAAAGGGAAACCATCATGGTACCCGCGTCTCCCAGGCCCAGGACCGGAAGACCCGCCGCGAGGCCGCCGAGAAGCAGAACCATCAGGGATACCCGGCCGACGGCGACGCCGGAACGTTCCAGCAGCAAGTCGATGGCCCGGCAAACCAGAAAAACAGTCACGCCGATGGAACCGACCAGCGATCCCGCCCAGCCCATGGCCAGCCCAAAACCCGCCGCCAGTGGATGGAGCAAGCCGAAAAGCACCAATACCCCGGCCAGGGCGGCGCAGAACCGGATTTCCCGCCGTCCCGGCAGGGCGGGGTCCCGCGTCCAGCCGACGGCGACGCCGCGGAGGATAGCCAGCAGCAGGACGGCACCGACGGCGCCGAAAAGAAAGGCGACGGGCAGGACGGACAGACTGCCGGCTCCGTTTTCTCCGGGAGCAAGCCATGATTGTAAAAAAGGAGCGAACTTTATCGGCACAAGGTATACTTTAGTTTATAAATAACGCCTTGAGAAGGGGTTGTAGTCTAAGAGCATAAAAAAGACGTTCCGGGGAACGTCTTTTTGCCGCCAATGGGAATCGAACCCATGACACAAGGATTTTCAGTCCTTTGCTCTACCAACTGAGCTACAGCGGCATCACGGACAGTTTTATAGCCGGATTCCAATAAAATGTCAAGAGAAGGACGCCGATGGATGCAGCGGCGGACCGGGATGAAAAAAAATGCGGCGGCGTTTGTTTATCCACCCGCCGATGCGCTATATTTGAACCAGCCAGGAGGCTAGTGTATGAAATTCAGTCACGCAAAAGCGGTTGCCGTCATCGTCGCGGCGGTTCTTTCCGGCACCCCGGTATTCGCCCAGGTAAACATCGCGGTCCTTCAGAACGGCGCGGAAAAATTTTCCGACGCCCTGGCCAAGGCGCTGCCCTTCAACTCGACCGTCGGCTTGAACTGGTCGGACGCCTATATCGGCCAGATCGTCGGCATACCGCCCCACTTCGGCGTCGGCGTCGTCGCCGGGGCCACCAGCATCGACGCCCAGGACGCGTCGGCCCTGCTTGGCCAGCTGGGCTATTCGTCCTCCGACCTGGGGGATAAGCTGCCCCTGCCGGCCATCGCTGCGGAAGCCCGCATCGGCGGCTTCCTTTTGCCCTTCGACATCGGCCTCAAGGTCGGCCTGATCCCCGATTCGGTGGGTGAATCCCTTTCTTCGGCGGCAGGCGGCCTCAACGTGGACTATCTGCTCTTTGGCGCCGACCTGCGCTACGCCCTGCTCAAGGGCGGTCTGGTAATGCCCGCCATCTCGGTGGGCGTCGGGGTCAACTATATGAAGGGCGGCGTCAGCACCAGCGTCGGGGAACCGCAAACATTTGTATACAACGATGGGACACAAGACCACACCATCACAGCGTCATCCCCAGATATCGGACTGGAATGGGAAACCACCACCTTCGACTTTAAGGCCCAAATATCCAAGGGTCTGATCATCTTCACCCCCTACCTTGGGCTGGGCGCCAGTTATGGCGTGTCCAAGGCGGGTTACTTCCTGGATTCTACCGTCACCTATGACGGCAGTACGATGGACCAGGCCGATATCGATGCTTTGAACGCGTACCTGGAAGCAAACGGAGCGGAACCGCTCGACTTCTCCAGCAGCGGTTTTTCCTCATCCTTCGACGTAACCGGTTGGTCCATGCGGGCGTTCGGTGGTCTGTCGGTCAACCTGCTGGTGCTGAAGCTGGACCTGACGGGGATGTACAACCTCAACGACGGCAGCTACGGCGCCACCGTGGGCGCCCGCTTCCAGCTCTGACCGGACACCGCACCGGGGGTATTCTCAGGCGGTATGCTCCGTCTGCAGGATACGCCGGGCGCGGCGGGCCAACAGGCCCGCTTCGCCGCTGGCCAGGTCCAGGGCGTTCTTGAAGAGCGGTTCGCCGGTATCCTCGGCGATGTCCAGGATCGTGCCCCGCACTGCGGCGGAAGCCCGGGCCCACAGGGCGGCGATTTCGCCTGAAGCCTGGCAGGCGCTGAGGTCGGCGATGGCCCGCACTGCGGCGCCCACCACGCTTTCGTCCGGGTCCGACAGGGCCCGGCGTAAGAAAAGATAGGCGGATTTTTTGCCCGAAAAGCCCAGCCGGCGTACCGCCCGGCGTCGCTCCGTCGCTTCCGGGGCGGTCAAGGCCGCCGTCCCCAAAGCGAACAGATCCTCTTCCCGCCCGGGCAAGTCAAGGTTGCCGTTCAGATAGCGGGCTTTGGGGGATTCGCTGTTCAGGACTTTGTACGCCCTGACGACCTGCCCAAATCGGACGCCCGTGGCGGCT
Source organism: Treponema denticola (assembly GCA_020719845.1). Lineage (GTDB taxonomy): Bacteria > Spirochaetota > Spirochaetia > Treponematales > Breznakiellaceae > DYPP01. The sequence goes on along the minus strand of DYPP01000001.1, from coordinate 34,051 downwards.
TTTCCCGAGCGATCGGGGTGGTATTTTTTGGCCAGGTAGCGGAAGGCGGACTTTATATCCTCCGGGTCGGCTTGAGCGTCCAGACCGAGAATTCGATAGGGTTCGGCATACTCCACTTCAGCGTTCCTTAACGGACCATTTTCGGCGGGCCCGCAGTTCGGCGATCAGGGTACCCAGGGTCAACGCCGCGGCGGCGGCCGTCTCCGGATCCGCCAGGCCCCGCGACGCCCCGTCTACGGCCTCGCGCAGTTCCGCCTCCAGGGCGATGTCGCCCTTGGCGTACGCCGCGAGGGACCGGGCGTGCTCCATCAGGCTGCGCAAGCGCGGGGCATCCACCCCGCCCGGCGCCTCGGCGGAAGCGGCGATGGTGACCCCCTGCTCGGCGCCGGTATCCAGGTCCCGGGCCCGCACTTCTAGAATTTCGTCCCCATCGATCGAAAACTCAAGCTCTATCCGCGGCTGCCCCTTTTCCCCCGGCCGGATCCCGTTCAGTATAAAGCGGCCCAGGGACAAGTTCTCCGAAGCCCGCGGCGATTCCCCCTGCAGCACGTGGATCTCCACCGTCGGCTGGTCGTCGGCCACGGTGGTGAAGACCATGGTCTGCGTGATGGGAATGGGGGTATTCTTGGCGATCAAGGGAACAAAAAGATCGCCGTCATTTTCAATCCCGAAAGAACGGGAGATGGCGTCCAGCACGTCCAGGCCGGTTAGGCTGCCCTCGGCCAATCCGGCGTACACCGCGGCTCCGTAGGATACGATTTCTTCCGGGTTGATGCGGCTTTCCGCGGTTTTGCCTAAAAGTTCCTGTACCCGCTCGCGTACCAGGGGAATCCGGCTGGAACCCCCGGAAAACAGCAGGTGGTCCACCATCTCCGGCGCCAGGCCCGCTTCCGCCAACAGGCTCTCTACCAGAGCCGTCGTCCTGTCTACGTAGGGGGCGATCAGCTCGTTGAACCGGGATCGGTGGATGCGCCAGATCGGCGGCGGGCTGTCGCCCATACCGAAGAACGGCAGGCGCACCAGGGCGCTTTCCCGGCTGGACAGCTCAATTTTGGCCCGCACCGCCAGATCGAACAGCTGCTGCCGCAGCAGGGGGTCCGCCAACGCCGGTCCCACCTGGGCCCGAAAAAAAGCATCGGCTTCCCGCATCAGCAGTTGGTCAAAATCCGCGCCGCCCAGGGCATTGTCGCCCACGCCGGCCACTACGCGGCAGGACCCGCCGCGCAGGGCCAGGATCGTCGCGTCGAAGGTCCCGCCGCCGAGATCGTAGACCAGCAGGATCCGTTCCGCGGCTCCATTGGCGTCGAAAGATCGCTTGACCGACCAAGCCCAGGCGACGGCGGCGGCGGTGGGCTCGTTGAGCAGACGCCGCACCGTCAAGCCCGCCAAGGCGCCGGCTTCGCGGACCGAACGGCGCTGGGATTCGGAAAAGTAGGCGGGCACGGTAATGACCGCCTCCCGCACCGTCTCTGCCAGGTAAGCCTCGGCGTCATGTTTCAGTTGACGCAAAATATGCGCTAAGATTTCTTCCGGTCTGCGCGGCTGGCCTCCCCATTGAACCGGCTTTCCCGGTCCCAGAAGCCGCTTGGCGTTCCGGATGGCGTGGTCGGGGTTGAGGAGCGCTTGATTGAGCGCCGCTTCGCCCACCAGGATTTCCCCGTTTTCCGCCAGGGCGACGACGGATGGCGTCGTGCGGGAACCTCGTTCGTTGGGTACGACCACTATTTCCCGGCCATCGTGCAGCGCGCAGGAAGAATTGGTGGTTCCCAGGTCAATTCCCACTACCATCGGCATTCCGTTCGTCCATCCTGCCGGCCAGGGCGATGGCCAGATCAACTTCGGCGACCGTGGCGTTCAGGCGTTTGGCGATGAGGTCGGCGGAAAAACCGGCCCGGGCCAGCTCGGATACCCGTTCCGCAAAAGCCGGGGCCTTTGGTTCGATGGCCACCGGTGACCGGACAAAACGGGGGGCGGCCGCGGGCGCCGCGGTGGCCGTTGCCGCGGGTGCTGCCGCGGCGGCCATGGCGGGCGCAGCGGAATCTGCCGGGGGGGGCAACTGGCCTTTCCGGCGCCCCAACTCAGCGTAGGCCCGCTCTTCCAGCGAGCGTCGATCCACCTCTTTGCCGAAGGCGGCTATGCGCCGGTCCACGTCCTCCAGCAGGCTGCGGAGCGTTTTGACCCGGTCTTCCACCAGAGCGACGTCCCGGTCGGTGGCGGCGTCGATGTCGGCGATCAGTTTGTCTACCTCGTCGCCAAATTCCGCCAGGATGCGCTCACTGCCGGTCCGGCGCTTCAGATACCACCTGAAATATAAAAAGGAGGCGGCCCAAAGCCCCAACCCGGCCAGGGAAATAAAAAACGAACCGTCCATAGCCTTAGCCGCTCACGTCTATGTTCTGACCCAAATCCGGGTCGCGCACAATCTCCGTAGCATCTTCTCCGGCAGAGGCTTCTTTGTCGGGGTTCGGCTTGTTGTCCCCGGTCGTTCGTGCATTCTTTTTTCTTTTATTGCGGTCATTGATTGGTTCCGTACCTTCGCCGGAATTCTGTGCCTCATTCACCGACCGGATCTTTTCTTCCGTCCGTTTCTGGATCATGGCCCCCTGCAGGGCCTGCTGAATCTGGACGCCCTCTTTCTGGTCGATCTGCGTCTTGGCGACCTTGTCCATCTGGGTAAACAGGGTTTGCAGGTCAATCGGCTTAATAGCCATCGGGACCCTGCTTTACGTCGTCGTCCGGCTCTTCGTACTTGGTGACCTTGACCAGATTGTTCTCGTTGACAAAGGTCACCGCCCGATATTCGTTCTTGACGTCTTCCTTGGCTTCCCGCAGGATAATCTTGACCCCGGCGTACACTTTGGCGGAAGCCGAAACCCGTCCGCGATTTTTCAGGGTGCTCAAATAGGTCTGAATTTCGGTTAAATCGGTATTGAGCTTGGCCAGGTCCGCCAAACTCTGCTGCCGACGCTCCGCCAGTTCCTTGAGGTACGTTTCCTTGTCTTCCGGCAGGGACTTGCGTTGTTTTTTGATGTTGATCAGCGTCTGCAGGTTGAGTTCGATCTCTTCCAGCGCCTTTTCCGCCGCTTCTTTCTGCCGCAGCAGCAGATCCAGCTTTTCTTTGCTTTTGGGGTCGTACCCGACTTCACAGATGGTTTCCGTACCGCTGACCGGACTGCCCAGGATCTTGGCGTTGATTTCTTCGGAAGCCCGCAAGCGGCCGCCGACGATATGCGCCCGTTTGCCCTGACAGATGATCCGTTTTTCCGCGTCCACCTGGGAATTGATGATCCCGTCGGAGACCACCACCATGTTGCCGGCTTCGACGATCGCGTTCTCGATGAACCGGGCCCAGATGGACCGCCCGGCGCGCACAAAGCCGGCGCTTTTTCCGGTGATGCCCTGATGCACGATGATGTCGCCTTCCGCGTCCAGTTCGGCTTTTTCCACCGTGCCGTGCACCTCGATGTTGCCCGCCGCCTTGACGGAGAAACCGTCTTCCACGTTGCCGGTAATGAGGACCGTCCCCAGAAAAATGATGTTTCCGGTGCGCAGGTTGACGTCCCCCTGCACGGTGTACACCGGCTCGACGTTGATCTTGCCGCCGGTCATGACCACCTGGCCGTTCATATCGGCGATGATGGTCAGCTGGTCATCGGCGACGTGAACGTTCTTGCCCAGCGGCAGGGGCATCTCCTTGCCATTTTTGGCGGGGATGATCTTGCCGGTGACGGTCTTGCCGACCACGCCCCGTTCGGCGTTCGCTTTCCGCGCCAGAGGTTGCCCCTGGACCACGTTCTGGATGATGTTCAGTTCCTTGAAATCCACCTTGCCGTTGGAACCTTCCTTGAGGCGAACCTTGGTTTGGTCAATTTCGAAATTGTACTGCACGTAGGCGTCCCGGCCGTTGACGGGACGACTGCCCTCCGCGACCAGGACCATTTCCTTGTATTGGGGTTTATCCGCCAGGGAACGTACAAATTCTTCGTTGACGCCGTGCACCACCCGGTTGTTGCGCAGGAAGCTGAGGATCGTCTCCGCGGAGAGGTCGCAGCCCCCCGGACCGGGGGGGGTAATGTATACGTAGGCCTTCATTTCCTGGTCAGCAATATCCACGGTGACGATGGCGTCGTTGCCGGGGTTCTGCTCGAAGGAACCGACCCGGACGTACTCGCCCGCCGCTTCCCTGACCATCCGGGCCACCAGGCCCTCGTCGATTTCCTTGACCACCCGGGATCTGAGCAGGTCCAGCGCTTGCCGCTCGGAGGCTTTGCGGCCCTGCCCCACCGGGGGAACCACTTTGGCAAAGGCGCCTTCCGGACTCAGATGGACAAATACCGCCCCGTCCCGGTTTTCGACGATCGCCGCGGGCAGGGACAGCTCATCGGTGCTGAATTCCGGAACCGCGGCTTCCGTGCCGACCAGGGTCCGTTCGTAAGCCTTGATTTTCCAGTCTTTGCGGCCGGTTCCCAGCATGCCCGCCGACCCGCGCTCCATGATTTCATACTCCACCCGCTTAACCGGCACCGCCAACAGGGCAGACGCGCCGGAAACGGCTTCTTCCAGCGTGGCACCCGTGGCTTCGACGGTATGTATGGACCGGTCCTGGGCCAAGCGTTCCTTCATCAAGCTCTGCAGGCGGACAAAGTCAACCATCCCGGGCTCCTAGACTATGCCCTTGCGGATGTTGGTCAATTTGGCGCGCAGCCGCAGGATCGCCTTGGTATGCAGCTGGGAAACCCGGGATTCGGTGACTTCCAGCACCTGGCCGATCTCTTTGAGCGTCAGATCTTCGTAGTAGTAGAGGACGAGCACTTTTTTTTCTTTTTCCGGCAGCTCGTGGATGGCTTCCACGATAACCCGGCGGATTTCGTCCTTTTCGACGATCACGTCGGGATTCATGCTGGCCGGCGACTCGATGCTCTCGCCGATGGATACCTTATCGTTCTCGTCCCCGGAAAACCAGACGTCGTTGAGGGACAGAATCGAGGTGCCTGAGATCTTCATCATCGTTTTCAGGAATTCGTCTTCGCTGACGTTGAGGGCCTGGGCGATCTCCTGATCCGAAGCGGTACGACCCAACTGAGCTTCCAGGGATCCGATGGCTTCTTCCACTTCCCGGGTTTTCTGGCGCACCGAGCGGGGAACCCAGTCGATGGACCGCAGTTCGTCAAAAATGGCCCCCCGGATACGGGTGACCGCGTAGGTCTTGAATTTTACGTTCTTGTCGGGGTCGAATTTGTCGATCGCGTCCAGCAGCCCGAAGACGCCGAAGCCGACCAGATCGTCGAATTCCACGTTGTGGGGCATGCCGACGGCCACTTTTCCGGCCACGTATTTTACCAGCGGAGCGTATTGTTTGATGAAATTCTCGCGTATCCGGGGGTCATGGTGACGCCGGTACGATTCCCACAGTTCTTCCTCTGTTTTGTGCTCCAGGAGGACATTCCCCATACTTTATCCTTTCTGGTCCCGTTTCAAAAGCGTCTGGATCGCGGCGGCCATCTCACGGCTGTCGAAGGATCCCGAATCGCCCCCGGCTCCACGCTGCTTCCGGGGAGTCCCCGCGGGCTCGCTGCCGGCGTTCTCGTCCGCGATGGGCGAGACGAAGGAATCCGACATCCCCTCCAAGTCGGGAAGCACGTCGACGTCGTCCCGGAACCCCGACGGCAACGCCGGGGCCGCACCGGCAGAGGGGGCGGACGCGCTGGACACCAAGTCATCCCCAGTATACCCATCTTTATCGTTCTGGTCCATAGCTGCGGTATTTTCTTCCCCCTCCTCCGGGGAGGGACGCTCCGAGTCGGTATAGTCTTCGTCATCGCCGACGGAGACGTCGACGTTGGCGCCGATCCCGGGGTTTTCCTGAACCGGGCCATCCCCGCGGGAATCGATATCCTGAGCTTCGGGGGACAACAATTCCGGAATATAACGGGCCAGCAACCAGTAGGCCACAAAACCGAGCACAAAAAATGCCACGGAAAAGGAAACGGCGCGCAACAGTACGACCAGCAAGGCCGCCCCGTTCAACAGTCCGATCAGAAATGAAAGCATGAAGGCGATGGCCGCGCTGATCAGGCTGAATTTTGGGTTGAACATTCACACTCCTCCCGTAAGACTAGGTGAAACCGTCCCCCGCGTCAAGGAATCGCTGATCAGGCGCTATTCTTTTCCGAACAGTCTTTTAATCATGTTCCCGAAGCCGCCGCCTTCCCGTATTTCGCTTTTTTCCATCCGGCCGACGATATGCTGGATGCACTGGGAAGCCTTGGATTTGGCGTCCATGACCATGAAGGGCCGTTGCCGAAGGACCGCTTGGGGCACCGCCGGATCGTCGTAGATGAACCCCAGGTAATCCACCTTCAGGTTCAGAAACTGTCCGGCGATGTTGATCATCCGGTCGGCTACCTTTTTGGCTTCCGCGACGGTCTTGACCCGGTTGACCACCAGCTTCAGGCCCATGTTGAGATTGTCGATTTCGGTGGCGATGATTTTGATGATGCCGTAGGCGTCGGTGATCGCCGTCGGTTCCGGCGTGGTGACGATGATGGCGTCGTCCGCCGCGGCGACAAAGGCCAGCACGTTGTTGGAAACTCCGGCGCTGGTATCGATGATGATGATGTCCGCGTTGGAGAGCGTATCCAGTTCGTCGATGAAATTCTGGCGCTCCCCTTCATCCAGGTTGGCGATTTTGGAGAAGCCGGAGGCGCCGGCCACGATCTGAATGCCGTATTCCGTATCCAAAAGGATTTCGCGCATGGTTTTCTGTTTGCGGATGACGTGGTAGAGGTTGTACTTGGGAATCATGTTCAGCATCACGTTGACGTTGGCCAAACCCAGGTCGGCGTCCATGACGATGACCCTTTTGCCGATGCGCGCGTAGGCCAAGGCCATGTTCACCGAAACGTTGGTTTTGCCGACCCCGCCCTTGCCGCTGGCGACGGTGATGATTCTGGTTTTTTTCCGTTCTCCGCCGCCGCCGGAGGCCGCGTTGGACGTCTCTTGTTTGGCCCGCACGATGGCGCGCAGCTGCTCCGCCTGGTCTTCCATATTTATCTCCACTGCTTTAGATCCGAATCCGCTTTGGGGAATAATTCTTCCATTCGTCGACGGTCAAGGCGAAACCCTTCCAGGTTGATCAAGAACTTGACTACCGAAGCGCGCTCGATGTCCTGGGGAACCCGCTGGCCGTCGGTGACGTAGGATACGCTCTTGCCTTTTTCCGACAGGGCGCTGACCACGTTGCCGACCCGGATGGTTTCGTCCAGCTTGGTGACGATGACCGAACGGTAGTTGAAGGGTTCAAATTGCTGCAGGATTTCGCGGATATCGCTGGCTTTGGTGGTGGCCGCCATGGCCAGGTGGACTTCGGCGCCGGACCCGCAGGCCGCCAGCAGCTGTTTCATTTCCGCCAATTTTATATTATCCCGGGGACTCTTGCCGATAGTGTCCACCAGGATCAGGTCCACGTCCTGGGAATACAGGGCGATGGTCTTGCGCAGGTCATCGAAGGTTTCGACGCAGGAAACCGGAATGCCCATGATGTTGCCGTAGGTCTCGATCTGCTGCCGGGCGGCGATGCGGTAATTGTCGATCGTGACCATGCGGACCGACAAGGGCCGCGCGGCGGTCCCGCCCAAGCCGTAGATGGCCGCCAGCTTGGCGATGGTGGTGGTTTTGCCGACTCCCGTGGGACCGATCAGCACCAGCACCCGCGGCCGGGTCTGAAAACCGTCTTCCCGATAGATCCGGATGCTCTCGCCGATCCACTCCACGACCTTGTCCTGGAGGGCGTTGAAATCAGCCAGGGCTTCGAGGGAGAATTCCTTTTTGATCCGGTTGCGCACCGTGGCGCTGAAGGCGGCGGAAAAATCGTTCTGGGCCATCAGTCCGGCGATGCGGACGATGCTGGGGTGTTCTTCGGCTGCCCCCGCGTTGGCGGTCGAAGCGTCCATCCGCTCCTTGATGTTGCGCACCTCGTTCAACACCAGAAGCAAGGTGGGATCGCTCTTGTTGGCGGCGGCCAGTATTTTCTTCTTTTCTTCTTCCAGGTCCGTGGGCTTGCGGGCGTAACGGGGGCCTTCGGCGCTGATGACGCCGGTCATCTCCACGCCGTCCCGGGCAAAAAAGCCCAGAATTCCGCCGAGCCGGACGGTTTTCTGCATCAGGACTTTGGCGTTTTCCCCATATTTGGCGCGGATCTTCTGCAGGCATTCGGTATGCGTCGACGCTTGTTCGGTAAAATATTCCATAGGGTTCCCTTCTATTCGCTTCGAATTTCACCGACCGCTTCAACGGTTATATCGGACACGATTTCCGGAACCGACAAGACTACCAGATCAGGCAATTCCCGTTCGGTGCTCGATTTGACCAGCGGGCGCCCGGCTTCGGAGCAGAGCACGACGGGCAACCAGCCCTGTTCCTGAACGGATGCCACCGAGCGGGAAAGGGCCTTGATCCACGCCCGCTGCAGCGTGGGTTCCATCGCCGCCATGGCGCCGCCGGAGGTCTCCACCCGACTGTCGATGATCTTTTGCTCCAAGCCCTGGTCGATGGTCAGCACCCGCAGGACGCGTTCGTCGTCGGCGTACTGCAGGCAAATCTGCCGGGACAAAGCCTGGCGCGCCTTTTCGGTCAGGTATTGGACGTCCTTGGTGACCGGCGCGTAGTCGGCCAGGGCTTCCAGGACGGCGACCATATTGCGGATGGATACCTGCTCCCGCAGCAAAGCCTGCAGCACCTTCTGGATCTCTCCCAGGGTGAGCGCCTTTTGGGATTCTTCCACCACCGCCGGGTATTCCTTCTTGAGCGTGTCCAGAATGGACTGCGTCTCCTGGCGGCCCAGAATTTCGGAAGCGTAGCGCTTGATGATCTCCGTCAGATGGGTAGCGATGATGGAAGGCGGGTCCACCACGGTGTAGCCCGCCCGCTCCGCGGCTTCCCGCTTGTCCTCGCTGACCCACAAGGCGGGCAGCCCGAAGGCGGGGTCCCGGGTTTTTTCCCCGGGAATGTCCTCTTTGGCTCCCCCGGGGTTGATGCACATGAAAAACCCCATGCGGATTTTTCCCCGGCCGACGTCCACGCCCTTGATCTTGAAACAGTATTCCGCGGGCTCCAGGCGCATGTTGTCGATGATCCTGATCCGCGGGATCACCAGCCCCAGGTCCAGCGCCGATTCGCGGCGGATGCGATGCACCCGCTCCAGCAGTTCCGCCCCCTTGTCCCGGTCCACCAAGGGAATAAGCCCGTAGCCCAGTTCCAGGGAAAGCGGATCCAGGGGCACCACCGGGGACATTTCGCCCGGTTCCTCCTGGGCTTTTTTAGTCTGGGCGGCCTTGGCCTTCTCGCTGTCGTTGACCCTCATGGTATTCTTGCCCAGGCGGTAGGCCAGGACGCCCATCAGCAGGGACAGGGGCACGAGCACGTACCAGGGAAAGCCCGGCAGCAGCGCGAAGCCGCCCAGCACAAAAGAACCGATCCAGTAGATGCGCGCGTCCCGGGAAAACTGGGTGCTGACGTCCGAACCGAAGGTGCCGTCCGAGACCGAACGGGTGACGATGATGCCCGTAGCCGTGGACACCAGCAAGGCCGGAAATTGGGACAAGAGGCCGTCCCCGATGGAGAAGGACGTATAGGTGGCCAGCGCGGTGCCCAGGTCCTCGCCGTGCAGGGACATGCCGATGATGATGCCCCCCAGGACGTTGATCACGGTGATGAAGATGCCGACTTTGACGTTGCCGGACACGAACTTGCTGGCGCCGTCCATGGCGCCGTAGAAATCCACTTCCCGCTGCAGGTCGTTCTTGCGTTTGAAGGATTCTTCTTCCGAAATGGCGCCGGAATTGTATTCCGCCTCGATGGCCATCTGTTTGCCCGGCAGGGCGTCCAGGGCAAAGCGGGCCGCCACTTCCGCGACCCGGGTGGCGCCCTTGGTGATGACCAGGGCCTGCACGGCGATGATGACGATGAAGATGACGAAGCCGATGACCAGGCCTTCGGCACCGCCGGAACCGACGACGAAGGAAGCAAAGGCCTTGATCATCTTGCCGTCGAACTCCGTACCCTGGGAAAGGATCAACCGGGTGGAGGACACGTTCAAAGCCAGGCTGAAGACGGTGCTGATCAGCAGGACCGTGGGAAACACGCTGAATTCCACCGCCCGGCGGGTATAGAGCACGATCAGCAGGATGAGCAGGGCCAATATAAGATTTATGGCCATCAGCGCGTCCAGGAGCACCGTCGGAATCGGAATGATGAGCATAGCGACGACGGAAACGACGCCCAGGGCGATGAAAAGGTCGCTGCGGTCGTTCAGAAAATTATCGGTCAATACCCGGCGCGCATCCGACATTGCTCATCCATCTCCCACAGAATCGTCAAGCCCCGAAGACGGCGGACTTGCGGCGTTCCTCATTCAATTTGTACACGTGCGCCAGCACCGCCGCGATAGCCTGGTAGTACTTTTCCGGTATACTATCCCCTATTTCGGTTTCCGCGAATAGGGCCCGGGCCAAAGGACGGTTTTCGATCACCGGCACGCCGCTCTCTTCGGCGATGCGGCGGATACGCAGGGCGACTTCGTCGGCGCCCTTGGCGGTGACCAGGGGCGCCGCCATGCTGCCCTGGTTCCATTCCAGCGCCACCGCGAAGTGGGTGGGGTTGGTGATGACCACGTCCGCCTTGGGCACGTTGGCGGCCATATTGCGGCTCAGGAGCTCGCGCATGCGCTGCCGGAGCCGGTTCTTGATCAGCGGATCTCCTTCGTACATTTTGCGTTCTTCCTTCACTTCCTGCTTGGTCATCTTCAGGGATTCCCGGTACTGGAAGCGCTGGAACAAATAATCCGGTATGGACAGGGCCAGCAGGAGCAAAGCCACGATGATCAAAAGTTGAGCCGACAGGGAAGCGATGGTGCTGACGCCGTTCCAGAGCGTCACGGTCTGCAGGTTGGCCAGCGCTTCGATCCGGGACCGGATGATGAAGAAGGCCACGATCCCGACGATGGCGATCTTGGCGATGGACTTGGCGACGTTGAACAGCGCTTCCCCGGAAAACAAGGTCCGCTGAAAGTACTTGCCGAAACGGGGTACGATCTTTGAAAAATTGGGCGTCAGCGGTTTGGTGGTAAACAGGAAGCCCGTCTGCACCAGGTTGGAGAACACCGCAGCCAGGATGGCCACCGAGGTAACGGGCACGACCAGGCGGAAAAAATAGCTGAAAAAAGCCTGGACGATGATGCCGTCTTTGGCGGGATCCAGCTCCGTCAGGCGGTCAAAATAGAATCGCACCATTTCCAACGACGTCCGCAGCATGGTCGGCCCCATGAACACCAGGGCCATGGCGGGCATCAGCAGCACCAGCGCGCCGATCAGCTCCTGGCTTTTCGCGACCCGGCCCTCTTCCCGGGCCTTGCGGATCTTGTATTCCGAAGGTTCTTCGGTCCGGCCTTCGTCTTCCGCGGCGAACCACTGCAGGTCGATGGCCAGGGCTTTCTGCAGTTCCGGATCCGGCGCGGCGCTCACGGAAGGCCCCCGAGCTCGGCGTACAGACCGCTGAGCTGGGCAAAACCGGTGTCGATGACCCGGGCAAAGGCTTCGACCAAAAAGGGCATGGTAGCCAGGATCAGGGCAAAGGCCACGGTGATGGAGATGGGAAAACCCTCGGTCAGCAGGTTCATCTGCGGCGCCGCTTTGGAAAGCAGGCCCATGGAAAGGGAAATCAGGAAAAGGGTGCCCAGAATGGGCATGGAAATGATCAGGGCGTCCAAAAAGAGCGCCGAAAACCCGGAAAGCAGGAGCTGCAGGATATTGTCCCGGGCCGCAGCCAGGCCGACGGCGTTGAGGGAGGACAGCGAACGCTGAAACCCGCCCAGAAAAATCTGCTGAAATCCGCCGACGGTAAGGAAAACCAGCATGGCCACCAGGTTGAGGTACTGTCCCATGAGCGGATTTTCGATCTGCGAAAGGGGGTCGAAGGTTTCCGAAGCGCCGAACCCCATCTGCAGCGAAAAGAATTGACCCGCCGAACTGAAGGCGGTGTAGATCATGGTCAGGAAAAAACCCAAAATCACCCCGATCAGGGCTTCGCCGGCCAGCAGAAATATAAAGGACACCGTGGCTGGTTCGGGCACGACGTAGCGGATGGCCTGACCGGGAAAAACCGCAAAGGCCGCAAAACCGGCCAGGGCGACTTTGGCTACCTGGGGGTTGGAATCCGAAGAAAGCAGGGGGGCCGTTTCAATCAACGCCAGTGCCCGGATGGCGATCAGCAAAAAGCGGGGCACGTCGGCCAGAATTTCCGCGAACATCCTACCCCGCCATCGAGGGAATCATTCTGAACAGCTGCACCGTATAATCCCCCAGGGAAGCGAACATCCAGCCGCCCAAAAAAGCCAGCACCAGCAGAATGGTCAGGATTTTAGGCACGAAGGTCAGGGTCTGCTCCTGGATGGACGTGGTGGCCTGGATGATGGAGACGATCAAGCCCACGACCAGGGCCGACAACAGCAGGGGCGCCGAAAGCAGGAGAACTTCCAGTATGCCGCCCCGCATCAGGGACGTGATCAGACCGATGCTCATGACCCGCCCTTATCCGAAAGACCGAACCAGTTGTTCCGTCAGGAGACTCCAGCCGTCCACCAGCACAAACAGAATCAACTTGAAGGGCATGGAAATCATGACCGGCGGCAGCATGATCATGCCCATGGACATGAGCGCGCTGGCCACCACCATATCGATGACGATGAAAGGTATGAACAAGAGGATGCCTATTTTGAAGGACACCGTCAGCTCGTTGAGGATGAAGGCGGGAATCAGCACGTAGGTGGGCACATCCGCCAGGGTTCCGGGCTTGGGCAAGCCCCGCATGGACATGAAGAGCCGGATATTTTCCGGAGCGCCGCGCATCTGGCGGTACATGAAAAGCCGGAGGGGACCCTCGGCCTCCTGGTACGCTTCTTGCGCGCCGATGGCGCCGTCGGAAAGAGGTTTGAACGATTTTTGGTACATGGTGTCGAAGGTCGGCCACATGATGAAGACGGTCAAAAATAGGGAAATGCCCAGAATGACCTGGTTGGGGGGCGACTGCTGCAGGGACAGGGCGCGTTTTACGAAATCCAGCACGATGGAGATACGCAAAAAGCTGGTCATCAGGATCAGGATGCTCGGCGCCAGCGACAGCAGGGTCAGCAGCAGCAGCAGCTGCAACGAGAAGGCGACTTCCTGTCCGTTGGCTGGATTGCGTATGGCCAGATCGATGAAGGGAATGACCGGGTCCGCAGGCGGAGTGGGCACCGCCACGGTGCCCTGGGCAGCGCGGCCGGGAAAAGCTTGATCCTGGGCATACACACCGGCGGGCAATACCAGGACCAACCAGAGCGCCAATAAAAAAGATCGCTTTTTGGGCCGCATCTTCATAAATCCCTGATCCGCTGGCGGCGGCGGCGCACATTATCCGCGGAAGGAGGTACGCCGCTCCGGGCTTCCCGGCGGGCGTTGCCGGTCAATTTCTGCAGCAACGACCGGAAGTCCAGGCGATTTCCCGCGCCGCCTGCGGCCATGCGCTGGGAATCTTCCAGCAGCAGGGCGTCCACGGTTTCTTTGTCGTCCAGCTCGGCGATCAGGGAAACGCCGCCGTCCGTGGCGCCGACCAACCAAGCCTTCTGGCCCACGGAAACCACGTGCACAAAACGATTGGAACCCAGATGCGCCCCGGCCAAAACTTTCAGGTTGGCATCCGTCTCTGCCCCGGGGCGGGCGATTTTGCGCAGCAGGAACACGACGCCGTAGATCGCCGCCGCAGCCACCAGCAGCACCAGCAGCATGCGCACGATGGCCCAGAAGGACGAAGGCGCGGCGGGTGCTTCATTCTCCGCCGGAGGATCATCCAGGACCAGCTCGGTTTCGTCCGGCGCCGGCAATCCTGCCGCCGGCTGTTCCGCCGCGCCGGCGGCGGCATCGGCCACCGCCGGCGCTTGCTGGGCGACTGCGGACAGCAATCCCATCGACGACACCATCAGCGCCACGGCGATCACGCGGATATAGTTCAGGGTTCCCCTCCCGAAACGAAGCTTTTGCGCTTCCGTCCCGGTCATTCTACCCCATATCCGACATTCTTTCCATAGGAGAAACGATTTCGGTAACCCGTACGCCGAAGTTTTCGTCGATGACGACGACTTCTCCCTTGGCGATCAGTTTGTGGTTGACCAGAATATCCACCGGCTCACCGGCCAGCTTGTCCAGCTCGATGATGGTGCCTTCGCCCATGCCGAGGATCTCTTTGATCAGTTTTTTGGTGCGGCCCAACTCAACGGTCATCTCCATGAAGACGTCCATGATCAGACCGATGTTGCCCTGTTCGCCGGATGAGCCCTGGGGCATCAGACTCGGGAATTGGACCTGCTGCACGTTGCTGGAGCCGCCGCCCATGCCGAAAGCGCCGCCCTGCATCTGGTTCGACGACATCCCTCCGAAGCCCTGGTTGGCCTGCATGCCCCCAAAGCCCTGGTTGGCCTGCATACCGCCGTAGCCTTGGTTGCCGCCCATCTGGCTTCCGCCCATGCCTCCGAAGGAAGGTCCGCCCATGGCGGGCGCGCTGACGGATTCCATGCCGCCGGAAGACGCCCCGCCGCCCAGGGCGCGGATCATTTCCCGGGAAACCGCGGAGCCGAAAACTTCCCAGATCGGCACCTGGTTGCCGTCCCCGAGGTTGAGTTGGTAGGTGGCGCGCACAAAGTCGCCGGAGGGAAGCGCCACCACCGCCTTGGGCACGTTGTTCGCTTCCGGCGATGCGGAGGCGACGGATTTATTGCCCGTCTTGTCGCTCAGGGTGGTGATCTGCGTCCCGGTGAGCTGGGAGGCGACCTCGCCGATGACCGACAGGGCCATCTCGTCCAGCTCGATGTTTTCTTCCTTGTTCATCAGGCTGGCGATGCGCTTGGCCGTATCCTCGGACATGATGAACAGGTGTTCCCCCGGGATGCCGGAGGTAAAATCGGCTTTTACCGCAGTAACCATATCGGGCAATCTTTGCAGAAAAGCCTCGCGGCCCACCGAGTCCACCTGTGGATTGCCCAGCGTCACCTGGGCGCCGGTCATCATGGAAAGGTTGGAGGACTGGGCTTGTACGGTGGCCCCCAGAAAGTTTTGGATGACCGACAAGTCGCCATCCATCGCCGACCCGGAAACCGGTGTGGGAGCACCCAAGCTCGAGGAATCGACCCCGGCCAACAGGGCATCAATCTCGTCCTGCGAAAGAGCGCCGTCGCTCATAAGCTTTCTTCTCCTTCCGATGCGAGCTCTTCGAATTCTTCCTGTTCAAGCTCGGCCATCTTCTTGACTATTTGCACCGCCATTTTCTTCCCGATCACGCCGGGCCGACAGAGGAACTTTTTCTTGTTGCCGATATTGAGGGTCATCGCGTCGCCGATATGCACGTTGTACAGACGCACCACGTCGCCGACCCGCAGGGACAGCACATCCCGGACGGGAATCTGGATCTTGCCCACCTCGGCCACGACGTTGACGTCCACGTTGGCCAACTTTTCCTTGAGGATGTTCAAGTTTTCCGTAGTGGTGCCCCGGCGGACGGACGAATACCAGTACTGGGCGGACAGTTTGCCGATGATCGGTTCGATGGTCAGGTAGGGGATGCAGAAATTCATCATGCCCTCCACCTCGCCGACCTTGGTTTCAAGGGTGACCAGCACGACCATTTCCGTCGGCGGCACGATCTGGGCAAACTGGGGGTTGGTATCGATCTGCCCCAGGCGGGGACGCAGGTCGATCACCTGGGCCCAGGCTTCGCGCATATTGCCCAGGATCCGCACGATGATGCCTTCCATGACCGACTGCTCGATATCCGTCAGCTCGTGCTGGGCTTTGGTGCCTTCGCCGGTGCCGCCGAACAGGCGGTCGATGATCGAAAAGGTAACCGCCGGGTCAATCTCCAGAATGGCGTTGCCTTTGAGGGGGTCCATGTTGATGATGGCCAGGGTAGTCGGCGTCGGTATGGAGCGGATGAACTCTTCGTAGGTCAGCTGATCCACCGAGGCGACGTGCACGTGGACCATGCTGCGCAGGTTGGCGGACAGGGACGTAGTGGTCAAGCGGGCAAAGGTTTCGTGCATGATGGAAACGGTGCGGATCTGTTCCTTGGAAAACTTGTCCGGCCGCTTGAAATCGTAGATTTTTATCTTGCGGGTATCTGCGGCAGGCCGGAAGTCCTCTGGCTCGGTCTCCCCGGCGTTGATGGCGGTGAGGAGCTGGTCTATTTCTTCCTGCGATAGTACTTCCGTCATACCTACATCTCTACCACGTCCAGCTGCTGAAACAGGATCTCCCGGGCTCTGGCTTTATCCAGGATATGCTCGTTCAGTTTGGTCTTGATGTCGTTTTTCAGTTGTTCTTCTTGATCCGGTTTCAGGTCGGCGGCGGATTTGTTGCTGAAATAGTTGCGGATGAAATCCTTCAGTTCGTAGAGCCGGTTGGTCAGTTCGGTCTGGGCGACCTTGTTGTCCTGGTCGTAGCCGATGATCAGGTTGACCACCACCGAGTAGGGGGTGGGATCGTTGGTGCGGGTCCGGATGACGCCGATGGTAGTGAACCAGGACAGCTGGGGACGCACGCCGGCGTAGGGCGACTCTTCGGCGGTCGTCGTCTGGGATTTTCCCGATTTGGACAGGAAGGTATACGCGATGAACGTGACGGTAACGATGAAAATAATCGCGCCCAAGCCGATGGCCACGAATTTGAGCAGGTTGGGGAGCAGGGCCGCCAAACCGGAAGTTTTTTTGGCGGAACCTTCCATGGCGACGGTTTCGGTACCGTCCAGGTCTAGTTCGTCACGGTTGTCTGCCATGCCTTCTATCCTCCGATGCTGTATAGTATACGAAAACAGCGGTCAATGCAAACAAAGTTTGCTCCAGGTCCAAGAATAATCATAAATGGCCTTCATCCAGGATCACGACGTCCACCCGGCGATTATACGCCCGGCCTTCGGCGGTGTCGTTGGAAGAAATCGGAGCCGTATCGGCCAACCCGGAAACCTGAAAGTTGCGGTCGTTGACCCCGATGTCGGCCAAATAGTGCAGCACGTTGATGGATCGGGCGGCGGACAACTCCCAGTTGGACTGCCAGGGCCCATTCGCGTCGACGGGGATCGAATCGGTGTGTCCCTCGATGCGGAATCTGCGGCCCTCTACGTCCTTGGACTCCAGCAGAGTGGCCAGACGGAGCAGGATATCCCGAGTTTCTTCGATGTTGACCGTCGCGCTGGCGGGTCCGAAAAAGGCGTCCGAAGCCAGGCTGATCACCAGCCCGCGTTCATCCGAGGATACCCGGACCTTGTTGGACTTTATTTCCGGCGCAAAGAGACTGGTTGCCTTTTTCTTGGCCGTGGACATCGAACGTCCGTGCTCCATGGAGGGCAGCGCCATGATGGTGTTGCCCAGGTCGGCGTTGCGTCCCGCGGTCAGCGTCGCGCCGCCCTCGCTGGCGCCCATGCCGATGTTGTTCAGGGAGGAGATCATCTGCTGCAGCTGGACTTCGTCCACCTCGGATACGTTGAACAGGGCGGCAAAGAAACAGAGCAGCAGGGTGACCATGTCCGAATAGGTCACCATCCATTCCGGGGCACCCGCGGGACACTCGCATTTTTTTTCTTTCTTTGCCATAGCCGTTAATCCTTGAGGATTTCTGCCTCGACCGCTTTGCGATCCCCGGGGGTAAGGAAGGAAAGGAGCTTGAGCGCCAGGATGCGCGGATTGTCCCCGGCCTGGATGGAAAGCACGCCTTCGATGATCATTTCCTTGACCTTGGTTTCCTCCGCGTCCTGGCCTTTCAGTTTGCCGACGATGGGGATCAGGATGACGTTGGCCATGATGGCGCCGTAGAAGGTGGTGATCAGGGCGACGGCCATGTTCGGTCCGATCTGGCTTTTGTCTTCCAGGTTCTTCATCATGGCGATCAAGCCGGTTACCGTACCCAGCATGCCCATGCCCGGGGCCAGCTTGGACCAGGCGTCGACGATGTTGATCTTGTCCGCGTGGCGGCTCTGCATCTGGTTGAGCTCGGTCTCCATCAGGGTGCGGATGATTTCCGCGTCCGTGCCGTCCACCACCAGCCGCAGCCCTTTCTTCATGAACTCGTCGTCCAGGTCTTCCAGCTCTTCTTCCAGGGCCAGCAAGCCCTCGCGCCGGGCTTTGTCCGAAAAAGACATCAGTTTGGTGATGATGGCCTGCATGCCGAACTTGGGCACGTTGAAAGCCAGACCCATGATCCGGAATACCGCCAGGGCGTCGGACATGCTCACCTGCACGAAGAGCACCAGGTAGGAACCGACGATGGTCATGAATACCGAAGGTACGTCGAAGTAGGTCAACAGCGAACCGCCGGAAGTCAAAATGGCCATGACGAGCATGGCCATAGCTCCGACTAACCCGATAATGGTCGCTAAATCCATGTTCGCCTACTCCTCGTTCTTGAAGCCGCCGATCCGCCGGCGATACGCGATGATCCGTTCCAGTATGACCGCAGGAGTTTCCTTGACCACCACCCGCTTGCCCGACAGCATCAGCAAGGTGGTGTCCGGATGGCTTTCTACCGACTCGATTTGGTGCGGATTGAGCAAATATTCCATCCCGTCCAGTCGGGTCACCTGTATCATCTGCTACCCCTGCTACTTTTTCAACCTACCACACTTAGCGCTTGAGCGTTAAGAGCTCCTGCAGCATCTGATCCGAGGTCTGGATGGTCTTGGAGTTGGCCTGGAATCCGCGCTGGGTTACGATCATGTCGGTAAATTGTTCCGCCAGATCCACGTTGGACATTTCCAGGGCGCCGGCGATCAGTTTGCCCTTGCCGGAAATGCCCGAGGGGGTGATGTTGGCCAGGCCGGAGTTGTTGGAAACCACAAAGGTGTTCTCCCCCGCTTTTTCAAGCCCGCCGGGATTGGTGAAGCTGGCCATGGCCACCTGTCCGATCAGCCGGTTGGTGCCGTTGGAGTAGACGCCGCTGATGACCCCGGACTGGTCGATCTTGAAATTCTCAAGGTAGCCCATGGGATAGCCGTCCTGCATGAAAGCCTTGGTGGAACTCTTTTCCGCAAACTGGGTGATCGTATTGACCACGCTGCCCACGCGTCCCAGGTTGAGGTTGAATTCCTGGCGCACCGGCGCGCCGCCGGCGTCGGGGGTCGTGCCCTGCACGTCGAAGGCCACGCGCACGTTGACGTCGCCTTCCGCGGGGGCCGCGTTGCCCTGGGGATCGACGGCGCCCGCCAGGGTGCCCAGGTTGGAAAACTCAACGTTGAAGGTGTTGGTGCCCCCCGCGGTAACCGCTCCTCCTCCCAAGGCTACCGCCGCATTGGCCGGTACCGCAGACTCGGGATCCACCGTCACCGTGGCGTCCCAACGGTTGTTCTGCCCGGGCTGCCGGGTAAAGTCCACCCGCAGGATGTGTTCCTGGCCAAAGGAGTCATAGATCTTGAATTCCGTACCCCAGGTACCGTCCAGCACCGCCCCCGGGCCGGCGCCTGCAGGAATCTCCGGCGTGCGCTTGTCCAGGTTGCAGGCAAAATTTACCATGCTGGTGGACCGGGCCGGGTCCTTTGAGCCGATGGGAATAATGAGGTCTTCGGCGTTGCGGGCCGTATCGATGCGTTCCGTGCCTTCCACGGTGCGGGCCATCCAGCCCTGGACGCGCATGCCGTTGGCCGGATTGACCAGGGTGCCTTCCCGGTCCAGGCCAAAAGCCCCGGCCCGGGTATAGAAAGATTTTTCACCGTTCTTGAGGACGAAGAAGCCCTGGCCCTGGATGGACAGGTCCGTGCCGACGCCGGTGGTCTGCAGGGAGCCCTGGGTATGGATGGTATCAATGGAAGCGACCATCATGCCCAGACCGACTTCCTTGGGGTTGACCCCGCCGATTTCATCGGTAGGCCGGGCGGCGCCGGACATCTGTTGGTACAGCAGGTCCTGGAAGTTCACCCTGCCTTTTTTAAAACCCGTCGTGTTGACGTTGGCGATGTTGTTGCCCACGACGTCCATTCGAGTTTGGTGGTTCTGCAGGCCGGATACGCCGGAAAACAAAGATCGCATCATATCGCATCACTCCTCATAGACTTTCGTAACCTGGTCCCAGTCGTAATAGGTACCGTCGATCATGACCTGGGGTGAACCGCCCCGGGATACCGCCTTGACGACGCCGCTGATGGTGCGTTCGCCGTCCGCCAGTTCCACGGATTTGCCCAACGCCCCCGAAGCTTCGCTGCCGGCGATCATTTCGGCGATGCGGCTAAAATCCTGGGCCATGTTGGTCATCTGTTCCAGCGAAGAAAACTGCGCCATCTGAGCGATGAATTCCTTGTCTTCCATCGGCGCCGTCGGATCCTGGTGGGTCAACTGGGTAATCAAAATTTTAATAAAGTCATCTTTGCCCAAATCCTGGGAAGGCTTTTTTCCGGCTTCGATGGATTTGTTGAAGGAATCCACCTGCATGCGGAGTTTGGCTTGATCCTGTACGTTGAGGGTCGCGCTCAGTTCCATTCTGTGCTCCTTAAGCCAGCATATTTACCGCCGGGCTCGCCGCGCCCGTGGCTTGATCAATCTTTACCGCCGCTCCCGGCGGAACTTCGTAGCTCGCGGCCACCGCGCGTTCCGAAAAGAACGGCTTCGGGCTTTCCGCCTGTCGGCGGTCCGGCGCGCCGTCCCGGCCGGAATCGGCGGAAACGGAAACGTCCAGGCTGGCTCCGTCAAAGCCGCCGTCCAGGAAGGCTTGCTCCAGGGAGCGCAGCTCCCGCTCAAAGGCCTTCAGAGCCGCATCGCTTTCGACGACGATGTGGCCGGCGATCTTATTTTCGGCCATTTCCAGGCGTATCTTAACGCTTCCCAGGGATTCGGGCTGCAGAGCGAGGCGAATCAGGCCCTTGCCCCCGTCTTTGAGCACCAGGGACGCCTGGCGGACGATGTCGGCATTGGCGTTCTCCCGCAGTTCCCGGGCAAGCAGTTCTTGAAAGTTGCCCGACGGTTTAGACACCGTCGCGTCGGCGGATGTATCCGGTTGGCCCCCCCCGGACCGGAGCCGGATCACCAGATCCGCGTCCTGGCCGCCCACCGGGGAAGTATCCTTGCCGTTCTGCTGGGGGCGTACCGCGCCGTCCACCGCCGCGGTCCGGGCACGCTGGTCGTACACGTCCAGCTGCAAGCCGGCCGACCGCTTATCCTTTTGTTTGGACGAACCGGGGCGTACATCCGTTTTCAGGGCTTCGGCATCGCCTTTTTCGGCGTTCCGGGTCGGAACTGCGGTCCGCGACAGAGCGTCCGCGGTCATCTTGACGGCGGAAAGAACGGAAGCGGCGCCGTCGGCCCCGGGCATGCTGCCGGTTGGGGCGAGGTCCCGATCTTCGGCGCGCCTGCGGTCCGTTTTCCTGGAGGTTGAATCTTCTTCCTTTATGGGAGCCGCCGCCGGAACCGCGGCGGCCGCCGGGCGGAGGACCTCGTCCACCGCCAACTTGGCGTGGGATTTTTCTTTGCCCGCCCCCGGCTCAGGGACGGAGACGGCTTTAGCCTGGCGCGGATCCCCCGCCTGCTTTCCGGATGTCCGCACCAAATTGGATTTTTGAGCAGCCAAATATTTTTCCGCCGTCGGGGCGGTGGGCTTTTTGTTTTTTTCCGCCCGCAAACCGTCCAGCAAGGCCAGAAAGGCGCCGCCTTTTTCCACCTTGGACGGATCGGCGCCCGCGCGGGCCGCCTGAGGAGCATGACTCTTCGTTTGGGGGGCTGTAGGAATAAGCACCCGTACCTCCTGCGCCGTAGACGCGCGTCATCCCGGAGGAACGGGCTGGTCAGTTCAGACTGCGGGGTTTACCTGCCATCTTGCGCTGAAGCTCCGCGGACCGCTGGGGGGGCAAGAGGGACATCCAGTACGAAACGATGGATGCCGTCCCTTCCCGCAAAGCAATCTCTTCGGTCATCCGGAATACGTCGATAGCGTCCTGGTCATCCATGGCGCCGATGATGCCCACGGCTTTTTCCGGCGGCATGCCGACCAGGTAACGCGCGTTCTGTTCGACGTTGACCCTTCTATTCTCGAACTGTTGGACCGTAACGTTGAAGGTTTTCTCCCGTTCATCCAGCGCTTTTTGCCGTTCTTCCAATTCCTGCGCCTTCTGTTCGATTTCCCCTTCTTTCTGCAGGATGACGGTTTCCCGCTTGTCGAGCTCCAGGCTTTTCAATTCCAGGGCCTCGAGCCCGACGGCCAGCCGTTCGGCGTCGATGGACACCGGAGCCTCAGCCTGCGCAGTGGTCTGGGTGCGGGTAGTCAGCCCCAACAGGCGGTACAGGGGCGCTAATTGGGTTTTGGCGTCGATGACGCCCAGATAATCGAACCAGACCGCCCCGCCGCCGGCCAAAACGAGGATCAGGAGGAGGAGCACGATAATCCTGCCGAGTATCTTGGGTTTTCCGTAGGCCGCCATGGCTCTAGTATGGTCCGGGCCGGCGCATCCCGTCAAGCTTCCGGAAAGCCGAAACACCGGAACCGTCGGAAATGGCGCCGGCGGCTCAACCGAGCAATTCTATGCGCGCTTTGATATAATCCAACCGGTCCTGGTTCAGCACGACCCGCCGTCGACGGGTTCCCGGCAGTTCTTCCACCGTATAGAAGCCGCGGCTGACGAATTTCTTGCCCTCTCCCTCGGTAAACCAATAGACCAGGGCGATGGAATCTTCGTCCAGCTCGATGGCGTTGATGCCCTTTTTACCGATGGCGCTGCCCGAGTTGAATAGGCAGGGGATCGGCATTTCGTCGCCGTACAGGCTCTCCCGCAGACTGTTGCGCCGTTCCGAGCGCTTCAGCTTGCCCAGTTCGTCCCGCAGGGTGCGCACCTCCGCCGCGATCCGCTCCCGTCCGTCCTGAGCGGTGGGCGGGTAGTCCCGACAGAGCCGTTCGATCTCGAATTTGATGTAGTCGAAACGCCCCAGGGACTCGAACAGGGCCCGATGGGTATGTCCGATGATGGAAACCAGGTTGTGCTTGCGGGAAAAGGCGTAAGCCTGCTTTTCGACGTGGAAGCGCCGCTGGGGACTGCGGGCGGAAGAAATATTGCGGATGCCCAGGGGTTTGAAGACGTAGCGCAGCGCCCCGCGGATCATGCGGTTGTATTTTTTGTACACCTGGGAGCCCTGATGGCCGTGGTAGACGAAGACGGGCAGGACGCCGGTTTCGATGCTCAAGGCCTGGCTCAGGGCATAGGGATAGCGACGCTCCAGGATCAGGTCTTCGTCATGATTGCCCAGGGTCTTGTACAGGCGTCCCGCTGCGGCGAAGCGGTCAAAAACGCGGTAAAGCAGTTGCCAGCGGGACCGGATGGCGGCCAGGGAAAAGCGCTGCAGTTCTTCGATGTCCCCGTTCAGGACCAGGTACCAGTCGCCGGCCAGGTAGTACTTTTCCAGCAGGTCCAGCAGCAGGTCGCCGTTGCGGTTCAGGTCGTCGCTGCGGCCGCCGTCGCCCATGTGGAAGTCGCTGATGATCAGCGCCCGCTTGCCCCCCCGCAGGTCCAGCTGCTGGGCCTGGTCAAAATGGGTGGTTATGGCTTCGGCAAAGAGGGCGGACTTCACGCTCAGGCGTTCCTTCGGGGGTCCGGGTCGGGAAGCCCGGAGCCCAGCGCGGCGTAGTCCCGGGCCAGGGCGGCGGCCAGGCGGGCGTTGCTGAGCACCAGGCGGATATTGGATTCCAGGCTTTCGCCGCCGGATAGTTGCACAATTTTGGCCAGCAGGAAGGGAGTCGTTTCCTTTCCCTTGATCCCCGCGGCTTCCGCCTCCGCCAGAGCGGCGTCGATGGCCGCGTCGATCCGCTCCTTGGGCAGGGCGAATTCCTCCGGAATGGGATTGGCTACGACTATTCCGCCCCGCAGACCCAGGTCCCACTTGATCCGCAGCGCCGCGGCCAGTTCCCGGGTGGAATCAAACCGGTAGTCCACGTTGAGTCCCGATTGGCGGGTATAAAAGGCGGGCAGCTCGTCCGTGCCATAGCCCACCACCGCCACGCCCCGGGTTTCCAGGTATTCAAGGCTCAGACCCAGGTCGAGGATGCTCTTGATGCCCGCGCAGACCACGGCCACGTCGGTGCGGGCCAGTTCTTCCAGGTCCGCGGAAATGTCGAAGCTTTCCTGGGCGCCCCGGTGGACCCCGCCGATGCCGCCGGTGGCGAAAATCCGGATGCCCGCCAGGGAGGCGACGATCATGGTAGCCGCGACGGTAGTGGCGCCGTCCTGCTTGCGCGCCAGGACGAAGGGCAGGTCCCGGCGGCTGCATTTGACCACCGCGCTGCCCGCCCGGGCCAGGCGTTCGACTTCCTCGGGCGAGAGCCCGGCTTTAAGCCTGCCGTCCAGGACGGCGATGGTGGCCGGCACCGCCCCGCCCTCCCGCACCGCCGCTTCCACCGCCAGCGCGGTTTCCGCGTTGCGGGGATAGGGCATGCCGTGGCTGATGATGGTGGATTCCAGGGCGACGACGGCCTGGCCTGCAGCCAGGGCCTGGGCGACTTCATCGGAAACCGCCAGATAGCGGTTAAACGGGGTATTCTTCATCATGCATTCTCCTGTTCGGGCAATAATACGTAGGCAAACGAACCATCGCGCCGCCATCCGGCAGTCAGGGCCACAAGGTCGCGAGCGCTCAGGCGCGGCGAAACCGCCGCGGCGTCTTGAAGAGTCAGGGCGGAAGCAGCGCAGGCGTAGGGCAAGAGGGCCGCGGCACCCGCGGCGGGTACGCCGGTCAGCGTATACCGGAGGGCGCCCGCGAGAAAAGCGTCCCCCGCGCCGGTGGCGGACACCACCTCTTGGGACGGCGGCTGCCCCAGGGCGGTTTCTTCGGCGTCGGACCAGAGCACGCCGGACTCGCCCAGGCTGACCAGGACCAGCGGCAGGCCCCGGGTACGCAGAAAGGCGGCGTAATCCCGCGCCCGGGATAGACGCGACGCAACGTCGGCGGGAATGCCCGAATCCCACGGACTTTCCGGGAAGCCGAGAGCCAGCGCCATGGCCCGAGCTTCCAGCAAATTGGGTTTGGCAGCCCACAGCCTGCCCAGCAGGACGCCGTCCTGAAATTCCACAAATCGGCGCGCCTTGGCCACGGATACCGGATCAAACCAGGCGTCCAAGTCGGGATAGCGGTCCAGTACGGCCTCCAGACTTTCGGGCAGCAGGTTGCCGTCCAGCACCACCGCCGAAAAGGGCGTTTGGTCCGGACCGCTGAAGCTCCGCTCCCGGGCGGCCGCCTCGGCCAAAGCCAGGGCGGCCTGCGCCTGGTCGGGCAGATAGGCATCGTAGATGCCCATGCCGGCCACCGCCACCGCCATGTCCCCCGCCTCATCCAGAACCGACAGATAGCAAGACGTCGCCCGGTCCGGCAGTACGGCGACACCCCGCACCCCGACACCGGCGGCGGCGGTCTGGTCCAGGACCTGGGAACCGGCGGCATCCGGGCCCACCGCCGAAACCAGTTCCACCGGCAGGCCCAGGCGGGCCAGGTTTTCGGCCACGTTGCGCCCCGCCCCGCCGGGTGCAAAGCGGATCCGGCCCGGATTTGAATCCCGCATCCGCATTTCCGCGTCCGGCGAACCCTCGATGTCCAGGTTCATGCCGCCCACCACCAGGACCGGCAAGGGCCGACGGAACAGCGCCAGGCGTCGGTCGGTCACGCTATCCAGACGCAGGGCGGCCAGATCGGCCAACAGGGTCAGGCTTTGCAGAGTATAAAAGGAAACGTGCGTCGGGTCTTCGGTATACCACCAGCTCAAGAAGGCTTCGTCGTCCTCCGGCGCCAGATGGGTATGCAGGGCCAGGCCGGCGCCCGGGCGCAGGCGGGACGCCAGGTCGGCAAAGTCCTGCAGCGGACGCTCAAAATGCTCGGCGACCTCGATGCAGAACACCAGGTCAAAGACCGCCTCCGGCTCCGGGAGAACGGGCGCGTAGAGGGGATCATAGACGGAAACCGCCAGCCCCCGCTCGCGAAGCAGGTCCGCGCCCACCGGCGCCGGGCCGGAACCCCAATCCAGGACGCGCCGGGCGCCGGGGGTATGGGCCAGGGCGGCGTCGATTATCGTACCCAGAAAAGCCACGTATCCCGCGTCATCCCGCCGGTTGCGGTGCAGGGCGTAGCGCACCCGCGCCGCTTCCGGATCCAGGCGAAACGCCGGATCGGCCCAGGCAAAGGCGCAGTCTCCGCAACGATAAAAGGAACGCCGCGGAGATGACAAGGGACGTACGCGGGATGAATCACAAATCGGGCAGGTCATCTGGATTCAATTTTACTCCGCCGGCCACCCCTGCACAAGGCCGCGGGAAAGCCCTTTTCTATTATCCCGGGGACGTAGTAGTATCCGCGCATGAAACTGTGGTTTGCTTCGGGCAATGGGCACAAGAAAAGGGAACTGCAGGCCATTCTGGCCGGGCACACCCTGCTGCTGCCCGGCGAGGTGGGGATCCCCTTCGATCCGGAAGAGACCGGAGCCAGCTTCCTGGATAATGCCCTGATCAAGGCCCGGGCGCTGTACGAGCTGGTCAAAGAACCGGTCATCGCCGACGATTCGGGTCTCTGCGTGGACGCCCTGGACGGCCGGCCGGGCATCTTTTCCGCCCGCTACGGTGCCGACGTGGGCAAAAAACTGGATTCCGCCGAACGGAACAACTTGCTGGTGCAGGAACTGGGCGCCAATCCGATACGAACGGCGCGTTTTGTCTGTTCCATGGTCCTGATGTTGAGTCCGGATCGATTTTTTGTGGCCCAGGAAACGCTGGAAGGCGAAATCCTGCCCGCCGGACGGGGCAGCGCGGGATTCGGCTACGATCCGATCCTGTACCTCCCGGAATACGCCTGCAGCGTAGCCGAACTGCCGGACGAGAAAAAGAACCAACTCAGCCATCGCGGCAAGGCGGGCCGCCGCCTGGCGGCCGTCCTGGCCGATCTGGCCTACACGCCCGATTTCTGATATAACGGGAGCCTATGCCGATCAACACCCTCTTCTGGACCGCCTTTTTGTCGTTTTTGCCCATTTCCGAACTCCGGGGGGCCCTGCCCTACGCTCTTTCCCAGGGCATGGACTGGCGCTGGGCCTACGTCTACACCGTCTCCCTCAACGCCCTGGTGGCCCCCGCCTGCTGGATCTTCCTTTCCACTTTCCACCGGCTGTTCCTGCGCCTATCCTGGTACCGCCGCTTTTTCGATTACTTCCTGGAACGGGCCCGGGGCAAGATCCACACGGAAGTGGAACGCTGGGGCTGGATCGGCATCGCCGTCTTCGTCGCCATCCCCCTGCCGGTCACCGGCGCCTGGACGGGCACCCTGGGAGCCTGGGTGCTGGGCATCGACAAGCGTAAAACCATGCTGGCGGTCATGCTGGGCGTCATGGGCGCCGGGGCCATCGTCACGGCGGTCATGCTGCTGGGTATCGGCGCCTTCGAAATTTTCGTCAAACGGGTATAGTCGGCGCCGCATGTCCACGCTCAATTTTGAACAGGAACTCAACGAACCCCAAATCCGGGCGGTCACCACCGTCGACGGACCGGTGCTGATCATCGCCGGCGCCGGTTCGGGCAAAACCCGGGTCATCACCTTCCGCATCGCCCACATGCTGGAAAAGGGCATCTCCCAGTCGGCCATCCTGGCCCTGACCTTCACCAACAAGGCGGCCCGGGAAATGCAGGAACGGGTACGGGAACTGACGGGCAAAAAACTGCAGAACCTGACCATCGGCACCTTCCACGCCTTCGGCGTCAAGATCCTGCGGGAACACATCGAAGCCCTGGGCTACCGGTCCAATTTTTCCATCTACGACGAGACGGACCGCAACCAGCTGATCAAGGACTGCGTCCGGGAATGCGGCCTATCCACCGAAACCCTGGACCTGTACAAAATCGGCCAGCTGTTCTCCAACGTCAAGATCGGCCTGGCGGCCTGGGGCGCCGGGGCCAACGACGAATACGAGCGGGTATACCAGAACTACCAGGCCAGCCTCAAGATCTACAACGCCGTCGATTTCGACGACCTGCTGGTCCTGCCCATCCGCCTGTTCGAGGAATACCCGGAAACCCTTTCCGGCTACCGGGAACGCTTCCGCTACCTGATGGTGGACGAGTTCCAGGACACCAGCACCACCCAGTACCGCATGATGCGCCTGCTGGCGGACCGCAACGTCTGCGTCGTCGGCGACGACGACCAGTCCATCTATTCCTGGCGCGGCGCCAGCTATGAAAACATCGTCACCTTCGAGACCGATTTCCCCGGCCTGGCGGAAATCAAGCTGGAGCAGAACTACCGTTCCACCAGCACCATCCTGGAAGCCGCCAACGGCGTCATCGCCAACAACACCAACCGCAAAGAAAAAAACCTCTGGTCCGGCAACGGCGAAGGCAAACCGATCGAAGTCTTTCATCCGGAAAACGAAAGCGACGAGGCCGACTTCATCGCCGAACGGGTCAAAGCCATCATGATGAAGGAAAGGCGCAAGTACGACGATTTCGGCGTCCTGATCCGCACCAATTCCATGACCCGGCACATCGAAGAAGCCTTTTTGGCCGAAAACATCCCCTACCGCGTCTCCGGCGGCACCAGCTTTTTTCAGCGCAAAGAAATCAAGGACGTCATCAGCTACCTGCGGGTCATCGCCAACCCGGACGACGACGTCAACCTGCTGCGCATCATCAACACCCCCCGCCGGGGCATCGGCAAAACCAGCATCCAGCAGGTCAGCGACCTGGCCAAAAAAAACCGCACCCCCATCTGGGACGCCCTGGCCAAACTCCGCTTCGCGCCGGACACGCTGTTTCCGGAAAAAGGCCGGGTCGACGTGGACGCCTTCATCACGCTGATCGAATACTACCGCAGCGAAATGCTCGGCAAGAAAGGACTTTCCAAAAAAGTGCGCGCCCTGGTGGACAACATCGACTACTGGAGCTACCTGGTCAGCGACAACAACAAGAACGAAAAAGCCGCCCGCTGGAAGTTCCTCAACATCGACTACCTGATCCAGTCCATCGAAAGCTGGGAAAAAGACCCGGACAACTTCGATCCCACCCTTTTCCCCTACCTCAACCGGATCAGCCTGATCACCCGGGACGACGGCAACGAGGACGCCGGCAAGGGCAAAGTCAACCTCATGACCATCCACGCCTCCAAGGGGCTGGAATTCCCCGTCGTGTTCATCGCCGGCGCCGAAGCCGGACTCATCCCCCACGCCCGCAGCCTGGAGGAAGGGGACGGCAACGTGGAAGAAGAACGGCGCCTTTTCTACGTCGCCATCACCCGGGCCCGGGACAAGCTGTTCATCACCAGCTGCAAGCAACGCCGCCACCTGCAGAGCGTCGTCGAATGCGCCCCCTCCCCCTTCCTGGCCGAGATCCCCGAGCATCTGGTCGAGTACCACGAGGACGACGCCGTCGAAACCGCCGACGAAGCGGCGGACTACTTTGCCCGCATCAAGGACAAATTCGCAAAAACCGCGGATTAGCCTTTACAAGCGCCCGGAGTGGGCTATACTTGGGTTTACATGAGCGGAGTCATCCGGTTCCGGTCCACCCGGGCAAGCCTGTTTCGGCGGCTGTCGGGGTGCTTTTTTTACCTTCCCCCTTTTTTTAGAAGACCTTTAGTCCCCAGAAAATACAGGAACTCCATTATGTTTATTATGTATTTCTTCTCCATTTAGTTCATTATGGAGGGGGCGCAGAGAGCATCGACCAAGCCGGCGCCCACCCGTTTGCGCCGCCCCCACGCCGCGGCTCCCCCTGCCTCCGGCTCCTCCTGCGTCGGGAGCCTCCGGCACCCCCCAAGCCCGGGTCGGAAACCCCGGGATACCGGGGGTTATTCAATTACCCCAGAAGGACAAGCGCCCATGCAAGTCAAAATCGACTTTACGATCCCGCACTCCATTTCCGTCACCCTCCCCTATGATCCCGTCCTGCTCACCGCCATGCGGACCCTGCCCCTCCGCCGCTGGCAACCGGACAACAAAACCTGGACCCTGCCCAACAACCCGGCGCAAGCCCAGGCGCTGCTGCGGGCGCTCTACGCGACGGAACTCTTCAATCTTGCCGGAATTCAAGACGCTGCGTCCCCCGCCGCCGCGCCCTCCCTGGCGCCCGCCACCAAGCCCGCCGCTATGCCTGTCGTGGCCCCACCCGCCATGGCGCCCTCCGCGGCAAACCCTACGCTCCGGGACGAATACCGCGAAGCCCTCGAAGCCCGGCATTACAGTCCGCGGACCATAAAATCCTACAGCGCCTGGGCAGACCGCTTTCTGGCCGGGCACGGTATAACGGACCGCCGGGACCCCAACCTGAAGTCCCTGGACGAAAAAGACATCAACCTGTTCCTGTCCGCCCTGGCGGTCAAAGAGAAGGTCAGCGCCTCCACCCAGAACCAGGCCCTGGCCGCCCTGCTTTTTCTGTTCCGGCAGGTCCTGCGCCGCCCCCCGGCCGAATTGGGAGCCGTCATCCGGGCCGTCAAACCGATCCGCCTGCCGGTCGTCATGAGCCGGGACGAAGTCCGCGCCGTGCTGGAACACCTGCAGGGCGACAAGCGCCTGGCCGCGCGACTCATGTACGGCACCGGAATGCGCCTGTCCGAGTGCCTGGAACTCCGGGTGCAGGATATCGATTTTGGCCGCAACGAAATTCTGATCCGCAACGGCAAAGGCGCCAAAGACCGCCGCACCATGCTGCCCCAAAGCGTCAAGGAGGCGCTCAAAACCCACCTGGTCCAGATCAAGAAAATCCATGACCAGGATCTGGCCGACGGTTGGGGCCGCGTACTCATGCCCGACGCCCTGGACAAGAAGTATCCCAACGACGCCGTCGATTGGCGCTGGCAGTGGGTATTTCCCCAGGAAAAACGCTGGCTGGATCCCGCCACCGGCAAGCAAGGCCGCCACCACATGGACGCATCCCTGCAACAACGGGCCGTGCACGCCGCCGTCCTATCCACGGGCCTGCAAAAACGGATCAGCTGCCACAGCTTCCGCCACTCTTTTGCCACCCACCTGCTGGAAAGCGGCCACGACATCCGCACCATCCAGGAACTGCTAGGCCACAGCGACGTCAAAACCACCATGATCTATACCCACGTCCTCAACCGCGGCCCCTCCGGCGTCCTCAGCCCCGCCGACGGCCTGTAAAGAACCACTTTTTGGGCAGTTTATACGAACCAGCTAAGTAGCTGGAACAATATCCTGTAAAATATGATAACTGACTTCCCTTTCGGTGATTCATCGACTATAATTTAGCCCATACCGGTAAGAATAGACTGAAGCAAAGATTTATTCAGCGGCATGGCAAGAACGGGATAATAAATGTTAGGCGGACCCTTCGGGCTATTAGGATCAACATAAAATACATCAAAACAACCAATAATACCTTGAAGTAGAATTAATTTCTTAAGGAGGCCTGTAATGAGATCAGTCTTTTTCATATTAATAACCATAATATGTATGAATTTATCGGCTCAAACCATGGCAGTAATGCCAATCCAGCTCACAGGATTTAAGCCTGAAAGAAACCAGCAATTTCATAGTGCTTTTACCAAAGAACTATTACGTATGGGATATAAGGTTGTTGATCTCGCCAATATGGATGCAGTCTTGAGGAATATTGAGTTTAATTTATCCGATCTTGTCTACGATTCAAATCAAAGTTCGCAAATTGGTTCTATCCTAAATGTCAAGTATATGCTCTTTTCATCTTTTGTTTGGAATGGTGAGTATGCGATGATAGATATCCATATTACCGATGTAGAAACCGCTTCAATTATTTACCAAAACACGTATTTAACAAATTCTGAAAGTAATGAAATTGCAATTGTTGGTATTCCAAACATTATTTGTGATGTTTTTCAAATAAAAAGAGAAAAAGCCAATATTTTCTACGATGAAAAAAAGTATAAGGAAAGTGATGAAGTAATTGCAATAAAAACATGGGCGCGAAGTAGGGGGATATCTAATGTTTTCCTTGTATATGGTCTTTTATCTGGTTATGATAAAGGTACATATGAACAGTATCGAAGCTTAGACAATAATAATATGCTTCCATTATATTATACTATTGAAAATGCTGTTCTTGATGAAAAAACTCAACTGGAGAATACTGGTGAATTAGTTAAAGTAATTCATTTGGGTTCTTATTGGAAGATACTAGATAATATAACTTTCTATTTAAAATCTCAAGATATTCTATATGATCTAGTATATCAAATCTTATTGAATAAAAATAATGGGGTAATATTTTTTGGTCAAAGAAGAGAAACTGCAATCATTGAAAGTTTTTTATCAAAAGAACAACGAGCAAACTATTTGGCAAGATGGGTATGGAATTAATGTTACCAGCCTTCACCTTTTATTTTAAACCAAGAATAGTAAAAATATTGCTATCATTATCCACAGGAAATAATGTAGCCGTATATTATTCTGAGATTGCTTATAGTACTATAGAATTAAGGAGGACAGTATGGGGCTTTTTAAATTGCTCATAAATGCGAATAATGAAGAAGGTATTCGTGAAGCAATGAAAATGTCGTATAAGAAAATCGCTAAAACACTTCTTCATTCAGTGCCTGAAGATTTGTTTCATAATGCTATGTATAATGCTTTAGGATCTAGGTATTTAGTAAACCAATTACCTATAAATGAAATTGTATTATGGATTGAATTATTGCCTTTTTTAGAATTGCAAAATCAAGAAAGGTCGTTGAACGCTCTTTGTGAGTATATAATATTTAAAGAAATGCCTCTAAAATGTAATATTGATGGATTGCGACGCGAGCTAAATATTGCACTAGATTTAATGGGTGAAGAAGAAAGAAAAAATCTTTCGACAAAGGCAAATATGCTTAATATTCAATGGCTAGAACTTGTCAAGAAAAACGCCTAACAATCGCTTCAACCGGATAGTGCTATTGTCACGGTTTGTGCTGCTCGCTAGCGCTCGCTTCATGCACAAACCGCGCCAATTGACGCACTACCGGTTAAGCGTATGTTAGGCACACGCTTCGCGCTCATATTGAAATTACCTTTACGGAGGTTTGATAAATGCCATTACCTTTTGAAATCAGAAACCAAATAATCCAGTGCTTTGGAACATGTTTTTATTACAAAGATGGAATGGAAGCATTCTTGATTTCTTCTGGTGTACCCAGGCAAATAGCAGCAAAATATAAAGATCAATATAAGTTTAACTGGATTAAGTCTGTATTGAATGAACTTGATCAAAGAGAAGATGGTTTAGATATTCAAAAAAGAATATTGACTGAGTTATGTAAACTAAGAAAACTACCTGATAGCAATGTGCCTAATCCTGATGTTGCATTGAATAATTTACGCGAAATAAAGCGATTAGCAGTTGATAATGATTTATTTGTTGAGGAACAAAAAATAAAATCTGAAAGCAAAAAGAATATAGCTGCAGAAAGAGCAAAGATAATTGAAGAACGTTCCATTTTATTGAAAAAACTACATAAAATGTTTATGGATGGTATTGTAAACCCTAATCGTCAAGCGGCGGGATATTCTCTGGAAGATATTTTAGCAGATTTATTTCCTATATTTTCATTGGAATATAGAAAATCTTATAAAACTGAAACACAGCAAATAGATGGTCATTTTAGATTTGAAGCTTTTGATTATCTTGTAGAGGCAAAATGGAGAGCGGATCAACCTAACGAACAAGAAATAGGTGGCTTTAAAAGAAAAGTAGACACAAAGCTTGAATCAACAAGAGGAGTGTTTTTTTCAATAAATGGATTTAGGATGGAAGTAATAAATGAATATGCCGGAAGGGGAAATATTATCTTTTTTACTGGAGAAGATTTGATACATATTCTTGAAGGCAGAATAGCATTGGATGAAGTCTTGAGAGTAAAGATAGAAAAAGCAGCACAAGAAGGAATTCCATATTATTCAGCAAAAGAAATGCAATAGAAAATTTCGCCTAACAACTGCTTCAACCTGACAATTCCTGTTGTCATGGTTTGTGCTGTCGCTTCGCTCGGCACAAACCACGCCAAGCCCTTCGG
>DYPP01000115.1:4919-6332 GCA_020719845.1 Treponema denticola | reverse complement strand
AATACTACCATATTGTCGCAATTGCGTACCAAACCGCAAGGTTTGGGAGCAATTGCAAAGGTTGTTGAAATAGCAACCGGCTATTTCAACAACCTTTAGCGACGCAACGCTTCCACCGGGGCGATGAAGGCGCTTTTGAGGGACGGGATCAGCGTACAGGCCGATGAGACCAGCACGCCGAAACCGAAGCCCTGGGCGATGATCAAGGGCGAAAAGGCGATGAAGATGGTGCCCGAAATGGGCATGTCCTTCATGCCGCCGCCGGTGAAGGTATTCATGTCGATGGGGAAGCGGGACCCGATCAGGCTGACGGTCCCGCCCACCGCCGCGCCCACCAGGGAACCGAAAACGCTGAGCAGGACGGACTCCAGAAAGAAAACCGCCACGATCTCGGTCCGGGTCATGCCCAGGGCGCCCATCATGCCGATTTCCTTGATCCGTTCGTGGATCACCATCAGGACGGTGTTGATGATCAGGAAGCTGGCCACCACCTGGAAGACGCCGAAGATGATGACGTACAGAAAGGTGCTCTGCCGCATCACCGCCACCCAGTAGTTGTCCGTCCAGGCCTTGACCACGTGCCCCGGCCCCAGCAAAGCGGCGACCCGCTCCTTGATCAGGGCCGACCGACCCGCGGCGTCGGCGTAGATGAACAACTGCTGGGTCCCCTCCCCCAGCACCAGGATGCGCTGCAGCCGGTCCAGGGGGACGATGACGACCTCCTCGTCGTAGCGGCGGTAATCGAAGGTGAAGATGCCGACGATGACGGGGTTCCAGTATTTGTCGGAAAATTGGGCGGACACGGTCTTCAGCGGCAGCGGATCGCCGACTTTGAGTCCCGTCTTGCGGGCGAACTCGCTGCCCACCGCGGCTTCGTTGGTCCCGGGCGCGGGATAGCGGCCTTCCCGCAGGCCGTCGTCCCGGTCGGTCAGGTTGAAGTGGTTGATCCGGGTTTCCGCCGCGGCGTCGATGCCCCAGAGCAGGGCGTGCTTGACCGTACTGTCGAAGAGCGTGGCGTAGGCGGTGATGCGGGGCATGACCGCCCGCACCCCCGGTATGGTCCCGAGCTCCGCGGCCAGGCGGGCGGCGCTGCGGCCGTCGGCCACCGGGTACTGGACCGGATAGTATTCCCGTTCCGCCTCGAAGCCTTCGGTGACCACGTTGACGTGGCCGGTTTCATAGGTGCGCACCACCTCCTCGATGCCGGCGATCATGCCGGTGATCCAGGCCTGCATGATGATGTTGAAGAACACGGCGATGGCCACCGCGGCCACGCAGAGCGCCGTCCGCCGGCCGTTGCGCAGCGTATTGCGGTACGCGATGACCGCCAGGGTGTACAGTTCCTTCATTTCGCCCTCCTACTCAAACCGCAGGCTGTCGGTCACCGCCATCCTGAGCGCCCGCAGGACCGGC
>DYPP01000115.1:0-4819 GCA_020719845.1 Treponema denticola | reverse complement strand
AACCGCAGGCTGTCGGTCACCGCCATCCTGAGCGCCCGCAGGACCGGCGGCAACGCCGCCAGCGCCGAAAGCGCGGTGGCCGCCAGGCCGGTGGCCACGATGACCGGAGGATTCCAGGCGGAACGGAAAAGGGCGGTGATGCGGTAGCCGAAGTCCCCGCCCATCTCCTTGGCGATGGCCGAATAGTCGATCCCGTACCTGACCATGGGCACCGTCAGCAGGCAGCCGGCCAGGATGCCCGCCAGCGAACCGAGCAAGCCGACCAGACCGGCTTCCATGACGTAGGCGGCGACCAGCTGCCGGTCATCCATACCCAGCGCCCGGAGCATGCCGATTTCCTTGGTCCGTTCCAGGATGGCCATCAGCATGGTGTTGGAAATGCCGATGAAGGACAGGATGAACAGCAGCAGCGCCATGATCCGGGTGCTGATGGTGTCCCCCGCCGCGGCGGCCAGGTAGTCCTGCACGTAGTCCGGCCAGCCCTTGACCGTCAGCCCCGCCGGAAGCGCCGCGCCCAGGGCGGCGCGGATCGCCGCGGGCTGCTCGCTCTTGCCGGGCAGCCGGGCGTCGTCGGCGCCGGCGCGGCGGATCAGCAGTTCCGTGACCTGGCCGTCCAGCATCAGCCCCGCCGCGCCCTGCAGGGCGTCCAGGGGCAGGTAGCCGATGTTGCCGTTGGTCTTGGGATTGGGCGAATTGACCACCCCCACCACCACCGCGTCGATCAGCTGGTTGACGTGCCGGACGGCGCCGGAGAAGCCGGCGGCGACCAGGGCGTCCCGGATCGCCGCCTGCGCCGCCGGATCCTCCGTGGTCAGCAGGTAGCCGCCGGTCGGTTCGTCCCAGGCGTAGGCCGACCGCAGCCGGTCCCGGTCGGCGGCGTCCAGAAGCGGCAGCAGGTCCTGCTCAAACCTGGTTCGGGACAGCGCCAGGGGCGCGGCCTTCAGGTCGATGACCGTAGACAGGCGCACGTCCATCCGTCCTGAGGCCGACAGGATGTCCCAGAGACGGCGCAATTCTTCCGGCGTGCAGTCGTCTCTCAGCATCAGCCGGCCGTTGTCCGCGCTCAGGGGCGCTTCTTCGATGGTATAGACCGACCAGACGCTTTTAGGTTTGGTCCGCGCCGGGATCGGCACGTACAGGCTGCCGATAAAGTCCGCTTCCCCCTGGTTCGCCGCCGCCGCCAGCAGTTCGGTCTCGAACTCGGCCTTGGCCGGCCGGAGCGGGATGCCGACGCGCAGCTTTTCCGCCGCCATGGTTCCCAAGACCAGCTCCGTCCGGCCGGGGCGGATGAACCGGCCCGCCTCCAGGTAAGCCGGGTAGCGGAGCAGCCGCGCTTCCCGCTCCGGGTCCACGCCGTGGAAGACCAGCGGCGCCGTCCCGGACCGGGAATAGAGGGTACCGGAAAACACGAAGCCCGGCGCCGCGTCGTAGCCGGCCCGGGCCAACGTGGCGGCCAGCGGTTCCCAGGCGCCGAAGCTTTCGTACATCGGCAGTTCGTCCTTCTTATCGAAGTAGGCCTGGCTCTGGATCTTGGCCGCCCCGATCTCGTAGGACACGATGTTGCGCCGGGAATCCAGGTTCATGCCCAAAAGCCAGGCGTCCATGAAGATGTAGAGGGCGACGCTCACCGCCACGGCCAGCGTGGTGATGACCGTCTTGACCCGGTGCCGTCCCAGGTTGCGGAAGGCCATGCCCGCCAGGGTCGCCATACCGGCGGCTTTCATCGGCGCGTCTCCTTTTCGACCAGACCGTCCCGCAGCTCCACCAGCCGCCGGGCGTACTCCATGACCAGGCGGTCATGGGTCGAAAAGATGAAGGTGGTGCCGAAATCGCGGTTCAGCGCCAGCATCAGGTCCAGAATCTCCTGGCCCGTCCGGGAATCCAGGTTGGCCGTGGGTTCGTCCGCCAGGATCAGGGCCGGCTTTTTGACCAGCGCCCGGGCGATGGCCACCCGCTGCTGCTGGCCGCCGGACAGCTCCCTGGGCCGGCGCCGGCCCATGCCCCCCAGACCGACCGCGGCCAAAGCCTGTTCCGCCTGGTCCCGGACGTCCTTCGGCGCGGCGCCGAGCAGCACCAGGGGCAGGGACAGGTTTTCGATAGCCGTCAGGACGGGAATGAGATTGTAGGCCTGAAAAATAAAACCGATGTTCCGGCGCCGCAGCAGGGCGGATTCTTTGCGGTTGAGGCCGGCCACGTCGGTGCCGCCCAGGCTGATCGAGCCCGCCGTCGGGGTATCCAGACAGCCCACCAGGTGCAGGAAGGTGGACTTGCCGCTCCCCGAAGGCCCGGCGATGGCGGTGAATTCCCCTTCCTCAAAAGCCAGGCTGACCCCCCGCAGGGCGTTGACCGTCAGCTTGTTGAGGGCGTAATCCTTGACCAGTTCCTTGGTTTCAACGACCACCATGTTTTGCTCCTTTGGCTTCCAGCAACGCCTGCAGGCCAAAGATATCCTTGGACCGCAGCTCTTCGGTGATGTTGTTGGGCACCAGCATCATGGAATTGCCCGCCTTAAGCCCCTCGTTGAGGATGGACAAGCTCTTCAGCGTCAGCGCCGTCTTGTCGGCGTCGTAGATCCGGGCCGCTTCGGCCAAGCGCCGGGCGATGTCGATCTCCGCTTCCGCCAGCAGGATGCGTCCCTTCTTTTCCCGGTCCATCTGGGCCAGCCGGCTCAGGGAATCCTGCAGCAGTTCGGGAATCTGGATGTCCGTGATTTCGATGTGCTGGATGGTGATGCCCCATTCGGTGGTTTTCCGGTCCACCTCGGCCCGGATTTGTTCCTCTATCGTATCCCCCCGCTCCAGAAAGGTGGAAAGGTCGTTGCGGCTGATGGCGTTGCGCAGCGCCGTCTTGGACGACAGCGCCACCGCCTGCTCGTAGTCCTGCACTTCCAGCACCGCCTTTTCCGCGTCCCAGACCAGCCAGAAACAGATGGCGTCCACGGTGACGGTCACCGAATCCCGGGTCAGCGTGGTTTCGGCGGAAAAATCGGTAACCCGGATGCGCAGATCCACCACCCGGGCTACGCGGTCGGCGAAGGGCAGGATGAAGAAGAGCCCCGGTCCCCGGACGCCGTGGATTTTGCCGAAACGCAGCACGATGGCCCGCTCCCATTCTTCCATCTTCTGCAGCGCCGGCGCGGCCATGACCGCCGCCGCCCCAAAGGCCAGGATCAATCCCGTCTCCCGGGAAGCCCAGGCGGCCGTCGCCAGGGCGGCCAGGGCCAGCAGCTTGACCGCCAAGCTCCAGCGCGGAAAAAGGGCCATCACCAGGATCAGGGCGACGGGGACGGCCAGGAGGACGATAAAATCGACGGCCCGCGGCGGCGTGCCGGACAGCAGCCTGGCCGCCAGCCCGAAGGCAATCAGCAGGGCCAACAATCCGAGGCCCAGGGCGTTCAGAGTAAAATCCCGCCGCCCCTCGGGCCGGGGGACGTTCTTGATCAAGGGCTTCGTCAACGGGTTTTTCTTGAACAGCATCCTATTCCTCCTTGAAGTCCCGCACCAGGTCGACCATTTCCGGACGATCCGCGCCCAGGGCGCGCATGTCCCGGATAAAACGGGCCACCGTGTGGGCCAATTTCTGCGCCCGCAGGTCTTCCTCTTCCGGCGGCCGTTGGTCCGACACGTAGGTGCCGCTGCCGACCTGGGTCAGCACCAGGCCCCGGATTTCCAGCTCGCTGTAGGCCTTGGCGATGGTATTGGGATTGATCTTCAACTCCACCGCCAGGGAGCGGATGGTCGGCAGACGGTCGCCGGGACAGAGCCGCCGGGCCAGGATGGCGTGTTCGATCTGCTGGATGATCTGGCGGTAGAACGGTACGCCCCCCGCCGGGTCCAGAGAAAACAGCAGCTTTCTTTCGGCGATTGTACTATTCATCTAGTACAATTATAAATGTACTAGTACAATATGTCAAGAACTATTATATCGTAGCGGCAAAGGCCGCAAGGGCGTCCGCCACGGCCTCGATTTCGGCCTGATCCAGCTTGGTGCCCCGACGTTCCCAGACCGCGCAATCCTGCTGCGCCCAGGCGATGGGATAGCGGGCCAGCAGGGCGGGCAAAGCTTCGGCCCGCTCCTTCTTGAAAAAGAGCTCCGCCGCGGCGTTGGGGTCGTCGGACACGACGCGCACCGCGTCGTCAAAATCCCGGTTGCCGATTTCCACGTCCTTGAGGTTGAAGACCGCCTTGCCGATTTTGGCCATAGCCCCTTCCTTGGTTGCCCGGAGCTTGAAAGACAGAGGCGTAGCGTAGTAGGCCTTGCAGATCAGGTAGGTGTTAGAATTCTTGCCGCTGGAACGGGTTTCCTGGTATACGACGACCCGCACGCCGTTGCGCCGGCCCTCAAGGCGCCAGGGAGCCATGGATTCCAGCATATTTTTGACAAAGCCGGGCATTTTCTGCAACAGAGCGACGGTTTTTTCGGAATAGTCGGCATCCGGCTCCCGTTGCAGGACACCCCATCCCTCCTGGTAGCTGAAACCTATCCGCTCCGCCAGGTCCCGCGCCGCGGTGCGCCGTACGGCCATGGTCCGTTTGATCAAGGGCAGCATGATGAACGGGAACAGGACCGCAAAAGCGATGAACACCAAAAAGGGAATAAATGCGTACATCATTTAGCCAGTATAGTCAGCGCCGAAAGGGAATGCAACACGACGCCTGGGAGTTTATCGGGCTCCTAGGGAATGAAAAAGGCGGCGGGTTCTTTTTCCAGCCGCCAGTACTCCACGCCGTAGTACTCGAAGGGGTAGCTATTAACCATTTTGACGCCGAACCAGGAGGCGTCGGCCTGGGTTTGGTGGGCCAGCAGGGCCCGCAGCTGC
>DYPP01000026.1:27723-33373 GCA_020719845.1 Treponema denticola | reverse complement strand
CAATTCCGGTCTTGCCCCGCCTTGCCAATAACCCGTTTTGTAGCCATACTGCGACCCTATGAGTTTTGCCTATGTATCCATTACTTCGCCCCTGCACGATGAACGGGCGCGGCAGGCTATCCTGGCGGGCTATACGCCGGCCCTGGCCGCAGTCGGCGGCGTCGGGGCGGCGGACGAAGACGTGGACCAAGCGGCCGCGGATCAGCCGTTGTTCTATTTTGTCCTGACCGGCGGTACGGAGCGGACCTTCAGGGAACTGCAAGCCCGGCGCGGCCGTACGCGTCCCGGCGAACCGGTCTGGCTGATCGCCCACCCCTTCCAGAATTCGCTGCCCGCGTCGCTGGAGATTCTGGCCCGGGTCAAGCAGGACGGCGGCGACGGCCGGATTTTCTTTTTGTCCGCCCCGGACGACGGGAAAACGCTGGCCGACATCGCCCGCACCGCCGAGCTGGCCCGCAGCATGGGTTCCCTGTCCCGGCTGCGGATGGGCAGGATCGGCGCCAGTTCGGACTGGTTGATCGCCAGTTCCCAGAGCGACCAAACGGTCAAGGACACCTGGGGAGTGCAGGTGGTCACCATTCCCATCGACGAGCTGCACCGGCTGATCAGGAATGAGGGCCTTCCGGAGGATGGGCCGGAGTTCGCTTTTTTCAAGGAAGCCCAGGCTATCCGGGAAGCCTCGACGGTGGAAATCGCCCAATCCGTGGCCATCTACCGGGCCTTGCGCCGCCTGGTGGCTACGTACCGCCTGGACGCGTTGACCCTGCGCTGCTTCGACCTGGTGCTGGAAGAAAAGGCCACCGGCTGCTTTGCCCTGTCCCGCCTGAACGACGAAGGGGTCATTGCCGGCTGCGAAGGCGACATTCCCGCGGCGCTGGCCCTGCTCTGGGCCCGGCAGTTGACCGGCGTGTTGGGCTGGATGTCCAATCCGGCCCGGGTGGACGTTTCGGGCGGCCGGCTGCTGCTGGCCCACTGCACGGTTCCCCGCAGCCTGGTCGGGGCCTATACGGTCAGAAGCCACTTTGAGTCTTCCCTGGGCGTGGGCATCGCCGGCGTTTTTGCCCCCGGTCCGGTGACCCTGGTGCGGATCGGCGGCCGGGAGCTGGATCGCCTGTGGGTGACGGAAGGCGAGATCATCGACAGCCCGCACGAAGAAGGCCTGTGCCGGACCCAGATCGAGGTGCGGCTGGCTCCGGAGGCGCTGGACCGGCTCTTGCGGGATCCTCTGGGAAACCATATAGTCGTGGTCGAAGGCCGGCACGAGTCGAGCCTGACCGAGGCTTTCAGCATGTTGCGGCAATCGAATCCATAGGAGGTATGGAATGGCTATTTCAGCGGTTTCATTGGACGAGAGCGAGGATCAATGCATTTCCTGCGGCGTCTGCGAGGGCGTCTGCCCGGAAGTCTTTGAGGTGACCGACAAGATGTACGTCAAGAAGGGCGTCGACTTCAACGCCTACGAAGACGCCATCCGGGAAGCCGCGGGATCCTGCCCGACCAGCGTGATCAAGGTCGAATAGGAACGCCGAATAGTTCCGCCGCGTTGCGGGCCACCAGCGCCGCCAGATCGGCCACGGAGACACCCCGCAGCTCCGCCGCTGCGGCGTAGGTGTGGGCGATCATGCCCGGCCCGGCGGGACGGCCCCGGAAGGGGACCGGCGCCAGATAGGGGGCGTCGGTTTCCAGCAGCAGCCGCTCCGCCGGGACCGCCTGCAGGGCTTGGCGCAGATCGCCGGAATTCTTGTAGGTGATCGTCCCGGCAAAAGAAAGGTACAAGCCCAGGTCCAAAAAGCGGAACGCTTCCGCCTGGGTATACGAAAAGCAGTGGATGACGCCCCGGGTTCCGGGCACGGCGGCGATGCGCCGCGCGGTTTCTTCCGCCGCTTCCCGGGAATGGACGATTACCGGCAAGCCGCGGCGCAGCGCCAAGCGCAGCTGGGCATCAAATAGTTCCCCTTCCCCCGCCAGGTCGGCGCCGTTGTCCGCCCGGTTCCAGTGCCGGTCCAGGCCGCATTCGCCGATGGCTGCCAGTTTCCGCCTGTCCGCTGCGTCCACTTCCGCGGCCAACAGCGCCATCTGTTCATCCCGGCGGGCGATGGCTTCGGCGGAGGGCCAGATTCCGGCGCTGAACCGGACCCGCGGCCAGGCGCCGAAGCGTTCCATCCGGTCCGCCAGGTCATCCGCTTCGGTCCCCACGTCAAGGATGGCGCCGAAGGCGATGCCGCCGTCCGCGCCGCCGGGGGCGAACAATTCTTCCAGCATCGCTTCCGGCCCCGGGCGGGTCAGGGAACTCAGATGGGCGTGGGTATCGGTGTAGGCAAG
Organism: Treponema denticola; assembly: GCA_020719845.1. GTDB lineage: Bacteria > Spirochaetota > Spirochaetia > Treponematales > Breznakiellaceae > DYPP01. Next base: position 31,051 of record DYPP01000026.1, on the reverse strand, counting down.
CATACTTATTGACCATACCAAGGTCCCCCGCTACTATGCAAGTGTCGGCCGGGGTGGTGGAATGGTAGACACCGGGGACTTAAAATCCCCTCCCCGTAAGGGGGTACGGGTTCAAATCCCGTTCCCGGCAGTACAAAGAAAAGGTAGTCGCCATGGTATCCAGGGATAAAAAAATCCTGTTCCGGTCGCTTCTGGCGGCGCTGGTCATCGGTCTGGGCGTAAACATCGGCTTTGCGGCGTTCATGGATTTTGCGGATATCCGGGATTCCCTGGGCAGGGTGGATTTTTGGGTCCTCTCCGTTCCCTTTGCCTGCTATTTTCTGATTTATCTGGTCGACAGCGCGCGGCTTGGTCTGGTATTGCGCCAATTCGGGACTAAGATCGGTTTCCGGGAAGCCTTCTACAACAGCGTGGCCACGGCCCTATTTTCCAATCTGACGCCCTTTGCCTCCGGCGGCCAGCCCTACCAGATCTATCACCTGGTTTCCCTGGGCATCGATACCCGCAAGGCGACCAACGTCGTCCTGTCCCGCTACGTCGAATTCATGTTCACCGCCCTGGTGATCTTTCTGCTCGGCATACCCACGGCCCTCCGCCTGGCGGGCACGATGAGCGTCGGCAAGGAACCCTTCTTTGTCGGGTTGGCGGTTACGTTCATCGTCAGTATTTTCTTCATCCTGGCGCTGGTCCGGCCTGACTGGATCGGACGCGTTCTGCTCCGGGCGGGGGACGGCATTTTGGGCAAACCCCTGGGCCGGATCGCCGGCAACAGGGATTGGGCCGCGGATTTTCACCGCTGGTCGGTGATGCTGAAGGAAGAAACGGCTTTTCTGTGGACGGAAAAACTGCCGGTCATGCTGGCGGACGTCACCCTGGGCGTGCTCAATCTGGCGCTGCAGGCCGCGTCCCTGACCTACGTGCTGGCCCGCCTGACGCCCCTTTCCGCTTCGGTGGCGGACATTCTGGTGGCCTTCGTGATCATCAACCTGGTGGTCTACTACGTGCCGACTCCGGGGGCCAGCGGCAGCGTGGAGGGCGCCTATATCTGGGTTTTTTCCGGCATGACCGGCGTGCCCGGCATGACCGCCGTGGCGGTGCTGATGTGGCGGGTGGCGACCTATTATTTCCATATCCTTTTCGGACTGATTTTTTTTATATTGAGATCATCACTCAAGAATACCGCACGGAGATCGATTACGTGAATAAATTGAAAATAGCCATGCTCTCTTCTTTTTACCATCCCCACGTCGGGGGGACGGAAAAATACGTGGAGGATCTGTCCCGGGCCCTGGCCGCCCGGGGGCACCGGATCACGGTCTTTACACATTCCCCGGGGGCCGACCTGCCGGACGATGGGGACGACTCCGTCCGGGTGGTGCGCCTTCCGTCCCTGTGGCTGCCCTACCGGCCGTACGCGGCCATCTTGCCGACCCGGCAGCTCCGGGAGCAGGATCTCATTCATTCCCACGCGCCGTCTTTCTACTTCACCAACCAGGCGTCGCGCATCCGGAATATTCCCCACGTGCTCACCTATCACTGCGACCTGGACCTGCCGGACCAGTACGGAAAATTCACTTTGTCGAAGGATGCCAAAAAGGTGATCGACCGCTACCTTCATAAAAAAAGCCTGGTCTACCTGCGCAAGATCGACCGGATCATCGCCACCACCCACAGCTACGCCGAGTCTTCGCCGGTGCTGCGTCAGGTACCCTACGAGGTCATCCCCATCGGCATCCACCGGGGCGAATTTACCGCCGCAGCGGAACGCATCCGGGCGGAAACCATACGCCGGGACCCGGAAGAAATTTTATACGTCGGACGCTTGGTGGCCAGCAAGGGCCTGGTGTTCCTGATCGAGGCGGCCAAGCTGCTGCGGGAGCGGGGCACGGCTTTCAAGCTGACCATCGCCGGCCGGGGCGAGGACAGCCTGATGCTCAAAATGATGGTGCGCAACTACGGTCTGGAAAACGAGGTCCGTTTTCTCGGCCAGGTTTCGCGGGAAGAATTGTACCGGCTGTACGCCGGGGCGGCCTTGTTCGTGCTGCCGTCCTTTGTGCGCTTGGAAGCCTTCGGCATCGTCCAGCTGGAAGCCCTGGCCATGGGACTTCCGGTGGTGGCCTCGGATCTGCCCGGGGTGAACGAAGTGGTGCGCAACACCCAGGGCGGGTGGCTGGTCCCGCCCCGCAAGCCGGCGGAATTGGCCGACGCCCTGGCCTACGCGCTGGCCAATACGGCGGAGCGGGAAGAACGCGGCCGGGACGGCCGGAATTATGTGCTGGAGCACTACGACTGGGACCGCGTCGCGGTCCGGGTCGAAGACCTGTATAACCGCCTACTCGATTCTCCGCACCGCCCGCAGTAGGTCTTCCCGGTTCAGCTCGGACCATAGCGGGCGGCCGTGGGGGCAGCGGGGCACCGGCAGGGCCAGCGCCGCCTTGGCCAGGGTCAGGGCGGCGGCGGCGTCCAGCGGGTCCCCGTCCCGGACGGCGGCGTGGCAGGCCAGGGTGGCCAGCCAGCGTTCGGCCATGTTTTCTCCGGCGGTGCGGAGATCCAGGATGGCCTTGACCGTCTCGCCGTCGCTGATCCGCCAGGCGGCGGGCAGGGCGTGCACCCGCCAGGTCCGGTCTCTATCCCGTTCCACCAGAATTCCCAGTACGCCCAGATCCTCCCGGTAGGCTTCCAGAAAGGCATCGTCCGCGGTGCTATCGGTGCGGAAGGCAAGGGGCACCAACAGTTCCTGCCGGGGAACCGGTGCGCCCTTGAGGCCGTCGAAGATGATGCGTTCGTGGGCAGCGTGCTGGTCGATGATGTAGAGCGTCGATCCCCGTTCCACCAGGATGAAAAGCTCGAAGAGGCGGCCGACGTAGCGGACCCTCGCGGCGCCGCCGGAGTCGGGGAACGATTCGTCGGCCATCTGCCCGGTCCGGCCCGGCAGGGGCGCAAAGTCCGGCGGCTTGTCCAGCAGGGCTTCCATGGCCATCTGCCCGGAGTCGCTTTTCCGGACCATCGTCGGGTAGGAGCCGCCCAGCGGCAGGGCCGGTTCGGGCTTCAGGAGCGTCCCGCCGCGCTCCGCCGCCGCCACCCCGCGGCGGCGCATGAAATCCCGCAGGGTGGAACTGACGGCGTGGTGGATGGCCCCGGGGTCGCGGAACCGGACTTCCCGCTTGGCGGGATGGATGTTGAAATCCGCCAGCGCCGGGTCGATATCCACGAAGATGGCCGCCACGGGTCGGCCGGCGCTGGGAAACCAGCCCTGCACGCCGAACTCCAGGGCCTGCAGCAGGCTGTAATCCTGGATGCGCCGGCCGTTGGCAAAGACGTGCTGGAG
>DYPP01000026.1:5419-27623 GCA_020719845.1 Treponema denticola | reverse complement strand
GCCTGCCGGCAGAGCAGGGCTTCGGCGCCTTCGCGTTTGAGGAAGCGCTTGCGCGCCGGAATCGTGTCGAACAGGCCCAGGGCGCGCACGCTGGTGCCCCGGGCCCGCCGGCCGCGCTCGACCACCGGAGCGGCGGCGCCGGAGCTGCCCGGACCGACACCCAGCCGCCAGGCGTCCCGTCCGTCCCGGCTGCTGACGATCTCCAGCCGGGCTACCGCCGCCGCCGCCGCCAGGGCTTCGCCCCGGAAGCCCAGGGTTTCCGCGCGCTCCAGGTCGTCGACGCTGACGATCTTGCTGGTGGCGTGGGCCTGCCAGCAGAGTCCCAGGTCTTCCCGGGTCATGCCGCCGCCGTCGTCGCTCACTTCGGTGCGCCGGATGCCGCCGCCCTCGATGGCCAGCTCCACCGTCGCCGCCCCGGCGTCGATGGCGTTGTCGATCAATTCCCGGGCCAGGGCCGCCGGCCGGTCCACCACCTCGCCGGCGGCGATCTTGCGGGCCACCTCCGGGGCCAGCACCCGGACCGGCCGAGTTTGCGCGTCCATGCCCGTCTAGTCCTGCTCGCCGAACAGCCCGAGTTCCGGGGGTTCGTTGTCCGGCGCTTCGGGGCCGTTCATCAGGATTTCGATGCGGCTTTCGATCTTTTCCAGGTCCTTTTCCAGCGTCCGGGCCAGTTTGATGCCTTCTTCAAAAGCCTTGAGCGCGTCGTCCAGGGGCAGTTCGCTGCCCCGGATGGCGCTGCCCAGTTCTTCCAGCCGCCTGAGGCGCTCCTCAAAGTTCTTCATGTTTCCTCCTGTACGGACTCGGATCGGGCCAGAATGAGGCCCCGCAGGGGGCGGATCGACAGCAGCGCTCCTGGGGGAGCGTCCGGGGCGCTCCGGACCAGACGCCCATTGTCCTGGTTGAGCACCACGGAATAGCCCCGCTCCAGGATGGCCAGGGGGCTGGCGGCTTCCAGCGTGGCCCGGGCCAGGCCCAGGCGACGGCGTCCTTCGGCGATGCGTTCCGCCAAGGCGTCCAGCAGGTCTTCCTTGGCGTCGTCGAACCGCACCAGGCGGGGCTGCAGAATGCCGCGGAAGCGGTATTCCAGGTCCTGCGGGGCAAAGGGTTTGGCCAGCAGCCGGGCGCGATCGATCCGGCCCGCGATTTCCCGCTCCAGGACGGCGGCCAGCTCGCGCACCCGCTCCCGGGCGTCGGCGCGGTTCGAGCTGACCAGTTCGGCCGCCGCCGACGGGGTGGGCGCCCGCAGGTCCGCCGCGTAGTCCGAGAGGGCCCAGTCGATTTCGTGCCCCACGGCGCTGATGACGGGTATCTCCGAAGCCGCGATCGCCCGGACGACGGATTCTTCGGAAAAAGGCAGCAGGTCTTCCAGGGAGCCACCGCCCCGGCCGACGATCAGGACGTCCGCCAGGCGCCGGCGGTTGGCCTGGGCGATCCGCCCGGCGATGGCCGGCGCGGCCTCCGGTCCCTGGACCGGCGCGGGCAGGATGACCACCCGGATCCCCGCAGCCCGCCGGGAGAGCACGTTCAGGATGTCCCGCAGCGCCGCCCCGGTGGGGGAACTGACCACGCCCACGGATTCGGGAAAGCGGGGGATGGGTTTTTTGCGGTCCTGGTCAAAAAGGCCTTCCCCGGCCAAAAGTCGTTTGCGTTCTTCCAGCAGGGCCAGCAGGTCGCCGGTTCCGGCGCGTTCCAGGGCTTCGCAGACGATCTGGTAGCTGCCCCGCTGGGCGTAGACGGAAAGGGACCCCGCAGCGCGGACCAGCATGCCGTCGGCGGGGGTAAAATTGAGCCCCCGCAGGCGGTTTTTGAACATCACCGCCTGGATGGCCGCACCGCCGTCCTTGAGGGTAAAATAGAGGTGCCCCGTGCTCGAGGGGCGGTAATTGGAAATTTCGCCTTCCACCGCCACTTCGGCAAAGTCCCCCTCCAGCCGGCGGCGGATGAGGTCGGTCAGGGCGGAAACGGTCAGCCAGCGGAACTTTTCCATGCCCGTGAGTATATTCGAGGCGGGCGCTATTGGCCAAGTCGCGGATTGCCGATACATTTATAGATATGAAAGCCCTGGCAGTACTGTACGCGGGCCGCTTGTCGGCGGACGCCTTGGAACCCGTATTCCCCGACCAGGACCCGGATCGGAACGCCCTGCAGGCGGCGCTGGCCCGGGCCCGCGCCTTTCCGGACGTCCTGGAGGTGGTGCTGCTGGTGGGCGAGGGTGTTGACCTGGGCGTCGTCGCCGACGGGGTGCGGCTGTACGCCGCGCCGTCCTGGGGCAAGCGGCGCCTGCTGGACGCCCTGGCGGAGCTGTCCTCGGGCTACGACCTGGTCTACTACGCCTGGGCGGATTGTCCCCTGCTCGATCCCGCCCTGGCGGCGGCGATCCGGGACCGGCACCTGCGCTACGCGGCGGAGTATTCCTACGCCGACGGATGGCCCTACGGCTTTGCGCCGGAACTGCTGTCTCCGGGCACGGCGGCGGTGCTGGCCCAGCTGGCCGGGGACGACCAGGGACCGGTGGAACGGGATGCGCTCTTTGCCGTGCTGCAGAAGGACATCAATTCCTTCGATATCGAAACCGAACTGTCCTCCATCGACCTGCGCCGACACCGGCTGACCCTGGCGGCGGATTCCCGGCGCAACCTGCTGCTGTTGCGCCGGCTGTCTGCGGCGGGCATCCGCACCGCCGCGGACGCGGAGCGCTTGATCGAAGCCCGGGCGGACCTGCTGCGGACCCTGCCGGCGTTCTACGCCCTGCAGATCGCCGGCCCCTGCGTCCAGTCCTGCGCCCTCTGTCCCTATCCCCGCTTCGGGGCGGCGGCGGGCACGGGAATTCTTGAACGCCGGGACTTCATGGAACTTCCTGTTTTTGAGGCCCTGCTGGACCGGATCATCGCTTTTTCCGGCGACGCAGTCGTGGATCTGTCCGTCTGGGGCGAAGCTTCGCTGCACCCGGATATCCAGCGGATCGTTCAGGCGGTGCTGGATCGGCCCGCCCTTTCCCTGGTGCTGGAAACCGTCGGCATCGGTTGGAAGCCGGAGCTGTTGGCGGCTCTGGCGTCCGCCGCCGCCGCCGCTGCGCCCCGGCTCAACCATCGCGCGCCTCTTTCCTGGATCGTAGCCCTCGATTCCGACGATCCCCGGCGCTACGCCGAACTCCGGGGCGCCGGTTATGCCGAAGCCGTAGCCTGCGCCCGTCAACTGCAAGCCCTCTTTCCCGCGGATACCTACGTGCAGGCCCTGCGCATCAAGGGGTACGAAGAGGACCTGGAAAAATTCTACCGCACCTGGAAGGCCAACGGAGCCCAGGTCATCGTGCAGAAATACGACGACTTCTGCGGCTATCTGCCCAGCCTCAAGGCCAGCGACCTGTCGCCGGTGCAGCGGCAGCCCTGCTGGCACCTGATGCGGGACCTGACGGTGCTCATCGACGGGACCGTGCCCCTGTGCCGGGAGGACGTGGCCGGGACGCGCCTGCTGGGCAACGCCTTTACCGATCCGCTTCCGGAAATCTGGTCCCGGGCGGAAGCGGTGTACCGTTCCCACCTGGACGGCAGCTATCCCGGTCTCTGCGCGGTCTGCGATGAATACTATACCTACAACTTTTAACGCCCCCGGCCGCTCCTACGCGGCGGTGGGCGGGCTGCAGCGCGCCGCTTCGACCGGTTTGACCGCGGTGGTCCTCAACCGCGGCGGGCGTTACCTGCGGCGGTCCGTTTTTCAGGAATACGAAAAAGCGGGCTTCGACTACGTCGTTTCCGTGGAAAGCAGCCGGGAAAACTACGACGTGGAAGAACTTTCGCTGCGTTTTCCCTTCGTCAAGTTCATCCTGATCCAGGAACGCCTGTCCCCGGGGGAACAGATCAATCTGGCCGCGGGAGAAGTCAAAACGCCGCTGTTCATCGTGCTCTGGAACGACGCCCGGATGGTCCGGAGCGGCGGCGGTTCCCGGGTGGCGGAACGCCTTTTTGCGGACGCTTCCGGAGAAGCCGCGCCGGTCCGCCTCTGTACGGTCCCGACGGTGCAGAATTCCCGCTTTGAAACCCAACCCACGCTGATCGCGCCCGCCTTTTTCCGGGGTACGGTCAAGACCGTGCCCTTTGCGTCCAGCCGGGAGGGGATTCCTTCCCTTTATCCCTTCGACGGCGTGGGCATCTACGATCGGGAGCGCTTTGTCCGGCTGGGCGGCTACGACGCGACCATCCGGAGCCCGTACTGGCAGTTGATGGATTTCGGCTTCCGCGCCCACCTCTGGGGCGAAGAGGTCCGCTCCACCCAGTTGGTCAAGGTGGTGTACGACGGCGAAATCCCCACCGAAGACGCCAGCGCCGGAGCCGGGCATACCCGGTTCTACCTGAAGAATCTGGCCCCCGTCTTCCGGGGCGACAGCGCGGCCCTGCCGTTGCGGCGGTTTTTTTCCTATGTGCTCCGGTCCGGCGAAGGCCCCCTGGCCGCCTGGTCGGCCTTCGGCGAGGCGCGGCGCTGGGTAGAGACCAACCGCTTCCGGTTCCGTTGCGACGCCCGGCGGGTGACCGAGCTATGGGAAACCGCCGAATCATGACCGCCCTCGTCCTGCAGGCCCGGCTGGATTCCACCCGGCTGCCGGGCAAAGCCCTCTTGCCTTTGGGCGGCGAGCCGATGCTGGTCCGGGTAATGGAAGCCCTGGCGGCGATTGCCGCGGACCGCTACGTGCTGGCCTGCCCGGAGGACGCGGTGGCCGCCTTTGCGCCCCTGGCCGAACGGAGCGGATTTCTGCTTTTGGCGGGCTCAAAGGAAGACGTGCTGGAACGCTACGGCGACGTCATCCGGCGTTTCAGCCCGGATCGGGTGATCCGGGCCACCGGCGACAACCCCTTCGTCTTTGCCGACGCGGCGGCGGCCCTGGCGGCCGAGTCCGCCGCCGCCGGCGCCCACTACGGCGGCTACGCGGAGTTGCCCTACGGCGCCGGCGTGGAGGCGATCGACGCCGAAGCCCTGCTGCGGGCGGAACGGGAAGCCCGGGCGCCGGCGGAACGGGAACACGTCTGTCCCTATCTGTACGCCCACCCCGAACTCTTCAGCCTGTACCGTCCGCCGGCGCCTGCCCGCTGGCATCGTCCCGACCTGCGCTTGACCGTGGATACCCTCCAGGACTACGAAGCCGCCCAGAAGCTCTACCAGCGGCTGGACCGGGGCGGATCGGGTGCCCCTGCGGGCTACAGGTACGCCGGGGCCGCGATCATCGCGGCCCAGGACGCGCTCATCCGGGAGACCCCCCGATGACGGCCGGCGCCGACGCGGTGCTCGTGGTGCCGACGGTCGCGCCGGGCCGGGGCGGGGGGCACCTGCTGCGCTCCGCCGCCCTGGTCCGGGAACTGCGTTCCGCCGGGATACGGGCCTACCTGGCGCCCTCTGTGTACGGCCCGGACCCGGAGGCCCGGGGCAAAACCCGCGGCTTAGCCGACTTTAAAGATCTGGGCCTTCCCGAAGGCGCCGACGCCGAGCGTATGCCCTGGCGCTGCGTGGTGCTGGACGGCTACCGTACTCCGGCGGCGGAATTCAGCCGCTGGGCGCCCCTGGCGCCCCTGGTCGGCATCGACGAGGGCGGTCCTTTCCGGGACGGCTTCGACTACCTGCTGGATATCCTGCCCGGTCCGGCGGACCGGTCGGCGCCCAACCGCCAAGCCCCGGAACTGCTCGCCTTGCCCCGGCGGAGGCGCCCCTCCTTTGAACCCGCCGACCCCCGGGGACCGCTGCGGGTGCTGATCAGCTTCGGCGCCGAGGACCCGGCGGGCTTGTCGGTCCCTGCGGCGCTTTCCCTGGCCCGCTTTCCGGGGCTTGCCATCGATCTGCTGTTCGGTCCCCTGGCCGCACAGCCACACCCCGCCGACCGGGTCCGGCTGCAAAAGGCGTCCGTACGCCTTTTGGACCCTCAGCCGGAATTGCGCGAGGTATTGGCCGACTACGATTTACTGATTACCCACTATGGGCTTACGGCCTTTGAAGCCGCCTACGCCCGCCTTCCCGTGGGGCTTTTGTCCCCCAGTGCGTACCACGAGAAGCTGGCCCGCACCCGGGGTTTTTTCAGCGCCGGACGGGGAAAGGGCGCCGCCGCCGGGATCGGCGGCCTGCTGGCCGGGCCGGAGGGCCCCAAACGGACCGTCCTTGAGGACGTTGCCGAGGCTACCGCCCGGGCCGCGGCTGCCGCCCGCGCCGCCCCCCCGTCCCCGCCGTCCCCGCCGGAAGGCGGGAGCGCGGCGGCGCTGGTGGGAAACCTGGTTTTTCCGTCCCGGGGGCGCTGCCCCCTCTGCGGCGGGCGGCCGAGTCCGGGAGACGGCGCGCTGGCCCGCTTTTCCGACCGGACCTACCGGCGTTGCGCCCGCTGCGGCATCGTCTACCTTACCCGGTCGGCGCCGCCGCCCATCCGGTACGACGAGAACTACTTTTTTGCCGAATACCGCGCCCAGTACGGCAAAACCTACCTGGAAGATTTTACGGCGCTGCGGCAGAAAGGCCGGGAACGGCTGGAGCGCATCCGGCACCTGCTCGCCGGGCAGCTCCGGGGGGGAAAAGCACCCCGTCCCCGGCTGCTGGATATCGGCTGCGCCTATGGTCCCTTCCTCGCCGCCGCCGCAGACGGCGGCTTTGAGCCCCTCGGGCTGGACCCGGCGGCCGCGGCGGTGGGCTACGTGGGGGAAAAACTGGGTTTGGCCGCCGTACAGGGGACTTTTCCTGCGGCTGCGCCCCGTCTTATGGCGGCGGGTGGTCAATTCGACGTGGTCAGTCTCTGGTACGTGATCGAGCATTTTGAAGACGTGGGGGCGGCGTTGGCGGCGCTGTCCGGTTTGGTCCGGCCGGGGGGCGTCCTGGCTTTTTCCACCCCCTCGTTTTCCGGTGTCTCGGGGCGCAAAAATTCCCGCCGCTTTCTGGAAAACAGTCCGGCGGACCATTGGACCATCTGGGAACCCGCCCGGGTAGCCGCCCTGCTGCGCCGTTTCGGCTTCAGGCTTGAAAAAATCGTCGTCACCGGTCATCATCCGGAACGTTTCCCGCTGATGCGCGCCGGGTCGCGGCGTGGGTGGATCTACCGCCTGCTTTGGCGCGTCAGCGGGCTTTTTGGGCTCGGAGATACCTTTGAGGTGTACGCAATCAGGACGGAGGACCGGAGCGAGCATGGCTGAACGATTGATGATCCTGGGAGCGGGAATCATGCAGGGGCCCGCCATCAGGCTGGCCAAAGAGGGCGGACTTGAGACGGTGGTCGTCGATGGGGATCCGACGGCGCCCTGCGCTTCCTGGGCGGATCGCTTTGAGGCGATCGACCTCAAGGACAAGGAAAAGATCGAAACCCTGGCCCGTTCCCTGCGGGACGACGGCGGTTTGGCGGGCATCATGACCGCGGGCACGGATTTTTCCGCCGTCGTGGCCTGGGTCGCCGAGCGGCTCGACCTGCCGGGCATTCCCTACGAAGCGGCGCTGGACGCGTCGGACAAGGAACGCATGCGGCGGCGCTTCCAGGCCGCCGGCGTACCCTCGCCGGACTTCGTGATCCTGCGCAGCGTGCCCGATGGTTCCCATAACCTGCCCTTTGCCTACCCGGTGGTGGTCAAGCCCGTGGACAACATGGGATCCCGGGGCTGCCGCCGCGTGGACGCCGGGGAGGATCTGGCCTCCGCCGTCGCCGACGCCCTGGGCTATTCCCGGTCCGGTCGGGCCATCGTGGAAGAATATATGGAAGGACCGGAATTCTCCGTGGACGCGGTGGTGCACGAAGGCGTTCTGCGCGTCTGCGGCCTGGCGGACCGGCACATCTTTTTCCCGCCCTACTTCATCGAAATGGGCCATACCATCCCCGCCGACCTGGACGCCGAGACCCTCCGGCGCCTGCTCGAGGTGTTCCAGCAGGGGGTCCGGGCGCTGGGCATTACCCGGGGCGCGGCCAAGGGCGACCTCAAGCTGACCCGCCGGGGTCCGATGATCGGCGAGATCGCCGCCCGCCTGTCCGGCGGCTACATGTCCGGCTGGACCTATCCCTACGCGTCGGGGGTCGAGCCGACCCGGGGCGCCATCGCGGTGGCCATCGGCCGGGATCCGGGCGACCTGCGGGCCACCCGGGACTGGGTCTGCGCGGAACGGGCCTTCATCTCCATCCCCGGCGGGGTGCGCGGTATTTCCGGCCAGGAACAAGCCCGGGCGCTGCCCTTCGTCCAGGACCTGTTTTTCCGGGTAGCGCCGGGAAGCCGGGTTCGTTTTCCCGAGAACAACGTCACCAAGTGCGGCAACGTCATCGCCGCCGCGCCGGACCGGGACCGGGCGGTACGCGCCGCAGGGGAGGCAGTACGGGCCATCGCCATCCGGCTGCAAGCCCCTGACGCGGAAACCGATGCCTTTTTGGATGCCTTCAGCTTCGGCGATCCCGGTTCCGTTCCCCGGTTCCCGCCGGACGCTTTTTCCCTCTCCGCCGCGCTGTGGGCGGAACTGCGGGCTTTGCCGGATCCCGAACCGGTGCCCTCCGGCGACTTCGCCCTGCTCCCTTTCCCCGGGTTTGCCGCCGGGGCGCTCGCCGACTACGTCGGCCGGGGCGTCGCGGAGAGCCTGGACCTGGTCCGGGCGCTTACCGGCGCCAAGCTGCCGCCGGCGGAAGAAGCCGGCGACGCGCCACGGTTGGGGCGCCGCTTCTGGGCCGCCCTGGTCCGGGGCGGCTACCAGGGCGCCGCCTACCTGCTCGACCGGCTGGGCGCCGGCGGAAGGTAGGCGGCCGTGGCGGTCCGCGCCGGATTCAGGCTGTGCTTTTCCGCCGCCCTGGTCTTCGGCCTGGCCCTGCCGGTTCCCGGGGCCTTCGCCCTGGACCTGGACCTGCCGACGGCGCTGCGGGAATTGAAGGCCGACCTGCGCTGGGATCCGCTTTCCCTGACCGGAACCCTGGCCATAGGCCGGCACCAGGTCGTTTTTCGGGCTTATGACGAACAAACTTCTTCTTTGGCCGTCATCGACGGCCGGGAAGTGCTCCGCGAGCCCGGGCCGTACCTGTCCGCCGGCGGGCTCCTGTTCCCCCCGGCTTTCATCAGCGCCCTGGGGGCGGCCCTGCAGAACATGCCCGGCGCGGCGGGCGGCGATTTCCGGATCGCCGCGGTCATCGTCGACCCCGGGCACGGCGGCAAGGACAGCGGCGCCGTGGGCACCCACGTCATCGACGGCAAAAAAATCACCCTCAAGGAAAAGGACATCACCCTTCAGGTGGCCTTGGACCTGCACGCCAGGCTGGTGGCTGCCTATCCGGACAAGCGGGTGCTCCTGACGCGCAAGGCCGACACCTTTCCCCGGCTGGAAGACCGGGTCGAAGTGGCCAATTCGGTACCTTTGAACGAAAAGGAAGCCATCGTATTCATATCCATCCACGCCAACGCCTCGTTCAACAAATCCGCCCGGGGCTACGAAGTATGGTACCTTTCGCCGGAATACCGGCGGACGGTGATCGACAAAAAGGACTATTCGGAATCGGAAGAAGTGTTCCCCATCCTGAACGCCATGATGGAAGAAGAGTACACCACCGAAAGCATCATGATGGCCCGGGCCATCATGACCCGTTTTGACCAAGCCATCGGCGCCCGCAGTCCTTCCCGGGGCATCAAGGCGGAAGAGTGGTTCGTGGTGCGCAACGCCCGGATGCCCTCGGTGCTGGTGGAGCTCGGGTTCATCACCAATCCCGAAGACGCGCGCCTGCTGGCGGACCAAGAGTACTTGCGGAACCTTTCCGAGGCGTTATATAAGGGAACCGTCGACTTTGTCGCCACGTTCGAACGTTCCGGAGGATTCACCACCGACCGATGAAAATGATGCTGCCCCGCCTGCGCGCGACCGGTCTCTATCTAGCCCATACTCCCGAAGTCCGACGTTTGATCTATCCGGCCCTGCTGGCGCTGATCGCGCTGCTGGACTGGAACCTGCGGGCCCTCGACCGGCGGACCTTCGCTTTTCCGACGATCAAGGACGGCGCCCCGGCGGTGGAAATCAGGATTCTGCCCGGACGGGGCGCCGCCGAAAACCGCTTGGCCCGCTACGTGGAAGAGTATCTGCTCGGGCCGGCGTCGGTGGAATCGGGTCCGCTTTTTACCCCCGGCAGCCGGTTGCGGTCGCTGTTGCTGCGGGACGGCGTCGTCTACGTCGATCTGTCCCGGGAAGCCGCGGTGCCCTACGCCGACCGTCCCGACCTGCGGGAAAGCCTGGCGATTTTGGCGGACGGTCTGCGGCGGAACTTCCCCTTTACCCGGGATGTACGGTTTTTTATACAGGGCAGACAACCATACCTTGAAAATTTTGCCCGGATTTCCCCCGAAGCGCACGAAAAAAAGTAAAAAGCGTTGACAAATAAAAAGCATCTCGTATACTTCTATATGTCTAATGCTTAACGCGTTATTGTAAAGGAGCTTTGAATGAAACGGATGTTCATTCTTGTCGCCATCGCGTTGTTCGCGGCGGGATCGCTGTTTGCGGAAGAAGGCGTTCTTATCGACTTCACCAAACTCGTGGCCGACATCATTCCCAACCAGGACAACGTACCGACCCAGAACCGTGCGACCATGATGGATTATTCCAACGTGGCCGGCGGCAGCTTCACCACCGAGCAAAAAGCGGTGATGAAGACCTCCCTGGCCTTGGCCAACTGGGACGTCGTGCTCGCGTCGTCTTCCCAGACCGTGACCAACCAAGCCAAGAGCTACACGCTCGAAGCGCCTTCCAAGCAATTCGGCAAGGTTCTCGGGGTGCGCGTGCACTTCCCGGTGGAAACCTTCAATTCTTGGGCGCGCATCGAACCGCCGTTTGAAATCCCTGCGTTCGAGGTCATGGCCCAGGTGGCCGACGACGGTACGATCCAGCCGCCCACGGAAGAGGACAAGGCCAACAAGGCCACCCGCTTTGAAGGCGGCAACGGCGTGCTCAAAAACGTCGGCATCATCAAGTCCATCGCCGTCAACGTCTACGGACTCAACTTTCCCCATTCCCTTTCCGCCATCCTGATCGACTCCGAAGGCAACGAACACGTTTCCTTCATGGGTTACCTCAAGTTCGACGGCTGGGGTGAGCTGCGCTGGGACAATCCCAACTACGTCACCGACGTGCGCAACCGGGAAATCCGGCTCTATCCGCTCTATCCCAAGTCCACGCCCTCGGTCAAGTTCGGCGGCTTCCTGATCCAGCGGGACGCCGCGTATGAAGGCGGCGACTTTGTCGGCTACTTCAGGGACGTCAAGGTAATCTACGACAAGGCCCTGATCGAAACCGACCGGGATATCGAGGACGAAGGTCTGTGGAACATCATCCAGGATCGTGAAACCGCCCGGAAGAACGCCGAGATGAGCCGCTTCGGCCAGGCCCAGGTGCTGCGCTACCTGGAAGGCCAGAAAAAGGCCACCGAATCTTCCTTTACCCCGTCCACCGCTGAAAAGAAATAGTCAGCAGGACTGAAATTCGAGGGGCGCCGTATAATTAATACGGCGCCTTTTTTATAGGGACCGGTATTGGCCGTCATGATCAAGAACACCTGGTTTCCCGACCGGGGAGCCCTGCAGAGAGAATTTGAAAAGAAATCTTCCCTCCGTACCTTGGTGGTAAAAGAGATGGAGGGCCGCGTCGAAGAAGCCCTCCGCGGCATGTATCCCCACCCGATGGTCAAAGGCCGGGCCAAAAGTTTTCAGAGCTATTTTAAAAAATACGTGCGTCTGCTGCAGAAGAGCGCGGATAAATCCGCGGCGCCCGGGATCACCGACTTGATCGGCCTCCGGATCGTGTGCACCTTCATCGAGGATATCGCCGTGGTGGAGGCCGCGCTGCACCAGCATTTTGAAGTTACCGAGGTCGAGCGCAAGGGGTCCCAGTATTCCTTCAAGGAGTTCGGCTACGAGTCCACCCATCTCCTGATCCGCGTTCCCCCGGATATCAAAAAACACCACGACTGCGAATGCGATGCCGTCGAAGTCCAGGTGCGGACCATCCTTCAGGATGCCTGGGCGGAGGTGGAGCACGAACTGGTGTACAAGGCCGAGTTCACCCCCTTCGACGAACCGATGAAACGCAAACTTTCCGCGGTCAACGCCAGCCTGTCCCTGGCGGATATCGTATTTCAGGAAATCCGCGACTACCAGCGGCAGCTGAACCGGGAACTGGGCAAGCGCCGGGAAACGTTCTTCCGGAAAATAGAAGAATCCACGGATGATCTGCTTTTTCAGGAAGACCGCAGCCAGGAAGAGTCCCGCATCAAGCCCCTGTTCCGTCTGGAACCATCCAAGGGCAGCGAAACCATCGATGATATGCTCCTGGACGCCTTGTACGCCCACAACAACGATCAGTTCGACCGGGCGGTGGAACTGTACACCAAGATTCTGGCCGCCAATCCCAACGATTACGTGCGGTCCCTGATCTACAAGCACCGGGGTATGGCTTATTTTGCCCAATCCGGCTACGAGTCGGCGGCGGAAGATTTTTCAAAAGCCCTGGAGCTGGATCCTCATTCCTACAAGGCCGCCTATTATCGGGCGGTAATTCGTTCTGTTCTGCAGCAATATACGGAAGCCATCGACGATTTTACGCTTTCGCTCAAGATAAATCCCTTCCAGCACTACGCCCTCTACCGTCGTGGGCAGGCTTACTACCACCTGGGTGATTATCCCAAGGCCCTGGCGGACTGCGAGAACGCCCTGGTGGTGGAGCCCGAGTCGGAGGTGGCGCAACGTTTCCGGGATTTGGTGCTGCGCAAACTCAAGATGTAGGAACCCTGAATTCCGCGGGCGCCGCAGTTGACACGATGGGCTCTTTTAGATATATTCGTGAGCGAACGGAACGGTTCAGGTCTCCTTCGTCTAGGGGTCAGGACAGCGGGTTTTCATCCCGCCAACAGGGGTTCGAATCCCCTAGGAGATGCCAACTAGCCCGATAGCGATTATAAATCGTTATCGGGTTTCGTTTTAATAGGAATGCCCAGCGGTGCGTGCAGATAAGCGCCTATCCGAAGCCGCCAGAGTAAAGTTGCGGGAAGAAATTCTTTCCGCCGAAGGGAACGAAGTCTTTGCCCTTGGTTTTCTGGGTTCCGCCGGCCTGGTGGCGGACCTGCGGGTGCTGGCCCGGGGCAACGCCTCGACGGTCCCGGCGCCGGGTTCCTACGTCGACTCCGGGGCGGACGTTCTGATCCATAACCATCCGTCCGGCGTCCTCAGCCCCAGCGATAACGACCTGGCCATCGCCTCGGGTGCCGCGGCGGAAGGTATCGGCTCTTTTATCGTCAACAACGACGTGACCCGGGTCTACGTCGTGGCCGAACCGATTCCCAAAAAGCAAAAGCAGGCTCTGGATGGAGAAGCCATCGTCGGCGCTCTGGAACCCGGCGGCGCCATCGCCGACCGCCTGGCCTACTATGAAAGCCGCCCCGCCCAGATCGACCTGATGCGCTTGCTGATTCAAGGCTTCGACCAGGACGCCGTGGTCTGCGCGGAAGCGGGAACCGGGGTCGGAAAATCGTTTGCCTACCTCGTTCCAGCCATGGAATACGCCCTGCGCAACGATGCCCGGATCGTGGTTTCCACCGCCACCATCACCTTGCAGCAGCAACTGTTCGACAAGGATATTCCCTTGGTCGCTTCCGCCCTCAAGCAGCCGGTCAAGGCGGTTTTGATGAAGGGCCGGTCCAATTACGTCTGTCTGCGGCGCCTGGCTGATGCCCTCCGGGAACGGGACCTGGACGAAGCCGAGACGGAGGCCCTTTCCGCCATCGCGGCGTGGACCGAAACGACCGCTACGGGTAGTCGGTCGGATATTCCTTTCGGCATCGACGAAGCGGTCTGGTCCCGGGTCTGTTCGGAACCGGATTTGTGTCTGGGCCTGCGTTGTCCCCAACGGGAGCGCTGTTTTGTGCTGGCCCTGCGGCGGGAAGCCGCGGATGCACGCTTGCTGGTGGTCAACCATCACCTGCTGTTCGCGGACCTGGCGGCCCGGAACGAGGGCGCGGGATACGACAGCACGGTGGTGCTGCCCCCCTATGACCGGGTCATATTGGACGAAGCCCATACCATCGACGGCGCCGCCACTTCCTTTTTTTCCGAAGATTTCAGTCGTCCCGGCCTGTACCGGCAGCTAGGCCGGCTGTACCGGAAACGGCGGACCCAGGTTTCGGGACTTTTGCTGCGTCTGGCCACGCTGACCGGCGCGACGGACCGGCTGGATCCCGCGGCGGAAGCGCTCTACCGGGTACGGGAGCAGGTAGAAGCCCTGGACGCGACGGCCCTGATGCTGATGGACGCGGAGAGCGTCTTCCGCCTGCGTCCGGACAAGGATGCGCTTTTTCGCGCCGCCTTGTTGCCCGCCATGGGGGAGCTGCGCATCCGCGTCGCCCAGCTGGCGGGTCTGACGCGCCAATTATTGGAGGAAGTGCCGGAAGCAGGGGAAGACGATCCGGCGGTCTGGGAGACCAAGGCCGCACTCAGGCGGATCGAGGCGGCGGGAACCGTCTGTTCCGGGTTTATGGAATACGCCGAGCGCCCGGCGGACGTCTTTTGGCTGGAACGCCACCGCGGTTCCGCCGGGGACGCCTGGGTGCGCTATGCCGTAACCCCCGTGGACGTCGCGCCGTCCCTCCGGGACGCGCTGTTTACGCCCAACAAAACCGTGGCCTGCGTTTCCGCCACCCTGACGGTGGCCGATTCCTTCCGCTTCTGGTCCCAGAAGTCGGGCCTGGGACTGCTGGGCGAACGGCCGGTGCTGACCGGACAGTTCCCTTCGCCGTTTCCCTACGCCCAGGCGGTGCTGCTGGCTTCGCCCACCGACGCGCCGCTGCCGGACGAAAGCGGCTACCAGTCCTTTGTGGACGACGCGGTGCGCCGCCTGGTGGAAGTCTCCGGCGGGTCGGCGCTGGTCCTGTTCACTTCCTACGAAGCCCTGCGCAGCGCCTGGTCGGCGGCGGCGCCGGCGCTGGAAGCCCAGGGCATCCGCTGCCTGAAGCAGGGGGACGACGACCGTTCCCGGCTGCTGCAGACCTTCCTCAAAGATGAGAGCAGCGCGCTTTTTGCCACCGATTCTTTTTGGGAAGGCGTAGACGCCCCGGGCGACACCCTGCGATTGGTCATTTTGAGCCGCCTGCCCTTCCGCACGCCCAATGATCCGGTATTCGAGGCCCGGCGCGAAACCCTGGAACGCAAAGGCGGCAACGCCTTCATGGACCTGTCCCTGCCCGAAGCGGTCATGAAACTGAAGCAGGGCTTCGGACGGCTGATGCGCCGTTCCACCGACCACGGGGTGGTGGTGGTGCTGGACGGGCGCCTGCTGCGCAAGCGGTACGGCAGCCTGTTTTTACGTTCCCTGCCGGAAACCAAACGCTGCTTTGACGAATTCGGCGCGGTGCTGCGCGCCGTGGAAACCTTCCTCTATCCCTGAACCTGATCGCCGTGGCTGTCGAAGATGGTCTTTCCCAGGGAAGACCGGCCCACGTTGATGGTTTCCCGATACTTTTCCAGGGCTTCTTTTTCCCGGACCAACTCGCTGAACACGTAGACCATGCTGCCGTCCTGGGCAAGGTTGACGTCGGGCACCGAATAGGTGCCGAATTCCTTGAGCACCCGTTCCCGGGCTTCGTCGGTCTTCTGCGGCCGGTACTCGTCGGCCGCAGGGTTGATGTCCGACGCCTTGATGCCTGCCGGATTTTCCCAGATGCGGGAATAGGCGTGTTTGCGCAGGTTCTCCATCCGGACCGTCTCGTTCCGCGCGGCCAGGCGGAAACGGCGCGCCGTGGGGATCAGGTAGAACAGGGCGGCAAAAACCAGGGGCACGATGCCCAGCCCGACGGTGATCAGCGGCAGGGGATCCGCCGCCAGGGAGGACAACAGGATCTGGGCTACCGCGTAGAGGTAGGTGCTTCCCCGCACCTGGGATTGGTACAGGATCGGTCCGACGGTCAGGGCGTGGTACAGAAAATAGCCGCCGAAGGCCAGATTGACGCCGTTCAGCGCCACGAACCAGCGGTTCATCTTGCCGGGATTGTTGGAGAAGGAAGTCAGGCGCTTGACCGGTCCGGACAAACCGGGGAAGGATCGGTCGGTTTTATCCGCCCGCAGCAGCAGCGCGTCGAAGCGGTAGACCACGGTGCCGTCCTCGGTGGCTTCCGGCAGGCCGCCGAATTGGGCGCAGTAGGCGGTGATGCGGCTTTCCGCCTCGATGGGGGTAGCGCCGGTCAGGGTCATGAATTCGGGAAGGGAAATGACGCCCCGGTGGGCCTGGATGTAGGCGATGACCGACTGGCGCTCCCGGCTGTCCCAATCGGCGTTGGGGTTGCCGTCGCCGAAGACGAAAGAAAACACCGCTTGGTGCAGCGGCCGACCCTTGGGGCGGGAAGCGCGGCTGTAGGGGCGGCCGTAGGTGGACCGGTCCATGGACTTGGTCAGCTCCGAATAGAACCAGAGCCGGATCATCAGATCGAACAGGTGGGAGGCCAGGTAAAGTCCGCCCAGACCGCCGCCGCGGCGGGAAGAAGACCGGTTGTCGTTCGATCCGGAGCTGGAAACGGCGATCGACGCGACCAGAGCCACCAGGGCGATGGCCATGAAAACCAAAAAATAACCGACCAGCATGACCATGATCCAGGCTTTGAACAGCAGGGTCCCCAGCACGGCCGCGCCTTGGCCCAGGAACCGCAGCGCCTTTCTCATGGTTGCGCCGAACCCCCGGTACCGGCTCCGGAAGCCTCCGGGAAATGAGTAGAGCAGTTCTCCCGATTCGGTCACCCGCAATCGGGCGGAAAATTCATCCGCCGCCCGGGCAATCAGTTCCTTGGCCTTTTCCAGCGGGAGCGCCGTCCGGGCGGTGATGTCGGCCACGGTAGCCCCATCCCCGCTTTTCCGGAACGCGTCGACTACCTTTTGGTAGGCAACCGGATCATCCTTGTATGCGTACATGCTGTTGCGCCTCCTGGCGGGCCGTTCAATCGGGACAGGTGAAGTCGTACTTTTTAAAATTAACCTTGTATTTTTCCAAAATCGAAGCCAAGGTCATGCTGGAAAAATAGTTGTTCACCAGGGCCGTCGCTTCCGCCCAGATGGCGAAGGATACGCAGTCGGGCTTGTATTCGCAGACGGTGTTGTGCGCGTCGCAGGGCGTCAGCGTCAGGCCTTCGCCGGCGGCGTCCAGCACGTCCTTGACCGACAGTTCCGTCAAAGGCCGGGCAAAAAGAAAGCCGCCGCCCGGG
Organism: Treponema denticola; assembly: GCA_020719845.1. Classification (GTDB taxonomy): domain Bacteria; phylum Spirochaetota; class Spirochaetia; order Treponematales; family Breznakiellaceae; genus DYPP01. The sequence goes on along the minus strand of DYPP01000026.1, from coordinate 10,426 downwards.
CCGCGCACCGAGTCGACGACGCCGGCTTTCCGCAATTTAAAAAAAATCTGCTCCAGAAAGACGGATGAAATGTGTTCGCGTTCGGACAGCCGGCTGATGGAGACGGGTCCCCCGCCCTGGCCGAGTTTGGCCATCGCCAGCGCTGCCCGCAGGGCGTAGCGCCCGCGTGTGGTTAACCTCATGGAAAAATCCCCTTGTCAATCAAGAGTCAAATCTAAAAACATCAGTTTTTAGGTTTGTACCAATAAAAGCGCAATAATGACTATAATATTAATGTAAATTTACCGTATGGACAAGGGGCCGGCCTTTGGTTCGGGGCTTGGAGATGTTGACACCCGGGCGCGTACATAGTATCTTATTGCGAGTCAACGATTCGTCGATTGGATCGTCCATTTTGCAGCTATAAGCCGGACTTCCGGCCAAGGAGACAGACCCATGGCTCAGGCCAGTAAGAACTCCCGTACGACCAGTTCCACGCAGAAATTTTTCTGCTCCTGCGGGGGAGAAATCAAAATGAAAACCCTTTTCGAGAACGGCAAGGTCAAGAACGTGGCCGAATGCGAAAAGTGCAAGCGGATCGAGCGCCGTCCTTCGGACTTCAAATAACAGCTCTGGACCGCGGCGTCGTTCCGGCGCCGGGCGTCGGTACGACGCCTTGATTGACAGAATTCCATCTACTTGGTAGGTTGGATGTTCACTATTTTTTTAAACACGCGTTAACGGTGTAGTGGGGGTTGTCCTTTGGCAGTAAAAAGATCATCCGCTGAAAAGCGTCATCGGCAGAGCGAAGAGCGTCGTCTCCGCAACAAGGCGGCCAAGAGCGCCGTCCGCACCAGCGTCAAGCGTTTTACCGCGGCGGCGCAGAAGAAAGATCTTTCCGAAGCGGGGCTTACCCTGCAGGAAATGATCAAGAAACTGGACAACGCCTCCCGGAAGGGCATCATCAAGAAGAATGCCGCCTCCCGGAAGAAGTCCCGGATGCAGCGTTTGTTCAACAAGCTGTCGGTTGCCCAGTAAAAGCTTCTGTCTTGCAGTGGACGTCGCGGCATTCCGCCCTGCGGACGGCCGTAGCGGGTAGCTATAAATTCGTAGATGACGTGAGGACAGGATGGCCGGAAGCAAGTTGACCAAAGCCGACATCATCGATTCGATCTACCAGAAAACGGGGACGAATAGAAAAGATATCCATGTAGTCATCGATCTGTTTATTGAAGAAATCAAGGCTGCCCTAACGGAAGGACGGGTCGTGGAACTGCGGGGCTTCGGAACCTTTGAAATCCGCATCAGGAAAGGCCGCAAGCGGGCCCGGAATCCCAAAACCGGCGAACCCGTATCGGTCAACGCCCACGGCGTCGCCGCCTTCCGGCCCGGCAAGGAACTCAAGCAGGAAGTCTGGAACCTGACCAGCGTGAACGAGGATTCAGAGGCGGGCGGAGCCGAGGGATGACGTCCCGGGGTGGACGGTGGTTCGTGCGGTATAATTTGGTCAACCTGCTGGCCATCGCCGCGGCGGTTCTTTTGTTTTCCGTATCCTTTCCAAACCTGCTGTTCCGGAACGGCCTGTCTTTTGTAGCCTGGTTCGCGTTCATACCCGTTTTTTGGGTAGTACGGAGGAGCTCCCTGGGGGCTTCCTTTTTTTGGGGCGCCCTGTACGGCTACGCGGCCTACGGCGTCTTCAACTACTGGCTGAGCGTTTTTCACCCCCTGGCGGGCATGATCGTCGGCCTGATCTATCTGGTCTACCTGGCGCTCCTTTTTCCCCTGCTCAAACTGGCCCAGACGCTCTTTCCCCGGCGGGGATACCTGGTCCAATGGCTGCTCTGGCTGGCCTACGAATACCTGCGCACCACCGGGTTCTTGGGTTACGCCTACGGCATTTCCGGCTATACCCAGTGGCAGGTGCTGCCGCTGATCCAGATCGCATCCTTGTTCGGCGTTTGGGGCGTTTCCGCGCTGGTGGTGTTTCCCTCCGCCTATCTGGCGGCGGCGTTCCAGGGCGGGATTGCCGCCGCCGGGGATTTTTTCCGCCGGGAAAGACACCCGGCCGCGCTGTGGGCGGCGGCGCTGACGGCGGCGCTGCTTTTCGGCATGCTGGCGCCCAGGGACTATACTGCGGCGGAACACAAGAACATCGCCCTGATCCAGCACAATACCGACCCCTGGCGGGGTGGCCTTGCCGCCTACCGGGAAAACTTTGAAACCCTCAAGCGGCTTTCCCGGGAGGCGGTAGCCCGCGCTCCGTCGCCGGACCTGGTGGTCTGGTCGGAAACCGCTTTTGTGCCCCGCATCTACTGGCACGTCACCTATCGGGACGATGAAGAATCCTACGCCCTGGTCAAGGAGCTGCTTGATTTTCTGGCGGGGCAGAGCGTTCCCTACGTGCTGGGCAACGACGACGGGCGGCGTGAGGTCGCAAGCGACGGTAGTTGGCAGCGGGTGGACTACAACGCGGTGCTGCTTTTTGAGCAGGCCAAGGAGACGCGTACCTACCGCAAGCTGCACCTGGTGCCCTTTACGGAGCATTTTCCCTACGAAAAACAGCTGCCCCTGATCTATCGGGCGCTGAAGGACGCGGATACGCATTTTTGGGAAAAAGGGTCGGAAGCTACGGTTTTTGAAGCCGCAGGGGTCAGATTTTCCACGCCCATCTGTTTCGAGGATACCTTCGGCTATCTTTCCCGGCGCTTTATCCGCAACGGCGCCCAGTTGATCGTCAACCTGACCAACGATGCCTGGGCGGCCAGCTTGCCCGCCCAGATGCAGCACCTGGGCATGGCCGTTTTTCGGACGATTGAGAATCGCCGCGCCCTGGTAAGGTCCACCGCATCGGGCCAAACCTGCGCGGTGGACCCCAATGGCCGCATTCTGGCCATGGCCGAACCCTTTACGGAAACCGCCCTCAGCGTCCGGGTGCCCATCGCCGCCGAAACCACCGTCTATACGCGTTACGGCGATTATCTGGCTTACCTGTTTGTCCTGCTGGCCGCCGCCTGCCTGGTGGCGGGCGCCGTACGGCAAAAAATCCGCCTGAAGCGCCGCCGCTTCGATTGACAAGAAGCGGCGGTAGTAGGAAAATGGGGCCTACCTATGAGTACGGTAGACCAAGGAAGGCAATAGTGGACGCGCGCAAGAAGATACTCATCGTAGACGACGAACAAATCAACCTCGAGTTCTTCGATGTGATGCTTTCCAAGCTGGGTTTTACCGTCGAAAAAGCCGAGAACGGCGTCGAGGCGCTGGAAAAGGTGCGCCGGTTTTTTCCCGATCTGATCGTTCTGGACAACATAATGCCCAAAATGTCGGGTTGGGAAGTGACCAAGACGCTCAAGAACAACCCGGATTACGCGGATTACAAAGATGTTCCCATCATCATGTTCTCGGCGATGGACGACGTCAAGGACAAGGTGGAAGGCTTTGAGCTGGGCGTGGACGACTACATCACCAAACCGTATAATTTTTCCGAAGTCCTGGCCCGCATCAAGGCGGTTTTGCGCAACCGGGAGCTGTTTGCCCAGATCGCTGCCCGTGAATCCCGCTTGTCCTTGGCGGAAGAGCTGAATGCCGAGCTGTACGCCATCGTGTCTTCCCTGGCCACCGGCGCTGCGGAACTGGAAAACGCGTCGGCGTCGATGGACGCTGACGCGCTCAGCCGGGACCACAAAGAATTCAAGAAGCTGGTGGAATTGATCCGCGCCAAGAGCACGGAAACGAAAAAACGGATGGCCGAGCTGGACGCCCGGGTGGCCCGGGCGGGAGCGGAACGGGAGCGCATCAAAAAAATGGAAATTGAACTCAAAGCCCTGGAACACCAATTCCGCAAGGGGTTTCATCAGGAATAGTCCGGGTTTCCGGGAGGTGGAAGTTGATCGACGAGAAAAAGCGAAAATTGCTGGACCTTTTCAACGAAGGCCGCAAGCAGTACAAACTGACCGATTTTTCCAAGGCGCTTCAATCTTTTGCGGATGCCCTGCGGCTGGACCCGGACGATGGTCCTTCCAAAGTGTATTATCTCCGCTGTAAACATTACCTGGAAAACCCGCCGCCCGAAGACTGGGACGGCGTTTTTATCATGACCACCAAATAAAGGAACGCGTCGCCATGAAAAACAGCCCGCCGGCGGTTCGCCGGGAAACGATGCCGCAGACGACCTTCGGCGCCCAGACCGCCTTCGGCGGCTACCTCAAGTTCAAGGATCCCCTCTGCATTCAGGGTTCGTTCAAGGGGACGATCGAAGCGACGGGCGCGCTGGTGGTGGACAAGGGGGCGCTGGTTGAAGCCGATCACATTTCGGTCAGTTCCCTGACGGTGTACGGTACGGTCATCGCTTCGATCCACGCGGTGGATAAAATCGACCTGTTTCCCGGCGCCCACGTGCGCGGGGATATCGAAGCGGCGCGGTTGCGCATCGCCGACGGCGTCCTCTTTGAAGGTCAGTGCCGCATGACCGGCGTGGGGGACGACGTGGAAATCTTTTCCCGCCCCACGGAAGAGATAAAGGCGGAACTGCAGAGGCCCGTCATCGCTTGAACGTGGACCGTAAGCTGGAATCGATCCACGCCGGGCTCCGGGCACGCGGCTGGCGGATAGCCACCGCCGAGTCCTGCACCGCCGGACTGGTGGCCGATCGGCTGGCTTCTCTGCCGGGCGCGTCGGCGACCTTTTGGGGCGCCTACGTGTGCTACACGCCGGCGGCCAAGGTGTCGATGCTGGGGATCGACCCCCGCTTGATCCAGGTTTACGGAGCGGTCAGCCGGGAAGTCGCGGCGGCGATGGCAGAGCACGCGGTGCGGATGAGCGGCGTCGAGCTGGCGGTTGCGGTGAGCGGCCTGGCCGGACCGGAGGGCGACGGCACGCCGACCCCGGTGGGCACCATCTGGATCGCCACCGCCCTGGCGGGGGGAGATACCCGCACCGCGCTGTTCGTTTTGAACGGCGATCGGGACACCATCCGCGACGTCGCGGCCGAACTGGCCCTTGCGCAGGCCCTTGCCAGGCTTACTTGACAGG
>DYPP01000026.1:0-5319 GCA_020719845.1 Treponema denticola | reverse complement strand
CAGGCTTACTTGACAGGAGTGCCGGGAGCATTTATAGTTGCCTATCCATAATCCTTCCTTGCGTCAAGAAATAATAATACAGGAACAGACCGGTATGCGATTTGGAATATCACTTTGATATCCCCCCTCCCGTCCCGGTGGTACCGGGAACGCGGCAGTTGTAAGAACGGAGTTTGCCCATGGCGATAATCAGGAAAAAGAGAAGCATCGAACAGAACCAGACGGTAGAATTGGATCTTGCCGGCTCAGACCAGCTGGTCCGGGAAGAACGGCAACCGGAAGACATCCGGCTGGAGGTCGAGGATGCCCCGGTGGGCGCGCATGACGGCGACGAGGCCGACAGCGGCGCAGCCGCCGAGCCGGTGGCGGTGGGTCAATCCGTTTCCGGCTACGAAGACCAAGCCCCGGAAGCGGGGGAAGAACGATCCTTCGGCAAAGCGGTAGTCGTCCGGGCCAGAAATAAAAAAAGGCCGTCCCGCGGGGATTACGGCCGGGACAACGGCGACGCCCAGTACGCGGACGGGAACAAATCCCACAACCGTCGGCCTTTCGACCGGCCGTCCCACGGACCGGCGCCGGTCCAGACCTCGACGCCGCAGATGCAGAGCCTGCCCAAAGAACTGCCTTCCATGCCGGACATCTACGGCAAGCCCGAGCCCCGGCAGGACCAGGACAACGGCAAGCCCCGGCTGTCCATCAACGAGCTGACCCGGCTGAACATGATCGACCTGCGGGACCTGGCTTCCTGCTACAGCATTACCCATGAAGACATGGTAGCGCTGAAAAAGCAGGAAATCATCTTTTCCATCCTCAAGGCGCATACCGAACGGGGCGGGATCATCTACGCCTACGGTTCCCTGGAAATCCTGCCCGACGGCTACGGGTTCCTGCGCAGCCCGCAAAATTCCTATCTGCCCGGCCCGGACGACATCTATATCAGCCCGAGCCAGATCAGGCTGTTCGCGCTGAAGACCGGGGATACGGTCTACGGCCAGATCCGCAGCCCCAAAGAAGGGGAACGTTTTTTCGCCATGCTGCGGGTGGAAACGGTCAACTACGACGATCCCGCAGTGGCCCAGAGCCGGATTCCCTTCGACAATCTGACGCCCCTGTACCCCAACGAAAAGCTCAACCTCGAGACGGCGACGGAAGAAATTTCCACCCGGATCATCAACCTGTTCTGTCCCATCGGCAAGGGCCAGCGGTCCATCATCGTAGCCCCGCCGCGCACCGGCAAGACCATCATGATGCAGCGCATCGCCAACGCCATCACCAAAAACCATCCCGAGGTCTACCTGATCGTGTTGCTCATCGACGAGCGGCCGGAAGAAGTAACCGATATGGAACGTACCGTCCGGGCGGAAGTCATTTCTTCCACCTTCGACGAACAGGCTACCCGGCACGTGCAGGTGGCGGAAATGGTGCTTGAAAAGGCCAAACGCCTGGTGGAGCACAAAAAGGACGTGGTCATTCTGCTGGACTCCATCACCCGACTGGCCCGGGCCTACAACCAGACCGTGCCCACCTCGGGCAAGATCCTGTCCGGCGGCGTGGATTCCAACGCCCTGCACAAGCCGAAACGCTTTTTCGGCGCCGCCCGGAACATCGAAGAAGGCGGCAGCCTGACCATCATCTCCACCGCCCTGGTGGAAACCGGCAGCCGGATGGACGAGGTCATCTTTGAAGAGTTCAAGGGTACGGGCAACATGGAAATCAACCTGGACCGGCGGATTTCCGACCGGCGCCTCTTTCCGGCCATCAACATCAAGAGATCCGGCACCCGCAAAGAAGAGCTGCTGTTGAAAGAAGAAGAACTGCAGAAAATCTGGGTGCTCCGCAAGGTCATCAACCCGATGGACGACATCGAGATCATCGAACTGCTCATTGACAGGATGAAGAAAAGTAAGAATAATGAAGCGTTCCTGCGGTCCATGAACACCGGTTCCGCCGCGATGGATTGAGGGCGAGTATATTTTTGGAGGATTCATAGATGAAAGAGGGTATCCACCCCAAGTACGAGCTGACCAAGATCACCTGCGCCTGCGGCAACGTGATCGAGACCCGCTCGACGGTGAAGAACATCAACGTTGAAATTTGTTCCGCCTGCCATCCCTTCTTTACGGGCAAGCAGAAGCTGGTCGATACCGCAGGGCGCATCGAACGTTTCCGGAAAAAGTACAACATCAAGGAATAAAAAAAAGCCGCCTTCGGGCGGCTTTTTTTATCCTGGCCCCCGGATCAGGGCTCATGGCCGAGGATTTTCTGTTCCTTCAGGCGCCAGAGCAGCATGATGCGGCAGGGGAGGGGTGTGGCGGATGAAGTCAGCAGAATCCGGCCACGGATTTCGAGCACCGGCCCCTGTTCTTCCCAGCCCGAGTATTCGATGGACCGGATCCGGGTTGGCTCCAGGCGGGGCGGCGGATAGGGATCCCCCGGATTTTCCGCCGCGTAGGGCCCGGTCCGATACAGAAGCGCCAGATATTCGGCCTGGTCGTGCATTGGTCTTTGCCGCGCCGCAAACCCCGGCTCGCCCTGGGCCAGCAGGTACGCTGAATCCTGCCGCTTGAACGCTTCCGCCAGACGCAGCAGGTACGCCTTGCCCTCCGGGGGCAGGTCGACGAAGGTTTCTGCGGAAAGGCCCGATTCCTTCGGTATGGAAACCGCGGGCGCCGGCGCCGGCGCGACCGGCCTTGCTACCCGGCTGATACCCTCGTCGCCGATTTCCGCCGCCGGTTTGGGGGCGGGGGGCAGCAGGGCGCAGGACGCGACGACCAAACCGGAAAGCGCCGCAAGCCCGAGGCGCGCGGCCAAAGCCGATCTTCGGTTCATAGGGTAAAGGTATAACACGATCGCCGGCTTTTTTCGTGGAAATCTTCGTCCGTGGTTTCCTTTTTTTGGTCCCGGATCCGCAGCCCCGGAAAATCAGCCGCATCCAGCCGGAAACCCCGGGCGTTGGTCGAGAACCAGAGCCGGCCGCCCGGGGCGAGCAGGGCGACGCAGGACCGCACCAGATCGAAAAAATCCCGGCGGACGTCCAGGTTTCCCGCCATTTTTTTGGAGTTGGAGAAGGTCGGCGGATCCAGGATGATCAGATCCCAACGCCGCTTGGTCCGTTGGGCTTCGGACAGAAACCGGACCGCGTCGGCCCGCACCAGCCGGTAAGCCCCGGCCGGCGCGGCACCGCCGGAAAAGGCTTCGGGGGCCGATTTATGGGGTTCAAAACCGTTCAACTTGAAATTGAGCGCCGCCCAATCCAGGTAGGTGTTGGAAAGATCTACCGAGTCCACTTCCGCCGCGCCGCCGGAAGCGGCGTAGACGGAAAAGGAACCGGTGTACGAAAAAAGGTTGAGTACCCGCTTGCCTGAGGATTCGGCGCGGACCAGCCCACGGGTTAGGCGGTGGTCCAGGAACAGGCCCGTGTCCAGGTAGTCGGATACGTTGACCCGGAACAGCAGCCCGCCTTCACGGACGTCGCGATACACGCCCTGGGCGGCAAGGCGGTCGTACTGGGCCGTCCCCCGCTGGTGCCGGCGCTGCTTGATGAAGATCTGCTCCGGCGGCAGCCCCAGCACCCGGGCGGTGGCGTCGCGCATCAGAAGCAGCCAGCGGTCTTCTGCGGCCGGGTCCTTTTCATAGGGCCGTTCGTACAGGGCGCCGGAAACCGTGTCGCCGTACAGGTCCAGCAGCAGGGGGATTTCCGGAATATCCCGGTCGTAGAGCCGGAAGGCGTCGGTACCGATCCGTTTGGCCCATTTTTTCAGGTGACGGTAGCGTTTGGCCAGGCGGTTGGACAAGAGTTCCGCCTGGGCCGCGTCCTTTTCAGCCATTCGTGCCGTCAAGCTTGGCGGTATTGAGCATCACGCAGAGCATGGCGTAGCCGGAGGAGAGGTCTTCTTTCTGGACGACGATCCAGTCGGGCACCTTCAGCTTGGTGTTGGTGAAGTTCCAGATGGCCTTGATGCCGGACTGGACCATGATGTCGGTTGCTTCCTGGGCAAAGGGCGAGGGCACCGTCAGCAGGGCGATGTTGATGCCGGATTCACGGATTCTCTGCTCCATGCTGTCGATGGAGAGGATCGGCACGCCATGGATCACGGTGCCGATCTTCTCCGGATCCCGGTCAAAGGCGGCGACGATATTGAGCCCGTGGGATTTGAATTCCTGGTAGCCGATCAGGGCGGATCCCAGATTGCCGACGCCGACCAGCACCGCGTCGCGGCGGGAATCCCAATCCAGAAAATGTTCGATCGCCGTGATCAGGGCGTTGACGGGATACCCCTTCTTGGGTTTGCCGATGATGCCGGTGATGGCCAGATCCTTGCGCACCTGTATCGGCTCCAGCCGCAGTTCCTGGGCGATGACGGTTCCGGAGATATACTCGTTGTCTTCATGCTGGGCTTGCTTGATGATGTGCAGGTACGAGGGCAGGCGCCGGATGGAAGGGGCGGCGGCAATCTTTTGCTTGGTCATATACCATCCTCTTTCTATGGTGGAATATATAACGATACGATTATATTGATAAAAATGTCAAGAAAAAAATATCAAATAGCCCCTCAGACGCCCTGCCGGGGGCAGAGGTCCCGGACGGGACAGGCGGCGCAGGCGGGTTTGCGGGCGGTGCAGAACGCCCGGCCGTGGCGATTGAGCAGGTGGCTGGCTTCGGTCCAGCGTTCCGGCGGCAACAGCCGGCCCAGGTCCCGTTCCAGGGCGGCCGGGTCGTCGCTCCCGCTGAGGCCGAGGCGCCGGCAGACGCGGCCGAAGTGGGTGTCCACGATCAGGGCGGCGCCGCCGAAACAGGCCGACAGGACCACCCCGGCGGTCTTGCGGCCCACGCCGGGCAGCTGGGTCAGGTCGCGCATGTCCGCAGGTACCGCGCCCTGGTGGACCGCGACCAGGCGTCGGGCCAGGCCGAGCAGGTTGCGGGCCTTGGCGCGGAAAAAGCCCGTGGAGTGGATCAGGGCTTCCAGCTCCTCAGGCGGCGCCGCGGCCAGATCGGCGGGCCCGGGAAAGCGCGCAAAGAGCGCCGGCGTCACCTGGTTGACCCGGGCGTCGGTGCACTGGGCGGACAACACGGTGGCCACCAACAGCTGAAAAGGGTCGGCATAGTCCAGCTGGGGCCGCAGATCGGGATACAAGGGCCGCAGCAGCGCCAGTATCCGGCTGATCCGGAGGGTGTTTTCTGCGCAATCGTCGGGTTCCGGCATAATATCCTTTATAAATCCCGGCCCGGGGCTGCCGCAGCGCCGCCGCAGCGGGGCACCATGGTGGTCAAACCCCGGGCTGGAAATAATATATATAAATATGGCATACTGGGGCCCG
>DYPP01000235.1 GCA_020719845.1 Treponema denticola | reverse complement strand
AAGTTATGGGGTTGCCTCAATTTCCCCGGTTATCCAAAATCGCCGTCTTGTGGAATTGCCGGTTAGGGGATACTATTTTCAGTGTAAGGAGAACCGGTCCATGAAAAAAATAAGCCTTCCGATTTTCTGCCTTTTTCTGGCCGCCCTACCGGCGGTAGCCCAATCCGGCGACGCTTCTCCGTCGGGCCCTGCGGATCCGCATGCCATGGGCCGTTTCCTGGACGGCCTGATGGCCAACTACTACGACGACCAGGTGCAGGCCGCCCTGGGTTCCTTTACCTACGAATACACCGATCTGCCCACCCCCTTTACCCGTTGGCTGCAGGACGAACTGGTGCAGGGGGCCGCGGGAACCAAACGACTGCGCCTGTTCAACCGAGGCGCCGCCCAGACCATGGATCCGGCTTTCAAAAAAATGTACGCCGATTTTTTCGACACCAATACGGTGGGCGCCCTGCTGGCGGGCCGCTATTTCGGCCAGGGCGACCAGGTCCTGGTGAAATTCCAGCTGACCGACCTGCGTACGGGTAATCTGATCGGCGCCGGGGAATACCGCTTCAACCGCGCCGCCCTGCCGGAGGCCATTACCGTCTCCCCGGACGAAAAGGCGGTGCGCACCGCCCAAAGCCTGGTCAAGATAGCTATGGACGACTCTGGCGGAACCAGGAGCGCCGCTGGCGATACCCTGCGGCTGGCCCTAAGCACCAGCCGGGGTACCGGCGCGGGCTACCGGGACGGGGAAGCCCTGAAGGTGTTGGTTTCCGTGGACCGGGACGCCTACGTCAAGCTGTACCATGTCGACGTGAACGGTTCGGTCAAGCTGATATGGCCCAACCGTTTCGGCGGCGGCCAGGCCCTGATCCGCGCCGGAAAGGGCGTGGTCATTCCCGGCCCCGGCGATCCCTTCTCTTTCCTGCTGGGCGCTCCCTACGGGACGGAATTCATCAAGGCCGTCGCTTCCACCCGGCCCTTCGCCGACCGGGAAGCGGATTTCGAGGATCTGGGCAACGACTCCCGGGCCATCGTTTCCCGGGGACTCACCGTCGCCAACACGACCACAGGTACCGGCTCCGAACAACGGGCGGAAGCCCTGGTCAGTTACGTAATCATGGAGAAGTAAATGAAAAAGCGATTATCCCTTTTTCCGGCGATCGCCGCTCTGGTTCTGGCGCTGGTTTCCGTTCCCGCCTTGCTGCAGGCCCAGAACGTCGGCGGCGGTCCGCGCTACGCGC
>DYPP01000234.1 GCA_020719845.1 Treponema denticola | reverse complement strand
CTCGGTCCGCACAGCGGACCCTTGTATGTTGTGTTCCGAGGGATTGACAGGGAGGATTGATAAACGGATTTTATGATGAGTGCCCGGGAAGCCGTCGGACCCTGAAGCCTTGAGCTTGTACGTAGATTGGCTCCCCGCCCTCTTCGCCAATGCCGAAGAGTATCCGAGGCCTTGGGCTTAGCCCCTGAGCCTGCATACACAAGGTCGGTAGGCGAGGGTCCAGGGTCGGGGAACCGGAGCATGATGTTACAACGATGAACCTCGGAGACCCAGTGCGATGAAGGTGGCAGGAATCGATGTGGCCCACAAGACCCTTGAGGTCGTTGTGAGCGTAGGGGAGAAGGCCGGCAAGGCGCAGGAGTATGCCAACACCGCCAGCGGTCACTTGGCCCTGGTGAAGGCGCTTAAGGCGGCTGGGGTCGAGCGGGTGTGCCTGGAGGCGACCGGTTCGTACCACTTGGACCTGGCTCTGGCGTTGGATGCGGGCGGGTTGGCGCTGATGGTGGCCAACCCCAAGGCGTCGAAGAACTTCGCCGAGGCGCTGCTGACCCGCACCAAGACCGATGCGGTGGATGCGGCGGTGCTGGCGCAGTTTGCCCTGCGCATGCCGTTTGAGCCCTGGCAGCGCCCCGACGACCAGGCGGTGGCGTTGCGCGCCTGTGCTCGGCGCCTGGAGGCCCTTAACCGTGCCCGCACCGAGGCGAAGAATCAGCTCCACGCCCTCAGCCAGACCCTCATGACCCCAGAGATCGTGTTGGCCGACGTGCGCCTGAGCATCAGACAGTGCGAGGACCAGATCCAGGCGTTGCGCACCTGGGCCGAGGCGCACATCCAGGCCAAAGCCGACCTCAAGGAAATCTTCGATTTGCTCAACAGCGTCAAGGGCATCGCCACCGCCAGCGCCATCCAGATCATGGGCGAACTGCTGGTGCTGCCGCCCGACATGCGCGCCAAGCAGTGGGTCGCCCTGGCCGGGCTCGATCCGCGCCAGACCCAATCCGGTACCAGCGTCAATAAGAAGTCGCGCCTGAGCAAGGCGGGCAACCGCTACCTGCGCCTGGCCCTCTACATGCCGGCCTTGAGCGCCGCGCGCCATGACCGCCATGTCAACGGCTACTACCGCCATCTCATCGAGGACCGCGGTCTGAAGAAGATTCAGGCCGTCTGCGCGGTGATGCGCAAACTCCTGCATGCCATCCACGGCATGCTCAAGTCGCGCCAGCCCTTCGACGGCGGGC
>DYPP01000114.1 GCA_020719845.1 Treponema denticola | reverse complement strand
GACAGCCTCAATTGCCCGGCTACAGGATTTCCGCAAAAGCGTCCAGCAGCCGGGCTCGAATCGATTCGATGACGCCGGGAGTATTGAGCCCCGCGGCTTGTCGGTGTCCGCCGCCGCCGAAACGGGCGGCTATGGCGGCCACGTCGACGCTGTCCCGGGAGCGGAGCCCGACGGTGCAGGCGGCGGGGGTTTCCTGGCGGATGAGCGCCACCGCCAGTACGCCCTCGACGGCCTGCAGCAGCTGGTACAGGCTGTCCGAGTCCCGACCCTGGACGCCGAATCGTTCGGTATCCTCCAGCGTCTCGTGGGAAATGAGCAACTTGCCGTCAAAATAGGCCTGAGAACGGGAAAGAATCAGGCCCATCAAGATGCGGGAATCCAGATTCTTGCCCCCATGGATGCGCTGAAACGCTTCTTTGGGGCTAGCCCCCGCCCGGACCAGGCGGGCGGCGTATTCAAACACCGGCGCTCCGCCCGAGTCGACGTGACGGAAAAAGCCGGTATCCGTGCAGAGTCCAAAAAAGAGCAGTTCCGCTTCTTCCCGGGTGGGCGTCAGGCCCAGGGCTTCCAGCACGGCCAGGGTCATGAAGGTAACCGACGGTGCCTGGGCATCCATGAAGAAAACGTCACCGAAGCTAGTCCCCGAAGCGTGGTGGTCGATGATGGCCAAGGGCAAATCGGCCAGGTAGGGAGCCAGGTCGCCGGTGCGGTCCGGGCTGGAGCAGTCCATGATGACGACCCGGGCTCCCGCGCGTTGTTCCGGAGTCGGCGCGGGGATAAAACGATCCGCGAAAGCCTTGATTTCCGGACGCTTGAAGGGACCCGCCGAGCAGGGCCAGGCTTGCTTGCCCAGCCTTTCCAGGGCCGAGCAGAGGGCCAGCTGGCTGCCCACGCAGTCGCCGTCGGGTTCTTTGTGTCCGGCGACGATGAAGGCGGTGCCGGAGCGTATGAAGGCGATCAGGTCCGCCGGTACGGGAAGAGGTATCATGGGTTCCTTTTAGCAGGTCAGCAGGCTGAATTGGCGGTCCGCGCCGGAAACCCGGGCTTGGCCATCCGTGATGTAGACGTCGATTTCCGTACGCAATCCGTAGCGTTCAAAATAGATGCCCGGTTCCAGGGAAAAACAGGCTCCGTCCAGCAGCAGCCGGTCGTCGGGAAATTCCACGGCGTCGATGTTGGCCCCCGAGCCGTGGCATTCGGTATCGATGCCGTGACCGGTGCGGTGGCGCAGGGCTGCTGCGTAGCCCCGTTCAATCAAGAAGGACCGGGTCAGACGGTCCACCGCGGCGCCCCGGGGGCGCCTTTGGGCGGCGAACTCGGCGCCGATGTAGGCCAGCGCCGCTTCCCGGGCGGCGACCAGGTCGGCAAAAGCACGTTCTACTTCCGCGGTGGGGGCGTCGTCGAAGACGCCCACCCAGGAAATATCGGCGTAGACGGCGTTGTCCGCCTTTTCCTTGGCCCAGAGATCCAGCTGGATGACGTCCCCGCGCCGGATTTCGGCCCCTTCGCCGGAAAAGTCGTAGTGGGGGTCGCCGGAATGGGCGCCTGCGGCGACGATGGGCGGATGATCCGTCTGCAGCCCTTGTTTTTCCATGCCTTCCAGGATCAGGCCGCGCAACCGGCCTTCGGTAAGGACGCTGCCCCGGCGGTAAGCCCGGCGTACCCCGGACCAGAGGCCGGCGACGATGGCGTGGAGCGACGCCGCGGCCCGTTCATGGCCGGCGATGCCCGGGGCGTCCAGCAAACCCTTCAAGCGCTGGATGAGCGCTGCGGCGGAAACCAGTTCCAGTCCCGCGGCGACGAGGGTTTGGGCCGTTCCAGCGTCCAGAAAGGATATGACCGGAATATCCGCAGAAAGGTGGACGCCCCAACGCTTGCCCGCCAGCGGCCGCAGGGCCTCCCGAAAAGCGTCCCGGCCGGTGTAGGCCAGCTGGGTGCCCGGCAAAGCATCCAGTATCCGCGCCTCGATGGCGTGGACGATGCGCAGGGGTTCGCCTTGGGCGGGCACCGCGTACAGCCAGGGGCGCGAATTGACGGCGGTCCCGTCCAGGCCGAGCAATTCATCCGCCAGACGGTCGCGGTGATGAAAATTCCAAAAAAGCCACCCGTCGACGTTTTCGCCGCGGATGGCCTCCCGGATGCGGTCCAGTGAAAAATGTGACATTAGAATTCCAGTTTCAGGTCCTCGGCCTTGAATTCGGCGTCCAGGCTGGTGCCCTGGGGAAAATTGCCCCAGCTTTGGTGGGACATTTCCCGACGTACGAAAAGCCGGACGTGGTCGAAGACGCCGTCCTTGTAGTACACGGTCATGTAAGGCCAGACCGTCCCATGATCGAGTTTGAGCAATTCGGCTTTTCCCGCGGATTCGCTGAACCAGGCCAGGGGCAAATAAGCCCGGGTCAGTACGGAACCGCTCTTGCGGTAGAGCACCATGTAGCCCTTCTGGTGGGGATACACCTTCTCCAGAGGCACGTTCACGTAGTAGAACGCGGATTCCTTACCTTCGCTGATCGTCACCGCCGTACCGGCATCCTGGGCTACGACCGGCCCGGCGTACATGAACGCGACGAACGCGACAAACAACAATCGGAGTGTTTTCAACTCGATCCTCCCTGTATCAAGGCTCACGGTTGAAAGTATAATCCCCTCTCCAGCCCTTCGCAAGCGCGTGTACGGAAAAAGCCGCGCTTTATAACCCCAAAGTAGCCAGCATGATGGCTTTGATGGTGTGTTTCCGGTTTTCCGCCTGATCCCAGGCGCGGCTCTGGGGCCCGTCGATGACCGCAGCCGCGACTTCCTCGCCCTTGACCGCCGGCAGGCAGTGCAGAAAGATGGAATCCTTGCGTCCGGTCTTCTCCATCAGCGTTTCCGTGACCCGGTAGGGTTCCAGAATGCGCAGCCGTTCGGCGCGTTGGTCCTCTTCTCCCATCGAAACCCACACGTCCGTGTACAAGGCGTCGGCGCCCTTGACGGCGGCGGTATCTTCGGTGACCAGCAGCGCCGCGCCGGAGCGCGCGGCCAAGGGGGCGCACAGATCCCGCAATCCCTGGTCCGGAAACAGCGCCGCCGGGGCAACCACGGTAAAATCGACGCCCAGCTGGGCGCAGATGATCATCAGCGAACGGGCGACGTTGTTGCGGCCGTCGCCGACAAAACAGAGTTTTTTGCCTTTGCCGTCGCCTGCGGATTCTTCCAAAGTCATGATATCCGCCAGCGCCTGGGTGGGATGGTACAGATCGGTCAGGCCGTTGTAGACCGGAACCCCCGCGTGGGCGGCCAGCATTTCCACGGTGCTCTGCTGGTAGCCGCGGAACTGGATGGCGTCGAACATCCTTCCCAAGACCCGGGCCGTATCTTCCACCGATTCTTTGGCTCCCAGCTGGATGTCCTGGGTGGAAAGGAAGACGGGATGGCCGCCCTCTTCCCCAAAGGCGGTTTCAAAAGCCGCCCGGGTCCGGGTGGACCTTTTTTCAAATATGAGCGCCAGGGTCTTGCCGGTAAAACGCTGCTGTATCCGGCCCTGCTTTTTTTCAGTTTTGACGGTTTTGGACAAATCCAGCAGGTAGCGAATCTCTTCCGGCGTATAGTCCTTCCACGAGAGAAGCGATTTCCCCACGAGTTCGGTTGCTTTCATACGATCTCCCTTTAGATAAATATACATCATTTCTGTATTTTTATGCAATGCCGGTACACGTCTTTAATATAATGATCAAATGTACGATGATTAAGCAACCATGATGCAAATGTATTTTTCCCTCCGCTACGCGTCCCAATTGCGGCGGACCAGACCGGAGCTGGTGGGCGCTCTGGAAAACGCGGTGTATACGGCCATGTCCCGGGCGGGCGCCGAGGTGCGGCGGGAATCTCGGATGCTCATCGCCACCTATGACGACGCGGCGATCGCCTTTTGGCTGGAGCTGGTTACGGCGCTGGATGCTATCCAAGCGGCGCTGAAGAAGGCGTTGCCCGAACTCTACGGACACGCCTGCCTGATCCGGGAAGCCGGCGGGGAAGACCCGCTTGCCGCGCTCCGCCGGCTGTCGGCGCAGGCCGGCGACGGCGGCATCTGGTGCGATGCCCGGGGGCGATCCTTTCTGGAGACCTACCTGGATTTGGGCGAATCGACGGGCCCCTATACCGCGATTCTGGGCAGCAAAGCCCTGCCCGAAGCCGTCGCCGGGTTCGACGGGGGCCCGCTGGAGCCGATCGTCGACACCCTGCGGGCGACGGACAGCCCCTGCGTCGCCCTGGTGGGACCACGGTTTTGCGGAAAACGAGCATCCGTGCGGCGGGCTTGCGATGCAGCCCAGGGCTCCCTTCCGGCCTACGTCGTCCGCTTCGGCGTCGGCGGCCAACCGATGTTCAGCTTTGTCCACGGCCTCAAAGCCCTGGCTGCTTCGATCTTCAGCGTCCCGGAACAGGCTGAATTTACCCAGAAATGGGCGTATCTGAGCGCCCAACGGCTCCGGGACGGGGTTACGGGTCGTCTGGAACGGGAAATCCGCGGCTTGCTGCAGGTTTTTGTCGCCGCCTACGGACGCGCCGCGGCGTCCCGGGGCGGTCGGCCGATTCTGGTGCTGGAAAACCTGGAAGCCGCGGATGCGTTCAGCCGGGACCTGGCCGCCGAGTTGAGCGATCGCTTTACGGCGCTGCCCGCGGGACGGGCTTATTTGGTAAGCACCGACGCGGAGAGCATGGAGACCTGGAAGGGAAAGCCCTGCCGGGTACTGCGTTTTTCCGCCTCCGCAGTCGACGTCCCGGCGGCAAAACGGATTTCCCCGTCCGCTGTCGGCCGGGATTTGTGGGAAATCGCCTACGCCCTGCACTTGCTGCGCCCTTTTTTTACCATCGAAGAAAGTCTGGCCGTTTTTTGGGAAACCGGTAATACCCCGGAAACTCTGCAGCGAGCTCTGGACCTGCTCGCCCGGCAGGACCTCATCGGCGCCGCCCCTGATCCGCAGGTTCGAATGGAAGACTTTGATACCGTGGCGCTCGAGGCGCTGGGCAAGCGGGCCGAGACGATCCGCGCCTTCGTCCGGGCCGGTCTTTTGCGGCGTTACGCGTCCAGCGACCTGTTGCCCTGCTTCAACCTGCTCAAGGCGCTGACCAGTCTGGGCTGGGATGGGGATGACGATCTGATTCTGGAAGCCCTGATCCGGGATGTGGCGGCGGGCACCAACGGGGGCATCGACGTCGCCCTGTCTTCCGGGGGCTTTGCCGGGGTGGTCGGGGAATCGCGGGCCGAAACCCTGGAGTACTTCTACCGAACCACGGCCCTGCTGGCCCGGGGCACGGAAGACGGCATCCGGGACGCCTTTTTGGCGCCCCTTCCCCAGCCGGGCGCGTGTCCGCGCTATACGTCCTATCTGCTGGCCAACCAAGCCATCTACCACTTGGGGACCGGCGAGATCAAGGCAGCCGCGGAGAAGGTCAAGGCGGCGATCCTCCTGATCCAGGACCGTCCGGATAAGCGCGGCCTGGCTCGGGCGTACCGGCTTTTTGCGCTGGTGTCGATCGCCGGACAACGCCTGAACGACGCCATCGATTACTTGACCTTTGCCCTGGAGATCGCTGAACAGACCGAAGACCGGGAAGAGTTGGCCCTGGTGGCCTACTATTTTGCCTCGGTTCAGTTTCTGCACGGCAACTTGGCCAAGGCGGAGCGCCTGGTGCGGCAAGCCTACGCCGCCGCCGATTCCGCCGGTATGGAGACCTGGGCGTGGCGGGCCCGTTTTTTTGAAGCCCGGCTCCGCCTGGAAACCGGTCGGTATCGGGAAGCCCGGGGTTTGCTGGAAGAAATCCATAATTCCGGTCCGCCGGAAGCGGAAGCCCTGAGCGCTGCCTGGATGCGGCGCACCCTGGCCCTGGATCCCGGGGCCGCGCCGGCGCAAGGGGAGCCGGCGGCGGTGGACGAGGCCCTGTTCAAGGTCGAATCCGCCTTCCTGGCCCAGGATTACCCGCTGGCCGCCGAACTGGCGGACCAGGCGCTCGCGGTGGACTACGCGCCGAAATTCACCATTCTGGAACAGCCCGACTGGTCGAGCGGATTTTCGCAGTGCGAGCTGCTCCTGTTTCCGGAACGCGACTTCTGCCGCCGGCTTCTAGGCTGCTACCGTTCCCTGGCCGTCAGCAGGGTGGCGGGGCAGAAAACGGCGGCCATGGACGACGCCGTCCGTGGGGTGCAACGGATCGTCAAGGATGAACGCATACCCGAAAGCGACCCCTACGACGCGTTCTACGCGTATGCCTACTACGAGGTGCTGCAAAAAGCCGGCGCCACCGAATTGGACAAGGGTACCGCGCTGAGCATCGCCTTTAAAAAACTGCAGCGCCGGGCCAGCCGGATCGACGATACGGAGACCAAACGCTCCTATCTGTTCCTGAACCATTGGCACGCGGCCTTGAGCGCCGCAGCCAAGCAGCATAATCTTATCTAGCAGGTTGCTATTTCTACAACACCCTGCTTGGG
>DYPP01000233.1 GCA_020719845.1 Treponema denticola | reverse complement strand
GGCGGGTCGAGACGCGCCGCTACTTCACCTTGACGGCAGTGGACAAGATCCCCCAAGCCGCCGACTGGGAGAAGCTCAACATGGCCGGGATGGTGCAGTCCGAGCGCCAAGTCAACGGCAAGACCACGTTGGAATGCCGCTTCTACATTGGCAGCATCGGCGCCGATGCCCAGCGCTTCGCTTGGGCGGTGCGCAACCACTGGGGCATTGAGAACCGCTTGCGCTGGTGCCTGGACATCGCCTTCCGCGAGGACGAATCCCGGGTACGTGATCGCCAAGCGGCCAACAACTTGGCGGTGCTGCGCCATATCGCGCTGAACTTGTTGAAGAAGGATACGACCATCAAGGGCGGGCTCAAGACCAAACGACTGGTCGCCGGTTGGAATGAGGACTACCTCGCCAACTTGTTGTTCCAGCGAGGCGCTTGAGCCGATAAGGCGCCCGCCAGACGCATTAATATATTAGCCACCGTTTATGCGATTGCCCTGGGCCCCGTCCCGGCGGCGCAGAGCGCCGCAGGCTGCGTTACACCGCGGAGCGGTGTAACGAGGCGGAGCGGTGTAACGAGGGCACGGGCGAGGGTTCTGCTGCGCCATACCCATCATTGGGCGTGCGCCAAGGCGTAACGCACAACCTGAGCACTCAGCCAGATGCCATGGTCACGCATACGCTCAATGGCCTGGGGAATGGATACAGGGTGCCCCATCTGCCGGGCCTTGATCAGAATACCGATGGAACCTGTCAGGGTCAGGCCGGACAGGCGGGCAATACGCCTCCCGACCCCCTCATCGATACAAACCAAGGGGATCTGCAAATCCAATGCGGTCTGTATCACCGACGCCTCGCCACGATCCAGGGTGTTGCGCAGGTAAGGGGCTATTGCCACCGGTTCATCCGGCCGTTCGAGCCAGCCGGCTCGGTCGAAGGCCGCAACCCCAGGCGCATCGCTCCCAATGGCATGGATCTCTTCATCGACCTCCCGCGGCACGATCACCCGACTGTAGAGCGCCCGCAGGATGTCGGGGCTGCCGATCCCCACCGCCAAGGCAATCAAGGGCGTGGTATTGGTGACGATGGCGCGCCCCAGGTCAGGCATTGACCACATCCGATGCCAGGTCGGCCGGGTTCAGGTCGATGACCGCAACACCATAGCGGTGCAACTGCGCAATGAACGCGACTCGGCTGACACCGGCCAGGGTCGCCGCCATGCCGGATGAGAGGCGCTGCATCTCATAGAGTT
>DYPP01000232.1 GCA_020719845.1 Treponema denticola | reverse complement strand
CCTCGCGCACGTCAAAGGTGGCGTCGGGTTTCTTGTAGCGGTGGGTGACCTTCCACAACTGGCCGTTGGCGTCATAGCTGTTCACCACCTCGTTGCCGAGCGCGTCCGTCACCTTGGTCACCCGGTCCAGGGCGTCATAGTCGTAGCTCGTCGTGAGGTTGAGGAGCGCGGCGTTGGTGGGGGAAATCCGGCGCTTCAGGGTCTCGGTCTTTTTGCGGCCCAGGGTGTCATAGGTGTAGGTTTTGGTGATGGTGACGCCCGAGGGCTGGCCCACGATCTGCTCCTGGGAGACGTTCAGGCCGTTTGAGCCGCTCTGGTAGGTGAGCCGGGTCTCGCGGTAGCGCGTGGCGTCGAGATACTGGCGGCTATAATTGAGGGTGGCGTTGCTGTTCCAGCAAAAGCTCGAAAGCAGCACGTTGCTTGCGCCGGAGAGGGCGCTCACGCGGGTCTCCTTGGGGCGGTTGGCGAAGTCGCAGCCAGAGGTTGAGGCAGCATAGGTGGTGGTGGCGATAGCACCCCGTTTATCCGTCACCGTGGCGATCTGATCCAGCGGGCCGTAGGTGGTGTCAACGGTTTCACCCAGCGCGTCCTGCTCGCGGGTGACGTTGCCGGAGGTATCCGATGTCCCGGTGAAAGATTTGTCATTGCGGTAGCTGTAGGTGGTGGCGTAGCCCAGGGCGTCATACTTTTTGCTGCGGATGGCGTCACCTTGGTTCTCGAACAGGTGAATCCCGCCGTCCGGTTCGACAAGACGGGTCATGCGCCCCTCCTCGTCGTAGTTGTACTCACGCACGCCGCCTTGTGCGCCGGTAACCCGGGTGCTCTTGCGGAACAGGTCGTAGTCCAGAAAGTCGCCGTGTCCAAGGCCGTCTGTCTGGGTGAATCCCCGGCCATTCTCGTAATACGTGAATACCGTCTTGACCGCCTTTCCATCACGGCTTAACGGTTTTACGGCCTCGTGCAGCAAGTGTGCAGCGTGGTATGTGTAGGAGCTTATCTGGTTCAGCGGGTTCGTCATATTGGTCAGGTTGCCGCTTGCATAACCGAAGCTCCACTTGCGTCCCGTCCAATCCGTGGCATCCTTCAAATGGCCGTCCGCGTGGTAGGTGAGGACGAGGCCAGTGCGGCCGGAGATACCGAGATTGTCAGTGACGGAGGTCAACCGTCCATTCGCGTTGTAGCCGAGGGTCAGCCGGTCGCCCCAGGGGTTATCGATGTATTTGAGGCGGGCCGTTACCCCA
>DYPP01000025.1:32651-33856 GCA_020719845.1 Treponema denticola | reverse complement strand
CCGGGCAGGGCTTCGCCCCGGCCGCCGGAACCGAGCAGCAGAAAGGCGTAGGCCAGGGGCGCCGGCCCCAGCTCGGATTCGGCCAGGGCCGCCAACCGGCAGACGATGGCGTCCAGGACGGCGCTGTACTGCTCCTTGACCAGCCGGGGATGGTATCCTGCGGCGGCCAATAACCGGATTCGGTCCTGCAGGCTCTGGAACACGCCGCCCAATTCCGCCGCGTCCCGCCCTTCCGCCGCCTGGGCCAACAGCAGGTACAGGGCGTCGTCCTCGAGGCGGACCAGGTCGTTGCGGCTGATCAGGGCCAGGTCCGATCCGGCCTCGTCGCGCAGCACCAGGTGGCGGATGCCCTTTTGCCGCATCAACCGCGCGGCCTGCGCCCAGGTGGTTCCCTCCCGGACGGCGACCAGGGGCGCGCTCATGACCGCTCCCAGGCGGGTATCCGGCCCCAGCCCTTCCGCCGTCACCCGGGAGCGCAGGTCGGCGTCGCTGACGATGCCCACCGACCGGCCGTCGCCGTCCCGGACCAGCAGGGCGTCGCAATTATGCCGGGACAGCAGCTCCGCCGCGGCCCGGACGGTCCGGTCCAGGGTCAGGCCCGGCACGACCGCGGCGGACGGCGGAATGGGCGCGTCGAAGGCGGCCAGCCGCGCCTCGGCGCGCAGTAGCGCCCGGCGCAGGGTCTCGGCTTCCCGAACCGACGGGTCCGGCGCTTCCACGACGCCCCGGATGATCCGGGCTTCCTGGGCGCCGCCGCTTTCCAGGACGGCGCTGATCCGCAGCGATTTGCCCGACGTTCCGCTTTCGACGGTCCTTCTTTCCATCCGCCCCAGGGCCAGCAGTTCGGCGTTGAAGGCGTGCCAGGCGGCGGCGGCGCCAAAAAGGTCGGAAAGCCCGAAGCGGGTGACCGCCGCGGCCTGGTCCAGGCCGAACAAAAACCGGGCCTGGGCGTCAGCGTCGATCAAGGCGCCCCGGCTGTTGAGCCGGGCAGAAAAATAACCGAGAGGCAACGGGGGCGGCGCCGGTTCGGCTTCCCGTGGGACGGCGGCGGCGGTATTCTTGATCGCCAGCACGGCGCCCTTCTTGCCCGCCAGGGAAAAGGCGGAAGCGTTGATCACCACGTCCAGGGGTTCGCCGAGACGGCGCCTGAACAGGCAGGCCAGGGACAGGCCGTTTTCCGCCGCCGCATCACCGGACCCACCGGA
>DYPP01000025.1:28495-32551 GCA_020719845.1 Treponema denticola | reverse complement strand
CGGATCCGGCGGATCCGGCTGAGTCATCCTGGTTCCGGGGCAGGGCGGCCAAAAAGGTGACCAGGGCTTCTTCTTCCCCCGGATAGGGCACCAGGAATTCGGAGATTCCCAGCAGGACGGTTTCGGTCTCCGTATAGCCGCTCAGCTTCAGGAAGGGAGCGTTGGCGAAGGTGCACAGCCCGTCGATCACGATGACCATGCCCTCGCTGCCGGCTTCCACCAGCGCCCGGTAACGCTCCTTGGATTCCCGGACCGCAAAGTCGGCGGCGCCCTTTTCCCGTTCCATCAAAAAACTCTGCCGGGCGATGAAGCCGAGCAAAAACACCAGGATGGCGGCGACGATCAGCGAAAGCCGGATCATCCGGCGGGTCAGCTGTTCGATCTCGGCGTCCACGTCGTCCAGGTAGATGCCCGTGCCGATGATCCAGCCCCAGGGGTCGTAGCGCTTGACGTAGGACAGCTTGGGCACGATGCGGTCGGCATCGTCCTTCCACTGCCACAGGTATTCGACGTAGCCTTCGGCTTCTTCCCGCACCGCCCGGGTGAACTCGTAAAATACCCGCAAGCCCTTGTCGTCCCGGAACTCCGAGACGTCCCGGCCTTCCAGGTCGCCGCGGTAGGGATGCATCAGCATGCGGGGCAGCGTGTCCGTGACCCAGAAATAGTCCTTGCCCTCCCGTCCGTAGCGCAGTTTGCGCAGGTGCGCCAGGGCGTTCCGCTGGGCTTCTTCCCGGGTGGCGACGCCGCCGCGCTCGTCTTCGGCGTATTCGTCCACCAGGCTGACCGCCTCGGCGGTCAGTTCCCGGATCAGTTCCTTCTTCCGCTCCCGCAGGGTGTTCTTGAAGTAGGGAATTGATATGGCGAAGATGGCCAGCACGAACAAGCCCAGGGCCACGGCGGAAGCCAGGCCGATGCGCAGGCTGTAGGGGCCCATCCGGAAGGGGACGGCCCGACGCTTTTCCGCCGGCGGAACCGGGGCGGCGGAAGCCGTCGGGGTCCCGGTTTTTGCCGGCTCCGCCCCGCCCTGCCCCAGCAGACGGTCCCGGAAAGCCCGCCAGACCTGCTCGTCTACTTCCATCACCGCCCGGTGCGCCGGATCGTCGGGGGCGTGGAAGTCCGTACCCATGGAAACGCAGAGGCCGTGCCGGGCGGCCAGGGCGGTCAAGCGGGCCCGTTCCGCGGCGTCGTAGGGCCCGTAGAGGGCTTCCAGGCCGTCCAGGCCGGCGGCGGCCAGGTCGGCGGTCAGCGTTTCCAGGTCGCCGGAAACAAAGGTGATATTGAGGGGATGGGCCAGCACGGCGATGCCGCCGGAGCGGTGCACCAGGCCGATGGCCGCTTCGGTATCCAGGCGGCCGGCGTGGGGCCGCTTGCCCAGGCGGCGCAGCTGTTCCAGAAAGCCCTGCAGTTCTTCGTCCGCCCGGCCGTTGACCACCGCCAGGGCGGTCAACAGTTCCGGCGCGTCGACGTCGATGCCGTAAGCCAGCAGGTGGATTTCGCCGTAGGCGCAGAAGGTGGTCAGCTCCAGGGCGTCCACGTAGGCCACCCCCCGCAGGGAGAGGGCCTCGCGGAAGCGCGCCGCGCCTTCCAGGGTATCGTGGTCGGTAAGGGCGGCGACCGCGGCGCCGCCGTCGGCCAGCAGCCCGGCCAGTTCTTCCGGACTGAGCAGCCCGTCGCTGAAGGTGGAATGACTGTGCAGGTTTATCCTGACGGCGCCCGACATGCAGTCATTCCACGATCGGTTCTAGGCTGTGTTCCGGGCGGTGCCCTTGGTCAGCAGGGACACCACGATCAGGGTCGCAAAGCTGAGCGGGATGGACACGATGCCCGGATTGTTCAGCGGCACCGGGGCGCTCGCCGGATCCAGGCCGTACAGGCCGTACAGCGTCGGCGACAGCATGATCAGGCCCACGGACGACACGATGCCCACCAAAATGGACGCGGTGATGCCCTGGGCGGTGGTCTTCTTCCAGAACAGCATCATGACGATGGACGGCAGGTTGGCCGAGGCCGCCACGGCAAAGGCCAGGCCGACCAGGAAGGTCACGTTGATGCCCTTGAAGATGATGCCCAGCAGGATGGCCAGGGCGCCCACGCCGAAGGCGGTGAGCTTGCCGAACCACACTTTCTGCTTGTCGTTCTTGATGACCTTGGCATAGCGGTCCAGCAGGTCGTGGGCTACGGCGCCGGAGGCCGCCACGATCAAGCCGCTGACCGTGCCCAGCACGGTGGCAAAGGCGATGGCGGAGATCATGGAAAAGAGGAAGGTGCCGAAGCTGCGGGCCAGCAGGGGCGCGGACATGTTGTTGTCCAGCAGGTTGACCGTGCCGCTGGTCATGGCGCCCAGGCCCATGAAGAGGGTCAGCACGTAGAACAGGCCGATGGCGGCGATGGCCACGATGGTGGACTTCCGGGCGGCCGCGGGGTTGGGCACGGTGTAATAGCGGATCAGGATGTGCGGCAGGGCGGCGGTGCCCAGGAAGAGGGCGATCATCAGGGAGACGAAGTCGATCCGCTCCAGGGGCGTGCCTTCCAGGCTGAACTTGAGGCCCGGCCGGAGGATCTTGTTGCCCGGGGTGCTGACCTGGTAGTAGACGGTCACCTTGTCGCCGCCGTCGGTGAACTTGGCTTCTTTCCAGCGGACGATCGAACTGTCCTTGTCGCCGATGATGGACAGGTAGGCGAAGGGGCCGAGGCTGCCGGTGCGGGCGGCGGCGCCGGTCTGGCCGTCGATTTTTTCCATATTGCCCGTCAAAGCCAGCTGGTTGGTCTTGGAGGCGGGTTTGCCGTTGACCAGCGCTGGCCCCCCGGCGGAGCTTACCGTCCACTGGGTCTGGGCCAGGAGCGTTTTGCCGTCCTGCTCGGAAATCTTCCACCACGAAGCCTCGCCGGCCTTGACCAGCTTGGCGAAGTGGGCGGCGCCGACGGTTTTTTGTTCCGCGTAGGCGTAGCTTGGGTCTTCGGGCACCAGACCGTCTCCGGACACCAGGGCGCCCATGGTCCGGTATTCCGGGTAGGGCACCCGGCCGCCCTGGTCGGGACTGGTCGACAGACCCCGGATCAGGGTCACCACCACCAGGACGGTGGAGAAGATCAGCAGCAGCGATCCCTTGAGGAACTGCACGTAGGTGGTGGAAGTCATGCCCGCGGTGGCCACGATGGTGATGACGATGATGCCGACCATGATGACGCCCACGTAGTGGGGCAGGCCCAGCAGGGGCGTGACCAGCGTGCCGGCGCCGACCATCTGGGGAATCAGGTAGGCCAGGGAAACCACCAAGGTACTGATGGCCGCCATGAGCTTGATGCCCCGGCTGTCGAAGTTGGCGTCCAGGGCGTCGGTAAAGGTGTACTTGCCCAGCCGCTTCATCGGTTCGGCCACGATGAACAGCGCGACGACCCAGCCGGCCAGGTAGCCGATGGAATAGAGGAAGCCGTCGTAGCCGGCGGTGGCGATCATGCCGCAGATGCCCAGGAAGGAGGCCGCCGAAAGGTAGTCGCCGGCAAAGGCGATGCCGTTGACGCCCCAATGGATGGTGCCCCCCGCGGCGTAGTAGCCCGCGGCGGACTTGGATTTTCCGGCAAAATAGAAAGAAACGGCCAAAACCAGGGCCACAAAAGAAACGAATAGGATGACGGGCAGAATTTCGACCATGTCAGGCTCCCGTACCGACGGCGAGTTCGCGTTCCCGCTTGCCGCAGGCAAAATTGTAGATCAAGGCCATGATCAGGGCCAGCACGATGAGCGAAAAACCGTAGACCACCGCCAGGTTCAGTCCGGCCAGCACGGTGCTTTCCATCAACACCGGCTTGAGCAGGTTGATGACGATGAAACCGACGTAGAACAGGCTGTACAGGGTGAACATCTTGACCCCCAGGTCCCGTTTGTAGGCAAAAGCCGGGTCTTTGCCGCTGGGCGCGGCGGGTTCGTGCAGCATGGTGGAGCCTCCTCGGATAATCGACAAATATTATCCTACTGTCATTGTCTTGGTAAAGAGCCCGTGGAAAGGCGGGTCAGTAGACCCCGCGGGTCAGTAGACCCCGCGGGTCAGTAGACCC
>DYPP01000025.1:27150-28395 GCA_020719845.1 Treponema denticola | reverse complement strand
GCGGGTCAGTAGACCCCGCGGGTCAGTAGACCCCGCGGGTCAGTAGACCCGGGCTCCCAGCAGGCGGGCGGCTATTTCCACCGCCATGCGGGCGGTCTGGTTGCGCACGTCCAGAACAGGGTTGACTTCCACCAGCTCCACCGAGCCCAGCAAGCCCGAGCCCGCCAGTTCTTCCGCCAGCAGGAGCACTTCCCGATAGCTGAAGCCCCCGGCCAGGGGGATGCCGACTCCGGGGGCGAACATGGGATCCATGACGTCCATGTCCACGCTGACGTGGAGGCGGTCCACCCGTTCCTGGAAGAAGGCGACGATGCGCCGGCTGGTTTCGGCGATGCCCAGGCGGTCCACCTCGGTCATGGTGAAGACCCTCAGGCCTGCGGCGCGCATGTTGTCCTTTTCCCGGGGGTCCAGGTCGCGGACGCCCACCAGGGCCACGTTGTGGGGATCCAGCTTGCGGAAGGCGCCGTGCAGGCCGGTGAGCTCCCGGCGGCCGTAGCCGCAGGCGACGGCCAGGGACATGCCGTGGATGTTGCCCGAAAGGGTGCTTTCCGGGGTATTGAAGTCGCCGTGGGCGTCCACCCAGAGCGTACCCCAGCGCAGGCCCCGCTCGGCGTAGGCCGCGCCGAGTCCGGCCAGCGTACCGATGGCGATGGAGTGGTCGCCGCCCAGAACCAGCGGGAAAGCGCCCTCGGCCACCGCAGCGTGGACCCGGTCGGCCAGCTGGCCGCAGGCTGCGGCGATGGGCGCCAGAAAGCGCGCCGTCGGGTCACCTTCTTCCACAAACTCCTGGGCCGGGACGGGAATCCCCGGAAAGGATTCTTCGCTCTCGTGGCCCAGGTCGGCCAGCGCCTGCTTGAGACCCGCCAGCCGGATGGCCGAAGGCCCCATGTCGCTGCCCCGGCGGTTGGCGCCGAAGTCCAGGGGCAGCTCGATGACCCGGATTTTCATGGCACGTGGTCCGTCATCAAATGCACAAACCAGTCCTTGAGCGCCAAGGCCCGCCGGCGCAGGGGCACCTGCACGCCCGCGGCGGCGGGGATGAAGACGTAGGAACGCACGCTCCAGGCGGTATAGAGCAACGACCGCTCCGGTCCGGGCAGGTAGACCAGATCCACCAGCGCGCGCCGGGGCGGCACGGCGGGGAAAATCAGGTATTTGAGGGGATCCAGGTTGACCATGCGCAGTTCGATGCCATCCCCGACCACCTCGGTGCGCACCCGGAAACGGACGGTGCCGAAGTCCTGG
>DYPP01000025.1:0-27050 GCA_020719845.1 Treponema denticola | reverse complement strand
GCCATCCCCGACCACCTCGGTGCGCACCCGGAAACGGACGGTGCCGAAGTCCTGGGCGCCGCCGTAGGCGGGCAGCAGGGTCAGGCCTTCGGGGTGCAGACGGAATTCGGTCAGCAGCGGATTTTCCGCCAGCCGCCGCTGGACGTCGGCGGAAAGATCCGCCGCCGCCAGGGGCAGGGCGGACAGCAGGGCGGACAACAGGGCGGCACCGGCCGACAAGCCGCGGAAATGGGCGGTCATGGGGCCTTTTCCAGCAATGCCAGGGCCGCGTCCACCCGGGCCAGGGCGCGTTCGGCACCCAGGATGCGCACCGAACCAAAGAGCGGCGGGCTGACCCGGGCACCGGTGACCGCCACCCGCAGGGGCATCATCAGGTCGCCCAGCTTGACCCCCCGGCTTTCGGCCAGACTTTTGACCCGGACTTCGGCCTGTTCGTCCGCATCCTCCGCCAGCCCCGCGACCAGCTCCCGGCCCAGGCGCAGCAGGGCCAGAGCCTGGGCGGCGTCGGCCTTCTTGGGGATGAATTCTTCCACCGCCGGCAGCGGGGGCTCGCTGAAGAGGTAGGCCAGCTTGGCGGGTGCTTCCTGGGCAAAGGTGATGCGCTCCTTGATCAGCGGCATGGCGGCGACAAAGGCGCTTTGCTGCGCCGCCGTCGGCCCGGCGTCCGGCACGCCGAAGAGGCCCGCGGTCCGGGCTTCCGGCAGACAGAGGGCGGCCAGCTCGGCGTCGGTCTTCAGGCGCATGTACTGGCCGTTGTACCACTGCAGCTTCTGGTAGTCGAAGACCGCCGGCGCCTTGTTCAGCTTTTCCAGCCGGAAGCGCTGGGCCAGTTCCTCCAGGGTGTAGATTTCCTTGCCTTCCTCGTAGGAAGCCCCCAGCAGGGCTACGTAATTGATCAGCGCCTCCGGCAGGTACCCCTGGCGGCGGAACTCGTCCATGCTGGTGGCGCCGTGGCGCTTGCTGAGCTTTTTGCCGTCCTGGCCCATGACCATGGGCAGATGGCAGTACTCGGGGTGCTCCCAGCCGAAGGCCCGGTACATGATCACGTGCAGGGGGGTGGAAGGAATCCATTCCTGGGCCCGCAGGACGTGGCTGACGCGCATCAGGTGGTCGTCCACCACGTTGGCCAGGTGGTAGGTGGGGAAGCCGTCGGTCTTGAGCAGCACCGGATCGGGGTTGACGTCGTCGTTCTTCCATTCAATGTCCCCCAGCAGATGGTCCCGGAAGCGGGTGCTCTGCCCCAGGGGAATCTTGAGCCGGACGACGTGGGGTTCGCCGGCGGCGGCCCGGGCGGCGGCCTCGGCGGCGGGGATGGACCGGCAGTGCCGATCGTAGCCGGTCTCGGCGGATTTGGCGGCTTCCCGCTCCTGCCGGATGCGGTCCAACCGTTCGGCGGTGCAGAAACAGTAGTAGGCCTGGTCCGCGGCCAGCAGCCGTTCGGCGTGTTCCTTATAGATTGCGCCACGCTCGGACTGGACGTAGGGGACGCAGGGACCGCCCACGTCGGGACCCTCGTCCCAGCGTACGCCCAGCCAGGCGAAGGTATCGTACAGATTCTGCACAAAGGCCGGCTCGGAGCGCGTCTGGTCGGTGTCTTCCAGCCGCAGGATGAAGGTTCCGCCCATGGAGCGGGCGAACAGATAGTTGAACAGGGCGGTGCGCACCCCGCCGATATGCTGAAGCCCCGTCGGGGACGGGGCGTAACGGACCCGGACTTCCATGATCGTACTCCCTCAAAACGCAGTATGCGCCCAGTATAGCGGGTAGACGGCCGGCCCGTCGAGGGTGGGCGGTCCGGCGTCGGACCGGCCGCGGTCGTGGTATACTAAAAACATGAAGCGCCATCAACCACGGACCTACGCTCTTGCGCCGCCGGACGCCGCGACGCCGGTACTGCAGACGCTCAAGCCCGAATTCCTTTCCTTCACCATCGACACGTCCCTGCTGCTGGGCGGCCACTGGTGGGGCCCGGCCAAATCGATGAAGAACGGCGTGGCCACCGACCTGGTGGCGCCCCTGGACCTGGAAAACGAAAAGCTGGTCGCCTTTGCCCGCGCCCTGGCGCCGGCCATGCTGCGCATCGGCGGCACCGAAGCCGACCACGTGCGCTACAAACCGGGGCGCAAGGCCGCCGGCGCCCGGGGCCTGGCCTATCATGAAGAACCCGACGATCCGGAATCCCCGCCCGCCGACCCGGGCAGGCACCGCTACAAGCTGGGCAAGGGCGTCTGGAAGCGGGTACACCGCTTCTGCGACCGGACCCGCTGCAGCCTGCTGTTCACGGTCAGCGCCGGCCCGGCGGACCGGGACGCCGACGGCGCCTGGCTGGAGACCAACCTGAACAAGCTGGCGGCCCATTCCCTGTCCCGGAACCTGCGGGTAGGCGCCTGGGAGTTGGGCAATGAGGTCAACGGGTTTCCCTTCGTCTACGGCCTCAAGCACCGCGTCTCCGCCGGCCAGTACGCCCGGGACTTTGCCCGCTTCGGGTCGCTGCTCAAGGGCCTGGCGCCGGACGCCTTTCTGGTGGGCCCCGCGTCCGCCGTCTGGCCGCGCATCGGCGAGCCCAACCCCCTGATCCGCAGTTTCTGCGCCGGTCCGGCGGCGGGATTCCTGGACGCCCTGAGCTGGCACTACTACCCCCAGCAGTCCAGCCACGGCCGGGTGGCCACCCGGCGCGCGGGTCCGGCGGTCCTGCTGTCCCCCCGGGCGCTGGATGAAGTCCGCCGACACAACCGGGCGGTGCGCAAGGCGCTGGACGCGGCCAACCGCAGCCGGCCCCGCCACCGGCGGACGGAAAACTGGATGACCGAAACCGCCCACGCCCTGTACGGCGGCGAAGAAGGCCTGTCCGACGGCTTTGTGTCCACCCTGTGGTGGCTGGACGAGCTGGGGGTGCTGGCCCAGGAAGGGGTACAGCGGGTTTTCCGCCAGTCCCTGATCGGCGCCCGCTACGGCTTGCTGGACCAGGACAGCTTTGCGCCCCGGCCGGACTTCTACGCCTCCCTGATCTGGAAGCGGGTCATGGGCCGGGAAGTCCTGGACCCCGGACCCCTGGTCGCCCCGGACCGCCGGCTGCGGGTCTACCTGCACCGCGGCCTTTCCCGGACGCGGTCGGAAAAAGCCGGCAGCCCTGCCCTGTCGCTGCTGGCGGTCAACATCCACCCGACTTCCGGCGCCGCGCTGGTGGTCGATCCCGGGCTGCTGGCCCTGCGGGAACGCTACCTGCTGGCAGGGGACGGCGGATTCGTCGCTTCCCGGCTGCTGATCAATGGCGTCGCCGGGGAAACGGACTTCATCGACGCCTGGAGTTCCCGCCGGACGGCGCGGAAATACCGGGCGCGGACGTTCACGGACGCGGAAAAAGCGGGCAAACTGGAACTGGCGCCCCTTTCGGCGCTGGTGGTGCGCTGGAAGGAGCTTACACCACCCGGTTCCGCCCCTGCGACTTAGCCTGGTACAGGGCCTGATCCGCGGCTTCGATCAGGTCAAAGCCGTCCCGCGAGGGGTCGGGAATGCCCGTAGCGATACCGGCGCTGATCGTAACCACCCGGGAAATAGTCGAGCCCTCGTTGGGCACCCCCAGCGATTCCACCGCCCGGCGCATCCGTTCGGCCACCCGCCCGGCGCCGTCGGAGTCCGTATTGGGCAGCACGGCGATGAATTCCTCGCCGCCGTAGCGGGCGATAAAGTCGGTAGCCCGCTCCAGCGACTTCTTCAGAGCTCCCGCGACGGTGACCAGGGCGTCGTCGCCCTTGGGGTGGCCGTAGCGGTCGTTGTAGTTCTTGAAAAAATCGATGTCCAGCATGAGCACCGACAGATTCTTCTTCTCCCGGGCTCCGTCGGCGGCTAAAAGCGGGAACAGCAGGTCCAGGCGCCGCCGGTTGCTGAGTCCCGTCAACGCGTCCAGGGTGCTGATCTCATCCAGCCGCCGGTTCGCGGCTTCCAGACCCGCCTTGACCTGGGTCAGCTCGACGATCTTGGCCCGCATCCGCCCTTCGGTGCGCAGCGTCGCGATCAGGTACCCGATCCCGACCAAAACCGCAAAGTAGGCGACGAAGGCGCCGGGGGTCAGCCAGGGGGGCATGCCGACGCGCAGCGGCAGGGCCAGGGCTTCGTCGTTCCAGATGCCGTCGTTGTCCGCGGCCCGGATGCGCAGGGTATACTCCGCTCCGGGCAGGTTGGTGTAGGTGGCCGTATTGTTGGTGGAAGGCTGGGACCACTCGTCGTCGAAGCCCTCCAGTTTATAGGAATAGAGATTGCGGCCGGGAGCGCGGAAATCCACCACCGCAAAACTGATCATGACGTTGTTGGCGTCGTATTTCAGGTCCAGGGATTCTACGTAGGCCGCCGAAACGGAATAGCCGTCGTCCTGGGCGATGTTCAGCCCGTTGATGAAGATTTCCGAGACCAGCAGCCGGGGCGCCTTGGCCCGGGGCGCCTGGTTGACCGGATTCAACCGGTAGACCGCGCCCTGGCCGCCGAAATACAGAAAGCCGTCCCGGCCCCGGAAGGCGCCGGTGTGGAATTCCCGATCCTTGAGGTCGTTGTAGACCGAATAGCCCCGGAAATACGAGGTGGACTTGTTGATAAACCCGATTCCCGTCGAGGTGCCTACCCAGAGCTTGCCGTCGCCGTCTTCCAGGATGGACCGTACCGTATTGTCGATCAAGCCCTGCTTCTTGGTAATGTGCATGAAGCTGTCCGCCTGGTCGTCGTAGCGCATCAAGCCGCCGCCGACGGACCCCAGCCAGAGGGTTCCCCGGGAATCCCGGAACAGATGCCGGATGGCGTTGGAAGATATGCCCGCCGTATCCGCCCTGTCGTAGGTGTAGTGGTTGAAGACGCCGTCCTTCAGGCGGTCCAGGCCGTTGTTGCAGCCGATCCAGAGTTGGCCCTGCCGGTCGTATTCCAGATCGAACACCAGCGCGTCCAGGGGTCCATTGGGGCTCTCGCCCCGGGGCGTATAGTGGACAAAACGGCCGCTTGAGCGCTCCAGGCGGTCCAGGCCCCGGGTATAGGTACCCACCCAGAGGTCCCCCTCGGGGCTTTCCTCGACGCAGTAGACGACGTTGTCCGCCAGGGAATCCGGATCGTCCGGATCATACCTGAAAACGGTAAAATCGTCGCTTCCCCGATCGTAGCGCGCCAGACCGCCGTTGGTGGAAACCCAGAGCACGCCCCGGCGGTCTTCGTACATCGAATTGACGATATCGTCGGGCAGGCTGCGCCGGTTTTGGGAATCATGCCGATAATGGCGGAAGATACCGGTTCGTTGATCCAGCCGGTTCAGGCCGCCGTTGTACACCCCCACCCAGAGCGCTCCGACGCGGTCCTCCAGGATGGACGTCACCTTGCCCGGAGCCAGGCTGCCGGGCTTTTCCGGATCGTGCAGGAACATCGTGTAGTTCAGATCCTTCCGCTCTGAACGGGACACCCCGCCGCCGTTGGTGCCGATCCAGGAAACGTTGTTGGAATCGAGGAAGGCCGAATAGACCACGTCGCTGCCGATGGAACCCGGGCCATCGGTGCTCCGGTAGCGGTCGACGGCGCCGGTGGACGGGGTGTAGGCGAACAGGCCGCCGCCCCAGGTACCGATATAGAGCCGATCCTGATAGATGGCGGAGACGAAATAGATCCGGTCGTCCGGCAGCTTCAGGGTTTCGAATTCCAGGGTTTGGCGATTCTTGAGCCGGGAAATCCCGCCGAACCAGGTGCCGAACCAGAGTTCGCCGTCCTCGGTTTCGGCGATGGACATGACGTACCGGCTGGGCAGGGCCGCCGGGTTCCCGGCGTCCCCGGGAATACGCAGAAAATCGTCCGTCCCCGGCTCGTAGCGGGCCAGGGAGCCGCCGCTGGTGCCGATCCAGAGGGTCCCCGTCGCGTCGCGGTGCAGATCGCGGATGAACTGGTGGGGCAGGGCCCGGGGATCCGCTTCCCGCACCGGGTAATGGGTAAACACGCCGGTTTCTTCGTCCAGACGATCCAGCCCCTCGCTGCTGCCCACCCAGAGCCGGCCTGCGGCGTCCCGTTCCAGGGTGGTCACCAGGTTGCCCCCCAGGCTGTTCGGGTCATCCGGGTCGTGCAGATACGGGACAATTCGGTCGGTCTTGAGATCCAGACGGTTCAAGCCGCCGTAGGTGCCCACCCAGAGCACCTCGCCGTCCAGGAACAGCGTCTGGACCTGGTTATGGCTCAGCACGTTGTCCGCAAAGGGCTCATTCTCGTACCGCTTGAAGGCGTAGCCGTCGTAGCGGACCAGTCCGCCCTGGGTGCCGAACCACAGAAACCCCTTCTGGTCCTGCACAATTGAAGAAACCGACGAATTCGGCAAGCCGTCCGCCGGTCCCAGGGTGGAAAAGGACGGTCGATCTTCCGCCGCGGCGCAGATGGCCAAGCTGAGTAAAACTGTTCGAATACACACAGGGCATGAAGACATATACCATAGATTAGGACAGGTCTCCGTTAAAAGCAACACGCACCAACCACCAAAACCAGGTCGCCGGTACGGTGTGTTGCGAACCGATGGGGATAGTCCGGACTATGCTGCCCCTGGGGGTCCAGCGACCCCAACCGGCACATACGGCAGTTTTTTCAATACCCCAAGCTTCGTAACACCTGGGGGCCGAATGGCGCATCCGGAAAAATTAACAATATTTTAATATGCAAAATTGTCAATATAGTGATACACTGACTCGATCAAAATATGACTCCGGTCAATTTTGAATCCTTACTTCTCGTTCAGGAGGTTCCCGGTGAAGACGAAGCAGATTCTGTTTCTGGTGGGCGATTTTGTGGAGGACTACGAAGTTATGGTGCCGTTCCAGACCCTGGCCGCTGTCGGCTACCAGGTGCACGCGGTATGTCCGGACAAGAAGGCCGGCGACAAGGTCCGGACCGCGGTGCACGATTTTGAGGGCGACCAGACCTATTCGGAAAAACCGGGCCACAATTTCGGCTTGAACGCCACCTTCGCCGAGGTGGATCCGGCGGCCTACGACGGCCTGGTCATCCCCGGCGGCCGGGCGCCGGAATACATCCGTCTGAACCCCCGGGTGCTGGAGATCGTCCGCCACTTCTTTACGGCCAAAAAGCCGGTGGCCGTGATCTGCCACGGGCCGCAGGTGCTGGCCGCGGCGGGAGTGCTCAAGGGCCGGGAATGCGCCGCCTATCCGGCGGTCGGACCGGGGGTTACCGACGCGGGGGGCATCTACCAGGATATCCCCGTGGATACCGCCCACGTGGAAGGCAACCTGGTTTCCGCCCCCGCCTGGCCGGCCCACCCGGACTGGATGTCCAAATTCATGAAGCTGTTGGGCGCCAAAATCGAGCTGTAGCCATACCGTCGGCGGGTACGAAGCCGAGGAGCCGCCGCGGCCGAAGCCGGCGGCCATCCCCGGACTCCGCACCGGCCGGCGGGTACTGTCGCGATCAAGTTTGAAGGCGTATACTGGATGCTGTTGGAGGAAGCAGCATGAAAGCGCTGGTCAAACGTCAAGCCGGGGTCGGAATCTGGATGGAGGACGTCCCCATTCCCGCCATCGGACCGAACGATCTTTTGGTCAAGATCAAAAAAGTCGCCATCTGCGGCACGGATATCCATATCTATAAATGGGACGCCTGGTCCCAGAAAACCATCCGCCCGCCCCTGGTCATCGGACATGAATTTGTCGGTGAAATCGTGGCGCTCGGCAGTTCGGTCACCGCCTGGCAGGTGGGCGAACGCGTCTCCGGCGAGGGGCATATCGTCTGCGGGACCTGCCGGTCCTGCCTGGCCGGACGGCGCCACCTGTGTCCGAACACCATCGGCATCGGCGTCAACCGGGACGGCGCCTTTGCCGAATACCTCTGCCTGCCCGCCTCCAACGCCTGGCGGGTGCACCCTACCCTGTCCGATGAGGTGGCCGCCATCTTCGATCCCTACGGCAACGCCACGCATACCGCGCTTTCCTTCGACATGATCGGCGAGGACGTGCTGATCACCGGCGCCGGGCCCATCGGCTGCATGGCCGCCGCCATCAGCCGCCACGTGGGCGCCAAACGGGTGGTGATCTCCGACGTCAACCCCTGGCGGCTGGAACTGGCCCGCAAACTGGGCGCCACGCACACCATCAATGTCCGGGAAGATTCTGTCCAGGCCTTCATCGCCCGGGAGGGCATGAAGGGTTTCGACATCGGCCTGGAGATGTCCGGCGCCGGGGACGCCTTCGAGTCCATGCTGGAGGGCATGTACCCCGGCGGCCGCATTGCCCTGCTGGGCATCCTGCCCCCGGAGACCAGGATCGACTGGGACCAGGTCATCTTCAAGGGCCTGCACCTCAAGGGCATCTACGGCCGGGAAATCTTCGAGACCTGGTACAAAATGCAGGCCATGCTGCTCTCCGGGCTGGACATCGCCCCGGTCATCACCCACCGCTTCCGCTTCGACGACTTCCAGCAGGGCTTCGACGCCATGCTGGGGGGCAGCAGCGGCAAGGTGATCCTCAGTCTGTAGCCGGAAGCGCCGCCCAACGGCAGTCCAGCTGATCCTGGACGTCCCGCAGGCTCTGGATGGCCACCACAGTCTGCCACTGTGAGCGCAGGCCGTCGGCTTCCGCGGCGGCCAGTGCCGCAGCCGACCACTGCCGGGTACCGGCGCCGGTCCCGGCCAGCACGCTGCCCACCGTCCCCGTAAGGTTCAGGTCCGGCCGGGGTACCGCCAGCCGGGCTTCGTCTGCGGCGGACTCGACGGCCAGCTGGGCGTTGTGCCAGCCGTCCGAAGCCGTCAACCACTGTTCCAGGTCCCTGTTGTACGCTCCCGGATCGTCCCCCGGCGCCGCTTTGAGGGCCGCCAACGGCGCCCCGCCGGCCCTGACCTTGCTGCGCATCAGAAGAAAAATCATCAACACCCAACCGGATCCGGACCGGCGCCTGGAATTCAACCGGGCCCGGCTGGAGGGAGCCCGCTGGGTGCTGGAGGCGGTGCACCGCTCGGGTTCCCTGGCCGCCGCGGTCCAGGCCGCGACGGTGCGCAACATTCTGGTCAGTTTCGG
This sequence comes from Treponema denticola, assembly GCA_020719845.1. Lineage (GTDB taxonomy): Bacteria > Spirochaetota > Spirochaetia > Treponematales > Breznakiellaceae > DYPP01. The sequence goes on along the minus strand of DYPP01000025.1, from coordinate 18,021 downwards.
CATCCTGGCCCTGCTCAGCACGGCCCTGGTCGTCCTGTCCATCGCGGTTCGCCGGAAGGAGGAACTGACCGAACGCCGGCGGGAATTCATCGCCTCGGTGACCCACGAGCTCAAGACGCCGGTGGCGGTGATCCGCTCCACCGCGGACAACCTGGCCGCGGGCATCATCCGGGACGCGGCAAAGACCGCCGCCTACGGCGTGGCCATCCGCGACCAGGGGCGGCGAGCTGGCGGCCGCCCACTTCCGCCTGGAAGCCCCCTTCAAACAGGACGCCCGGATGCGGGGCGACGCCGCGGCCCTGGAGCTGGCCTTCGGCAACCTGGTGGCCAACGCCCTCAAGCACGGCCGGGAAGGCGGCTTTTTGGGCCTCGACCTGCGGACGGAAGCCGGGAAATGGGCCCTGGTCGGCTTCCGGGACCACGGTCCGGGGGTCAGGCGGCAAGAACGCAAGCTGATTTTTGAAGCTTTCTACCGGGGTGGACGTGCCCGGTCGGATCAGACGTCCGGCAGCGGCCTGGGCTTGAACCTGGTGCGCCGCATCGTCGCCGCCCACGGCGGAACCGTGGGGTACGAAGCCTTGGGCGACCTGGGCGCCCAATTCATCGTCCGCCTGCCCCTGGAGGCCGCCGGTGTCTGGCCAGCCGCGCATCCTGCTGGTGGAAGACGAAAAAGCCCTGGCCATGACCCTCAGCGACCGGCTGGAAGCCGAAGGCTACCGCTGCGAATCCGCCGCCGACGGGCCGGCGGGCTTAAAAAAAGCGGTGCGCGGGGCCTGGGACCTGCTCATCCTGGACGTCATGCTGCCCGGCTAGAACGGGCTGGACATCTGCCGGGACCTGCGGGGCAAGGGGCTCCGCGGCCCGATCCTGATGCTGACCGCCCGGAGCCTGACCCTGGACAAGGTCCTGGGCCTTGAAATGGGCGCCGACGACTACCTGACCAAACCCTTCGACATGGCCGAACTGCTGGCCCGGGTCGAAGCCCAGCTGCGCCGCATGCCCGCCGCTGCCGCCGGTGCGACCCCCGGCCCGGATCCGGCGGGCAAGCGGGGACAGGAAAGCTACGACGGCTTCAGCGTCGATTTTTCGACCGGCCACGTGCTGCGCGGGACCGAGCGGCTGGCGCTGTCCAGCCAGGAGTTCAAGCTGCTGGCCTATCTGACCGACCACCCGGGGATCATCGTTTCCCGGGACCAGCTGCTGGACGCGGCCTGGGGCTACGGCAGCGAGACGACGACGCGCACCGTGGACGTACATATCGCCTGGCTGCGCAAAAAAATCGGCGACGCCGACCCACTACCCCGGCACATCGTGACCGTCCGGGGGCTGGGGTACCGGTTCGTGCCCTAGTCGGGCGACACCCCGGCTAGCCGCTTTTCCCGCGTCCGCGGCGACGATCGGTCGGATTCGCGTAGGCCGTATGGCCATCCTTTCCCTTTTCCTCTATCATGGGGGGCCATGAACACCAGCTGGGGCTTCGACAACGAAAAATACCTGGCCGAGCAGGCGGCCTTCATCCTCGACCGGGCGGACAAGAACGAAAAACTGTACCTGGAGTTCGGCGGCAAGCTGCTCTGGGACTACCACGCCGCCCGGGTCCTCCCCGGCTATGACCCCAACGTCAAGATGCGCCTGCTGGCCCGCCTCAAGGACCGGGCGGAAGTGCTGCTCTGCATCCACGCCGGGGACATCGAGCGCAAGAAGCTGCGGGGCGACTTCGGCATCACCTACGACGCCGACGCCCTGCGGGTGATCGACGAACTGGCGGACTGGGGCGTGGGCATGGCCGGGGTGGTGATCACCCGCTACAACGAGCAGCCCGCGGCGGTGCAGTTCCGCGCCCGGCTGGAACGCTTCGGCATCCCCGTCTTCATCCACCGCCTTACCCGGGGCTACCCCAACGACGTGGACCTGATCGTCAGCCCTGAAGGCTACGGCGCCAACGCCTATATTCCCACGACCAAGCCCATCGTGGTCATCACCGGCCCCGGTCCGGGCAGCGGCAAGCTGGCCACCGCCCTGACCCTGCTCTACCATGACCGCAGCGCCGGCCGACCGGCGGCGTATTCCAAGTTCGAGACCTTTCCGGTCTGGAACCTGCCGCTGAAGCATCCGGTCAACACCGCCTACGAAGCGGCCACCGCGGACCTGGGGGATTTCAACTGCCTGGATCCCTTCCATCTGGAAGCCTACGGCGTGACGTCGATCAACTACAACCGGGACGTGGAAGTATTCCCCGTGCTGAGCCGCATCCTGCAGCGCCTGGGCGGCGGCGAGCTGTACCGTTCGCCCACCGACATGGGGGTCAACCGCATCGCCGCGGGGATCGTGGACGACGCCGCCTGCCGGGAAGCGGCGCGGCAGGAAGTCATCCGCCGCCGGTTCCGCATCGCCGCCGAATACGCCCTGGGCATCGGCGACGCGGAGCCCCTGCGACGGGTGGACGCCATCATGGAAAGCCTGGACCTGAAGTGCGCAGACCGACGGGTGGTGCTGCCCGCCCGGGAAAGCGCCCGCCTGGCGTCCCAGACGCGCAAGGGCCGGGACGGCATCTTCTGCGGCGCCGCGCTGGAGCTCCCGGACGGCCGCATCGTCACGGGCAAGAATTCGCCCCTGTTCCACGCCGCCAGCGCGGTGGTGCTGAACGCGGCCAAGCTGCTGGCGGACATCCCGGACCGCATCCACCTGCTGCCGCCGGTGGTCACCGCCTCCATCCGCTCCCTGAAGCACGACATCCTGGAACGCAAGAGCGAAAGCCTCAACCTGGACGAAACCCTGATCGCCCTGGCGGTCTCCGCCGCCATGAACCCCACCGCCCAGGCCGCGCTGGAAGCCCTCAAGCAGCTGGACGGCTGCGAACTGCACCTGTCCCACTTTCCCGGCCCCGGCGACGAGGCGGGCCTGCGCAACCTGGGCCTCAACGCCACCAGCGACGCCGTGTTCGCGGGCAAGGAAGCGCCGCCGCCGGCGGAACAATGAATTCCTTAAAAAGGAGTCGGCCATGATCACCTCCCCCACCCCGCGCCAGGGGGTTCCCGAATCGGGGACCACATCCCCCGGGGAGCGGTGGCGGTGCGGTTGGCGCACTGCCTTCCGAAATAGATTCCCGCAAATATTCACTCGCGTAAACGCGAATCATGGATCAAACTCCGTATATGTCCGCCATTTATGGAGTATGATCCGAGGCATGGCCATGATGGATCGTTTGATCCAGTTCGACAAAAACGAGCACTTTTTCTTGTTCGGCCACCGAGGCACCGGGGAAAGCACCCTCCTGCACGCGTTGTTCGATCCGGCTGCCACGCCGTACCTGGATCTGCTGCAACCGGAACTGGAAGATGAATTTCCCCGGTTTCCCCAATCGTTCCGTGCTCGAGTCCTGGGAACTCCACCGGAAACAACTCATGTCGTCATCGATGAGGTGCAGAAAGCACCAAAGCCCGGGATGTCGGCGCGGATGACAAAACGATCTAGGGGTACTAGGGGATTCTCGAGGATACCCTGATCGGAACCTTCCTTTGCTTAAGTCCGGTCTAAAAACAACCGGTTTTTAGACCGGACTCATGAATGCCCCAAGCCAACCACCTTGCTTCGCTCCACACCCTCGGCGCCGAATTCCCCGACGCGGAACGGGCGGGCGTCGCCCGTGTCGCTCAGGCGGAAAAGCGCGACGGCATACTGGTGCTGCCCTGGAGGGCGGCGCTGGAAAGGTACTTTGCGCCGAAGCAGCCCGGCGCGGGGCTTACCCGCCGGAGACCGTCTCCGACTGATCCGCCCATTTCGGCCGTAGACGGACCGGACGGCGCGGAGTACGCTCCAGGTGGATTCCGCGTCGGCGGCCTTCGCCGTCGTCCGCGCCGCCCAGGAGGATTCGCCATGAAAAAGCCCCTGCAAACCGGTCTCCGCACTGCCGCCGCCGCCTGCCTGGTTCTGGCCGCCGCCGGCGCCGCCGCCTGCGCCACCGCCAAACCCCGGCTTACCGCCGAAGAGCGCGAACCCGTGCCCGGCGGCGTCTGGTCGGCGGAAGTCGACGCGGCGGCCCGCAGCCTGGTCAGCCCGCCGGAAAAGATTCCCGCCTTCTCCCGCTTTCTGCTCGGATTCGCCGAACGGGAGTTCGACAAGGAACTGCTGCCCGGCCGCGTCCTGACCTGGTCGTCGGATCTGGGCATCGCGTCGGGAGCCCTCGAACTGTACGTCGAAAAGGGTGTCGGGAAAATTCTGGAGCCCCGGATGGCCGCCCTGCTGCGGGTGCAGGTTTCGTACGCCGCTTCCTGTCCCTTCGCCGTCGACGTCAACGCCTTCGAATACCCCAAGCACGGCATCACGGAAGACGAGATCAGGGCCATGCAGGGCCGCGTGGCCATCGGCGACGTGGCCACCTTCAGCGAACGGGAAAAGGCCGCCCTGCGCTTTGCCCTGGCCATGACGGCCACGCCGGTGCGTTTCAGCCAAACCCTGCTCACCGACCTGCGCCGGCTTTTTTCCCCCGAAGAAATCGTGGCTGCAGCGGCGATGGCCGCCAAGGTCAACTACTGGGCCCGCTTCATCGAAGCCATGCGCATCAAGCCCGCGGGCTACACCGACGACCCGCTGCTGGGACTGGCGGATTTTGGGACCTTCGCGGCGGAAGAATAAGGGGGATCGGCGGCAGATCCCCTTGACCCAGTCGGATAAGGTGCCCCTGGTTTCCCCTTCCCGGGCGCCGTGGGGCAGGTTCCAGATTACGCCAGGAGCCGGTCAGAGATAAAATCCTAACTGGACTGGCGCTGGATCAATCTGCTGGGCAACAACGGATGGAGATCATCGCTCTCCCTACCATCCATACGATCCATCAGCAATCCGGCACTGCGTCTACCAATGTCGTATAAGGGCAATTGAAAGGTGCTGATCGGTATGGTCCAAAATTCCCCGAATTCCCGATCGTCAAAGCCTACTACCTTGAGGGCCCCCGGTACGTCGATGCCGAGATCCCGAGCGGCGTTGATGGCCCCCGCCGCCATATAGTCGTTGGCGCAGAACAGGGCATCGATGTCCTTATCCTTATTCAAAAGATCCTGGAGCCCCTTTTTTCCCGAGTTGACGGTGAAGTCTCCATAGCTTACGTGCCGCTGCGCGTCGAAATCGCCACCCGCTTCGGTCAATGCCTCTATAAAGCCTGCGACCCGATCCTCGCTGGCCAGACGGTCCCGCGGGCCGGCGATGAGCGCAAGCCTCCTGGCGCCCCGGGCCAAAAGATGCCGCGCGGCGTCCCCACCCCCCAGACGGTCGTCCGGTTCCACCGAAGGTATCTGATTCCCGAGACTGGTATTGATCGTTACGACGGGGATTTTCAGCCTGGCCAGGCCTTCAAGAGCGAATCGTCGGCGAACGCCAAGGGAGACGATCAGTCCGTCGATGCGCCGCCTTTTAAGAAACGCCAGAGCTTCTTCGGGCCGGTTGCCGAATTCGACGACACTGGTGAACAGAAGATACCTATTCTTCTCGATGACCGCTTTCTCGACGCCCCGGATGATCAGAGTGGAGAAGAACTCGGTGATATCCGAAGCCAGAAAACCAATGATGCCCGCCGCCGAACCCCGCAGGGCTTGAGCGTTCGGGTTAGGTTCATAGCTCAGTTCCCGTATCGACTGGCGCACCCTTTGTTTTGTCCCCTCGCTGATGGGACGTTTGCCGTTGAGTACGTGGCTTACGGTCGAGGGGGACACTCCCGCGCGGCGCGCGACGTCCACAATGGTAACCATACCGGTATTTAACCACATTCCCAATGAATGTTTAACCAGGCCCCGGGTTAACCCTCGATTTTGTCTCCTGTAAAGTAGATTTGTCGGTTTTCCTTGACAGTTAGAAGATCTGCCAGTACAATTGGCAATATCAAAAGGTTTTGATGATCATGGACGATTTTGTTCCCACCGGGGAAAGGAATGGGGATGCGCCGGGAAATTCGGAATATTGACGGAGTGCAGCGTACGGACTCAGAAGTAAGGTTGACCGGCACGGGCGGGGAACTTTGTCTGCGCTGTCTGACCGAGTCGGCGTTTCTGGTGGAGTATCGCATCGACGGTGTTTCCGCCGGGGAGACGGCCTATCCTGCCGTCTGGCCGGGATTGCGGCCAGGGGCGGTGGATTCAATCGATCGGGTCGAAGACACGGCGGCCACCGTAACGATCGTCAAGGGAGACGTGTCCATCCTGGTGGACAAGCGCACGGCGTCCCTTTCCGTTTTTCGCCATGGTCTTCAGTTGTTCGGCGGCGCCGTCGGGCACAGCGAAACGGTGCTGCCCCCCTATCCGCTCCGAGTGCAGGATACCCTGACCGCGGGAGACGGGGAAAGCCGGCCGGGCAAGTTCAATTTCAACCTGGAACCAGGGGATATCGTTCTCGGCTTGGGTGAAAAATCCGGCGGTATCGTAAAAAATCGCCGGCGTTTCAGGATGTTCAACCGGGACGCGCTGGGTTACGACGCGTCGTCCTCGGATCCGCTGTATATTTCCGTGCCCTTCTTCATGCAACTCAACCGGGAACGTTCGACCGTGGCGGGGGTATTCTTCCCGACCACCGCTGTCGAAGAGATCGACTTCGGCGTGGAAAGCAACTATTACACCGCCGTTTCGCTCTCCGGCGCTCCCTACGCCTACGTGGTCTTCACGGGAGAAAACTACCGGGATATCCTGCGGGGCTACTACGGCGTCACCGGATTTCCCGCCCTGCCGCCGCGCTTCCACTTTGGCTTTTTCGGGTCCTCCATGTCCTATACGGAACCGGAGGACGCCGAACGGCGGGTGTCCGATTTCTTCACCAGAACCGAAACGGAGGGCATCCCCTGCGAGGGTATGTACTTTTCATCCGGATACGTGAAGAGCAAAACGGGGCAACGCTACACCTTCCTGTGGAACCAGGAAAAATTTCCCGATCCCGCCGCTTTCATCGGTAAACTGCATGACCGGGGGTACCGCGTTATATGCAATATCAAGCCGGGTATCCTGAACAGCCACCCCTGGCATCAGGACCTGGCCGAACGGGGCTGCTATATTCCCGCCGAAGATGGCTCGCCCTTGGAAGAATACTACTGGGGTGGCATCGCGTCCCTGGTCGACTTTTCCAAGCCCCAGGCTCGATCCTGGTGGCAAGACGAGGTGAGGCATCGTTTCATCGACTACGGCGTCGAAGGAATCTGGAACGACAACAACGAGTTCGAGATCGAGGATGAAGGATCGGCGCGTTTTGGCGACCGCAAGCTCCTGCCCGTCATGATGGCGGAAGCCACCTACGAAACCCTGCTCAGGGCCCGTCCCGGAAGGCGGCCCTGGATCGTATCCCGTTCCGGCTACGCGGGGCTGCAACGGTTCGCCAGTACCTGGACGGGGGACAACGTATCCGACGACGTTTCCCTGCGGTGGAACATTCCCATGGGCATGAACATGGGATTGTCGGGACTGCCCTTCTACGGACACGATATCGGTGGTTTCTATGGACCCGCTCCAAGCCCCGATCTGCTGTTGCGCTGGTGCCAGAGCGCGGTGTTCCAGCCCCGCTTCGTCATCCACTCCTGGAACCCCGACGGCGTACCGACGGAGCCTTGGCTGTATCCGGCGATCCTCACCGACTTGGTTGCGTTGATTCGTCTGCGCTACTACCTCATGCCCTACCTGTACTCGGTTGCCCTTGCCACGACCTTGACGGGGGTCCCCATGGAACGTCCGGCGTGGATCGAGTCGTTCCCCGCCGCCATACACGGTACGGAATCCCTGGAACACCTGGTGGGCGATGACCTGTTCGTCGTACCGCCCCGGGAAGTGGGGATCCACGAAGTCGCCTGGACCTTCCCCACCGGAGCTTCCTGGGTTTCCGCCGATTTCCGAACCCGGTACCCAGGCGGCAGCCCTGACCGGCGGCCTTACCCCCGATCAGGGCCGCTGTACTATTATCGGAGCGGCAGCGCCTTACCGGTGAGGGAATCCCGGGATCGTATCCCCGAGGGGTACTACGACGAACTCGTCCTGCTCCTGGTCCCCCCCGCCGAGGGTGAAGACGCCGCGGAGAGTATCGTCCACGAGGATGACGGGTCCCGTCTGGTCGAGGGCGATAGCTATTGCGCCTATTCGGTACTGCAGACTTGCGAGGGGGAACGCGTTCGCTGTTCAGTGACGGTCAATGCCTTCGCGCCGGACGCTCCCCGGCCCCGGCGTATACGCCTCGTGCTTCCCGAGGGGTATCGATTTATTTCGAGTCCCTCCGGGGGGGGCGGAGAACGGAGCTTTTCTTCGACCATCTCTTCCTCGAAGGATAGGATCGAAGTCATTCTGGTTCGTATTTCCGGTCCCTAGGACCGGTTCAATCTCAAGGAGGTACGTATGAAAAGATTCGTATTATTGTCCCTTGCCATGCTGGTGCTGGGTGTCGGCGCGCTCTTCGCCAACGGACAAGCCCAAGGGAGTACAGAGGCCACGAAGCAGGCTGCCCCTCAGCAGAAGGAGCTGACCGCCCTGTGGTTCTACGACGATCCCGCAGAGCTCGATTTTCTCAACAAGAAAGCGGCGGAATACAGCGCGGCCCACCCAGGCGTATCGATCAAGGTGAACACCGTGGCCTATGACGACTTGTTCCCCCGGGTAGCCCAGCTGGTTGCCGCGGGTACGCCTCCGGACATCGTCAAGCTCACCGACATCCGTCCCGAAATCGCGCCTTTCGTGCAGGATCTTTCCCAGCACCTGGGGAAGGACTTCCTGAAGCCCTTCATCCCTGGCCTCCAGGCCGCCCTGACCCGGAACAACCAGGTCGTCGGCGCGCCCCTGGACGTAACCGCGAACGGGGTCATGCTCAACAAGACGCTCTTCGAGAAGGCCGGCGTCGCCATTCCGTCCAAGGACAAGCCCTGGACTTGGGACCAATTCCTGGCGGCCGTGGGTCAGGTCAAGCAAAAGACAGGCGCCCTGTACGGTCTGGTGTGGGACGTCACGCCCCACCGCTGGTCCACGTACCTCTTTGAGAACGGCGGCAGCTACTACGACGCAACCGGCACGAAGGCCAACTTCAATACTCCCGAAGCTATTCGGGCCCTCCGCGGGTTTGACAAGATGTTCGACGACGGCTATATGCCCAAGAGCATCTGGATCGGTTCCGAAAATCCCCGGGACATGTTCTTCGGCGGCAACAGCGTCGCCTGGATGAGCGGCAGTTGGCAGGTCAAGGCCATGATCCAGAACCTGAAGGACTTCCAGTGGACCGCTGGTCCCAACCCCTACGTTACCACCCGGTCCAGCGTGCTGGGATACAAGTTCGTATCCGCCTTCTCCACGGCCAAGCATCCCGAGGTAGCTGCGGACTTCATCAAGTTCTTCACCTCCAAGGAAAGCAACAGCGATTACGCCAGGACCCTCATGGCCATCTCCGCCAGGACGGACACGGGGACGATCGACTACCAGAATCCCCAGGCTACCGAAGCGTTGAACAATCTGGCCCACGAATTGGCCGTAAGTCCCCTTGCCGCCAGCAAGGACGTGACCAATCCCGCCATGGGATTCGTCTGGAATACGGTCAAGGAAAACGTTCAGCTCGTCCTGACCAAGCAGAAAACCCCCGAACAGGCCGCCGCCGACGTGGACGCGAAGATCACCGAAGCCCTGGCCGCCGTAAAGGGCAAGTAAGCGGAGGGTCCGGTCTGTCCCGCCGGTTTTTCCGGCGGGACGCCGCCCCGGAGGCTACCGTCGTGCGTGGGCTGCCGTTGCCTCAGGCTCGTTCGGGACGGCAGCCTCCATTTTTTCTGGAGACGCCGATGCGCAGAAGAAAGCTGTCTGTCGTACCCTATTTGTACATTCTTCCCGTCTTTGCCATCTTCGGCCTGTTCATCATCTGGCCGGCTTTGGAAGGATTTTTTCAATCCCTGTTCCGACGGGGTATCATCGTCCGTCCCGACATCACCACCCTGCGGGCCACCTTTATCGGCCTGGAGAACTACGCCCAGCTGTTTCGGGATCCACGGTTTTACACCGCCCTCAGAAATACCTTCGCGTACACGTTGCTCGCGGTTCCCCTGACCATAGTGGTTTCCCTGGGGGTTGCCGTTTTTCTGCGGGACAAATTTACCGGCATCGGCGTCGCCAGGGCGCTCATCTACTGGCCATCCATGATCAGTCCGATCATCATCGGTATCGCCTGGCGCTGGATTTTCGGCTACGAGACGGGCATCCTGAATTTTCTGATCCGTCTGGTGGGAGGAAAGTCGGTTCCGTGGTTGATCGACGGTTCCCACGCCTTCGCGTCCATCATCCTGGTTTCCGTCTGGGCCCAGACGGGTTTCTTTATGGTCATCTTTATCGGGGGCCTCAACGCCATCCCGGAAGAATACTACGAGGCGGCGTCCATCGACGGAGCCAGCTGGCCCCAACGCTTTCTCCGTATCACCCTGCCCTTGCTCAAGCCGACGACCCTGCTCGTCCTGGTGCTGACGACCATCAATGCCCTGAAGGTCTACCAGCAGGTGGTGGTGCTCACCGAGGGGGGCCCCGGACGGGCTACGGTATTCCTGGTGCAGAACATCTACGAAGAAGCCTTTACCCGACCCTTCGGCGTAGGCTACGCGTCCGCCCAGTCCTTCGCATTTTTCCTTATGGTGTTGCTGTTGTCCCTGTTCCAGTTCAAGCTGATGCAGGAGGAACGATAGTATGGGATCTATTCAATCCCGGCCAAAGTCGATTTTTTTTGACCTTCGGCTGATCTTCGTCGTCGCGCTGGTCGCCCTGTTCTTCCTCCCCATGTTCTGGGTCGTATTGAGCGCCTTCAAGAGCGACACCGAACTGGTGCAGTATCCCCCCAGGCTGTTTCCCAAAATTTGGAGTTTAGCCAACTTTGTGAGCGGGCTGAAGTTCGGGAACTTCGGACTTTTCTTCTGGAACAGTACCGTCGTGACGGTGATCAGCACGATCCTGACGGTGATCATCAGCACCATGGCGGGCTATGCCTTTGCCAAGTTTGATTTTCCCGGCAAGACCGTGTTGTTCATGATCGTCATGGCTACCCTGATGTTTTCCCTGGAAATAATCATGATCCCCATGTTCCTGACCCTCAAGCGTTTGGGGCTCTTGAACAACATCTGGGGCATCATCATTCCGCCGGCGGCCACGCCGACGGGCATATTCCTGATAAGGCAACACATGCAGACGATACCCGACGAATTGATCGAGTCCGCCGAGATCGACGGCGCCAGGGAAGGCACCATCTTTCTCCGCATCATGGTCCCTCTCTCGGTGCCCGCCATATCAACCCTGGCCATTTTCAGCTTCGTCTGGCGCTGGAACGACTATCTGTGGCCCTTTTTGGTGATCAACGACGACACCATGCGCACCGTACCCCTGGCGCTGGCCAACTTCGTGGGCCAGTACGCGGTCCGCTGGGGAGACCTGCTGGCCATGACGACCCTCTCCATCCTCCCGACCCTGGTGATCTTCCTGTTCTTCCAGCGGTACTTCATGCGGGGCATCAGTACGACGGGGATCAAGGGATGAGTACCCCTTCACGGGCCGCCACCGTGCTGGTGGTTGGGGCCCACCCGGACGACGCCGAACTGGGCGCCGGCGGCTTGCTCGCCGCGGCCCGGGAGCGGGGAAGCCGTACCGCCGTGGTGGTCCTGAGCCGGGGCGAGGGGGGGGCATCGGGAACCGCGGAGGAACGGCTTGAGGAAGCTCGACGGGCCGCGGCTATCCTGAGTGTCGACGATTGGTACTGCCTGGGACTGCCGGACACGAGCATAACCGACGACGCCCCTTCCCGGGAAAGGCTGGAGGCCGTGCTGATCCAGCTCCGTCCCGACCTCATCGTGACCCACGGCGTGGAAGATTGGCATCAGGACCACCGCGCCGCTTCATTGTTGGTGGACGCTGCCTGGTCCTTGGCCAACAGGGGGAAACGCCACGGCGCGGCAGCCCTGCCCCGCCCGCGGATCCTGCACTTTCACGTGGACCCCCTACGCGCTCCCCCACCGCACCTCTTGGTGGATATCAGTCCCTTTGCGGAGCGCAAAAAGGAAGCCCTGGAAGCCTTCGCGTCCCAGCGGGAAGTCCTGCGCCGGGTGATGGACTGGAACGCCCTACGAGGCGCCGCCATGGGCGTCTCCTTCGCGGAAGCCTTTTGCAGTCCCGAACCAGTGATGGCGGGGTTCGGCCTCTCGTTGGTATGAACGGAGTCCCATCGAACGAAGCTCCACCGTCCCTTGTCGCGAGTCCCGACGGTGCCCTACGGGGAAGCGGCGATCTGGTCCTCCCTTTTTCCGGAGCCCGGCTCAGCGGCACCTTTTCCGCCCTGGGCGTGGGGAACTGCGGCCTCTGGGGCGTCGGCCGTCTGGGTTCCTTCAGCCTGGCCTTGCCCGGACGCTTCTGGCCGACGGTAGCGGAGACGGGTCCGAACTGCCTGTTCCTGCACGGCTCGGACGCGTGCCTCAGGTGGTGGGCCTCCACCGACCGTTCCTGCCTGGCCCTGGAATATGCTTATCGCGGCAAGCGGCCCCTGGCCGTCCGGTTTTACCCCGCCGCTCAGGGCAGGGCGCTCCTCGGCCTTGAAAATCTGTCTTTGTCGTCGCAAGCGCGGGAAGCCTCGACGGCGGGTCCCTACGCGGCGGTACGGCTGCGCCGTTATTCCGGTATTTCCTTTAATCCGGCTGCGTACGAGGGGGACGGCGGGACGTCAGCCTCTCCTCCCGTCCCGGACGGCGGTGAATGGCTGCGGGAAACCGTCGTCTTCGCCCTTCCGGAACAGGGTGAGTCCGTCGATTTTGACGTCCTCCTCGCCGAGCTCGCGGTCCCCGCCGGGAGCCCTCCTTGGGCATCCCGTTATTATGAGAGCCTGGCTTCCATCCCGACGACGAAGGACGGGGGAATAAAGACGCTCTTTGTCCACACCCTCCACGCCGCCCGGGGCAACGTCAAGGCCGACCGGGACGGAGCCTTCGCCGGTCTGGCCGCGGGTATCGGCTATTCGATACCCGCCAGGACCTACTTCCGGGACGGCTACTGGACCGCCCTTGCCCTTTTGCCCTTTTACCCCGACTTGGTCAGGAAGGAAGTCCTTTTCCTGGCCGTGGGGGTCAACGATGACGGGACCTGCCCGTCGGGGGTGATCCATCCCACGCCGGCGGGGCTTCGCTACTGGGGAGACCTGAAACGGAACAACCCTGACTTGGCGCGGGACCACCGCGCGCCCCTGGCCTGGTGGGACGACCACTTCGACGCGCCCCTGTTCTTCATCATCCTGGTATTCGATTACATCAAAGCGACGAAGGATAGGTCCCTGCTGGACGAGCGCGTGGAAGGGGCGACGGTGGCGGCCCTGGTGAACCGGATCCTGGACCGCTATCAAGCTCTGGAGGACACGGACCACCTGCCCGTCAAACCCCACAACGACCGGGACTGGGCGGACAACGTGTTCCGCGGCGGCGCCGTCACCTATGATATCGCCCTGTACTACGGCGCCCTTGTCAGGGCCGCCGACCTGGACCCGCGCCGGGCCGCGAAGGCGGAGGAAGTTCGCCGTTCGGCTGCGCGTCGGCTCTGGCTGGAAGACCAGGGATACTTCGCTGAATTTATTGACAGCGACGGCACGGGGGAACGCCACCTGGCGTTGGAGACCGTCGCGGCGCTCTTTTTTGGTCTGGCCGACGCCGACCAGGAGGAGCGCCTGGTCGGCTCCTTCAAGCGCCGCCTGTACGCCGGGAACAACGACGCCCAACCCTACGGCGACTGGGGCACCATGGCCGTGCATCCCCCTTACGCGGCGTCGACGCGCCGGCGCGGCAAGTCCTTGTTCCCCTACCGCTACCACAACGGCGCCGACTGGCCCTACTGGGACGCGGTCCTCGCCTGGGTCCTGCTCCGCCGGCGGGATCCGGAGTGGCTCTTGCCCGTGCGCAGATTCTGGGAATACGGGCTATCCCGGGGTTGGCCCGAAGCGGTGGAGTACCATTCGCCGCCCTACGGCCACGGTTCGTTCCTGCAAGCCTGGAGCGGCCTGGCGGCGCGGGTGCTGTGGGAAGCCGAGCAGGGGGTGAAGATACGGTGATCCAGGTATCGGGGCACTCCAGCAGGACAACGCCCGCGTCGCTATCCGTCAAAAGGTTTTGACAAACAGCGTATACAGGTTTACAATGCAACATGCGTTTTCTATCCTATAGTCTCCAGGATCATCGTTATATCAATCGAGTTCTGCTCTCTACGGTCCGGACGGAGCGGCAGACGCTTCCCCGGGTCGTGCTCCAGGGTGAAGTGAACGAGTGGCTCGACAAGGGTTTCGCGGTTCACGAGAATCCAGGCCGGGGGGAATTTATCGCCCGCCGGCGGACCGAGGAGCCCTCCCCTCCCCGGTTGGCCGACGTTGCCGCGGGGGACCAGATCGAGATCGACGGGGAGGAGTACGGCTTCTCCCTTCACGTCCCCTTCGGAAACCCTACCGTGGATCGGTCGGCTTTCCATCTTTCCCCGACGGCGCTCCGCAGCTACGCGCTGTGGTATCTCGATAGCGACGAAGTTCAGGAGGCCGAAATCACCCTAAGCACCTGCGGTGCCGTGGCCCTGTGGCAGGACGGTGCGCCCATCGTCGACTTTGCGCCGCTTAGCCGGAATCGGGTCGCTTCCTGGACCGGCTCAATCCGATTGCCCAGGGGAACGAGTTTTTTTTACCTCCGCCACGATGACCTGGCGGAACGGGATACGGACTACTACTTCCGGGTTGCCCTGCGGTCATCTTCGGCGGAGCCGCGCTTGCTGCTTCCCGTTCCGGAGGCCTTTGACGAAGACGGCGTCCAGGGGAGCGAAAACGTACTCGCAGGGCTCCGTTTTGGGAAAGAGTGCTACCGTGGAGAACCGCTCATAGCCGAATGGGATCCCTTTCCATCACCCCTGTCCGGCGGGGCAATGGTCCCCGAAGGGACCGAAACCGGCGTGATGCTTCGGTGGGCGGCCGAAAAGATTCCCTTCGTTCCCGGGGAGGACCGTACCCGGCTTATCGCGGGCGTTTTTTCCGTCCCGCCATCCGGGGGAATCCCGGCCCCGGGTACAAACGCGGAGGACCGCAACCGGGCTGAACTCGTGGGCAGCGAAGCCCTTCCCACCGGCTACCATCGCCTGGTTTTTACGGCGGATTTTATGGGAGTCGGCTTACGCCGGATTCTAAGGGTGCAGGTGCGCAACGAAGCGGACGAGCGCCGTCGATCCCAACGGCTGGCGGTGGGCTCGGCGGCAGAGGATGCCCGTGAAGCGTCCCCCTTGGCTGAAAGAAAAAGGTCCGCCCTGCGTTATCTGGCGACGGAAGCGGGGAGCTCCGTTTTCGTGGCCCTTGCCCGCCTGGCCGTGTCGGAGGGTCCGGCGGAGCCTCTGGTGGAGGCCAACCTGGAGCGATCCCTCGAGGCGGCCAGAGAACGCTACGACTGCGCCGATTTCCAGCTCATCGCCGTGCTCGAAGCTTTCATCCTGTTCGGGGCGCGACTCTCCCGGGACCTACAGAAAAATATTGAAGAGACCATTTTAGGCTTCAGGTATTGGATGGATGAACCGGGCAACGACGCGATGTGGTTTTTCAGCGAAAACCACGCGTTGCTCTTCCACGTCTGCGAATTCGCGGCAGGGAGTCTTCTGCCGGAACCGCGGTTCCCGAACAGTGGTTTGACGGGCCGGGAGCATCAGGAAAAAGCCCGGAGACTCCTCAACCGCTGGTTCGACCGCTTTTTCGCGGAATCCGTGACGGAGTGGAATTCCGCGGCCTACCTTCCCGTGGACGTCCATGGGCTTACCGCACTCCTCCTTCTGACCGATGAAGCGGACCTTCGCGGAATGGCGCGGAACGCCCTCGATCTTATCTTCCGGGACCTGGCGCTCTACGGATTCCACGGCATCACCGCAGGAACCCAGGGCCGATCCTACGAAAAGGAACTCCGGGGCGTCTACGGTACGGGGACGACTTCGCTGCTCCAGATCGCCTTTGGCTCGGGCGCGCTGAACGGCGAGGGTCTGGCGTATCTCGGCTTCTGCCTGGGGGATTACCGCCCCGGCGCGGATTCGGAGCGGCTTCTGCAAAAGGGCGATCCGGAGCACGGTTCGGGGGGACTCATTTTCCGGAGGACCCAAGGCTACAAGCGCCACGTCACCTGTTATCTCCATAAGACTCCCCATGCGCTGCTCTCCACGGCCATAGCCTTCCGGCCCGGGCGTCCCGGGTACCAGGAACACGTGGTGGAAGCCGCTGTGGGCGCGACGGCGCGCTGTTTCATCAACCACCCCGGCGAAGCCACGGGAGGCGGAAGCGGCAGGCCCAGTTTCTGGGCGGGAAACGGAATCCTGCCAAAGGCCAGCCAATACCGGGATATCGCCCTCATCCTCTTCGGAGGGGCTCCCGGGGGAACGCAAAACGTCCTGGTCGACTTTACCCACGCCTATTGTCCGCTTTCGGAATTCGACGAGGTCAGCCTTCTTTCCCGACACGCGGCGCTCCGCTCCGGGGACGGTTTTATCGGGATAGTTGCCGCCGCAGGCCTCCGCCCCGTCGTGACCGGCGATACTGCGGGAAAAGAGTTCCGCAGTCACGGTCTCGTCAACGCCTGGATCCTGGTCGTGGGCGACCGGGCGGCTTACGGGGATTTCGGGTCCTTCTCGACCTTTGTCGACGCCCTGGACCAATCCCTGGTTTTTGATGCCCATGAGCCGGAACGCGCCGTTACCGTCACCCACCCGGCGTACGGCAAGATAGAGCTGAGCATGGCTGGACCGATGCGGGTGGACGGAATCATTCAGGAATACCAGACGGAGACCATAAAAGGGGAACTCGAAACATGGTGACCGGGGCAGAAGCGCGCAGCGTCCTTAAAAGGCTTGATCAGGCACTGAGAAAATTGGGAAGCACCTCGTTTCGGGAACGGTTCCCGGCGAGCCTGGTCGATATCGATGTCTGGGAATGGCCCCAGGGTGTAGGCCTTTACGGACTCTGGAAGTACTACGAACGGGTGCGGGATCCTCCGATTCTGGACTATCTTGTCGCCTGGTATGATAAAAAACTCGCGATGGGGCCACTGTCGGTGGAGCGGAACGTGAATACCACCGCCCCCTTGCTCGCCCTTACCCACGTATACGAAGCGACGGGACGTTCCGATTTTCTGGAAATCATAGCCGCCTGGGCGGATTGGGTACGGACTGGATTGATCAGGACCGGCGATGGCGCTTTCCAGCACATGATTACCGGAGACCCGAACGCCGATGAAATCCTCATCGACACCCTTTTCATGGTCATTTTATTCCTGGCCCGGGCTTCCCGCCTGCTGGCGGCACCCGATCTGGCCGCAGAGGCGGAATATCAAATCTTGATCCACGCCAAATACCTGCTCGACAAGGGATCAGGCCTCTTTTATCACGGATGGAATTTCGCGGAACAGCACAATTACGGCGCGGTATTTTGGGCCCGGGGCAATGCCTGGGTTACGGCGGGAATCATGGACTTGCTGGAAACCGGTATCTTCGGGACCGCTGCGGATCGTTACCTTCGCGGGCTCTATCGCAACCAATGTTCGGCGCTTCTCCGGCACCAGGATAGCGCGACCGGTCTTTGGCACACGGTGCTTACCGAACCAGCTTCGCCGCTTGAAAATTCCGGAAGCGCCGGGATTTTGTACGGTATGTTGCGGGGCATCAGGACCGGGGTGTTGGAAACGGAAATTTACCTGTCCGCCGTAGAAAAAGGTGTCCACAGCCTCCTGAACGCGGTCACCCATGAGGGCATTCTAGAAGGTGTCAGCTACGGCACTCCCGTCGCCATGAACCAGGAAACCTACGCCGCCATTCCCGAACATCCCATGCCCTACGGACAAGCTCTGGCGATGATGGTTTTTACGGAACTGGTGGACGATTTTTGGCGGAACGTATAACGTGCGGCCGAACGGGAGTTCGACAAGGAACTGCTGCCCGGCCGCGTCCTGACCTGGTCGTCGGATCTGGGCATCGCGTCGGGAGCCCTCGAACTGTACGTCGAAAAGGGTGTCGGGAAAATTCTGGA
>DYPP01000231.1 GCA_020719845.1 Treponema denticola | reverse complement strand
GCCCGTAACTGACTGATTTTACTGCGATGTCCCTTAAGTTAGTGCCATTCGAGCCGGAGAGTAAGCCGGGTTCTCATCGCTGGTTAGACAGAAGTTTGTTTTCTCTGTTTGCCGCCTGGTTTCCCGGCGGTGCCACAATATCTCTGTCATACAGCGATTCGTTCCCGGCTCCTCGCAGAACCGGACTTGGAGTGTTACACCATCCGGCTCCCAGCTTGAGTCTTCCACCAAGGGATGGGATATAGGTCATGGACAATCCGGGCGTTGGGGAACATGGGACGGATGTACGCAGTAAAACGCTTCCACGTCAGCGAACGGCGCTGGCTGCGCCGATTGAGCCATTTGAACAACAGGCCGGAGGCTACGTAAAGATAGGCCCCCAGACCTCGGCCATTGCCGCTGACGCCGTAGTACTGAATGTGACCGCGCACATGCCGGACATAAAACTCCAGCATGGCATTGCCGCCTTTCACGCGTAAGCGCCGCAGGTGCGCGCTCAGCAACTTGAGCTTTCGGTGCATCCGCTTGCCGTCGGTTTGGCGCCCGACCACGAAGCGCCCCCGCCGACTCCGCCCAACGTAGTGGGTGAAGCCGAGGAAGCTGAAGGTCCGTTCTCCATGTGGCCGGGCAACGGATTTGCCCAGGCATTGGCTACCGAAGCGCAACAGCGCGGTCTTGGTCGGCTCGACTTCCAGGTTAAACTCGGCGAGCCGCTCGATCATCGCCCCAAGGAAGGCCCGAGCGTCGGCTTCTTGCTCGAAACAGGCGACGTAGTCGTCCGCGTAGCGGACCAGATAGGCGTTGCCCGCGCAGTTCACCGCAAACCGTTTCTCGAACCAGAGGTCGAGCACGTAATGCAGGTAAATGTTGCTCAGCACGGGCGAGACCAAGCCCCCTTGTGGGGCGCCTGCATCACTCGCCGTAAACGCCCCGTCTTCCATGATGCCGGCCTTCAGAAAGCGCCGCACGATCCGCAGGAAATTGGGATCGGCGATGCGATGTTCCAGGAAGCGCATTAAGTGGGCATGCGAGAGATGGTCGAAGAAGCCTTTGATGTCGGCCTCAACCACCCACTGCGTCCGCCCATGGGTAATGACTTCCGCCAGCCGCCGCAGCGCATCGTGCGCGCTGCGCTCAGGGCGAAAGCCATACGAGCAGTCGCAGAACTCGGGTTCCCATATCGCCTGCAAGATGCGGCTGAGCCGATCTTGGACCAAGCGGTCCTCGAAGCTCGGCACCCCGATCGGACG
>DYPP01000024.1 GCA_020719845.1 Treponema denticola | reverse complement strand
TACAGCCCTCGATGTTGACGTTGCCCTGCTTCAGGAAGATCAGACTCTCATTCTCTAAAATGCCAAAAAGGAAGAAATATCCCGGGCACCGATTGCCTTGGTCGATGCGGCGGAAACGAATGCGGGCGAGGCAACATGGTAAGCGCATTACCGGTAAGTCATCCATCCCGGGCCAACTTTTCGTCCAAGGTTCCGTCGGGCAGCAGGGCGTCGCTGTGGTAGATGCCGGCTTCTTCCTTCTGGTACCGGACGCAGTTGGCCCAGTTCCCTTTGCAGTACGCCGCAATGACGGCGTCGGCTACCAAGCCACGCTCGTTAAAGCGCTTCATGGGACAAACGGAAAACCACTTGCAGACCGGCGTTTTCATCGGGTTGCGCAGCCTGGGCAACCCATTCCCGGAAGGTCAAGACCAGCCGGGAATGCGCTCCCTTTCAGGCGGGAATCGCGGCTACCAGATCTGCTCGTCGATGGCCTTGCCGCCGGGGACCATGGGCAGCACCTGCTCGTCCATGTCGATCCGGGCTTCGATCAGCACGCTGCGCCCCTCCGCCAGGATCGCCGTCGCCCCGTCCAGGGCTTGCAGAAAGCCCTTTTCGTCTTCCACCCGGAATCCGGCCTGGCCGTAGGCGTCGGCCAATTTAACAAAATCCGGCGGCCGGTGCAACGTCGTTTCCGCGTAGCGCTCGTCGTAGAAGAGGGTCTGCCACTGGCGGACCATGCCCAGCACCTGGTTGTTCAGCACGACGATCAGGATGGGAATATGGTAGTTGAACAGGGTGGCCAGCTCGCCGCTGTTCATGCGGAACGAGCCGTCCCCGGAAAACAGCACCACCGGCCGGTCGGGATTGCCCACCTTGGACCCCACCGCGGCGCCCATGCCGAAGCCCATGGTGCCCAGCCCGCCGGAACTGACGAAGGACCGCGGCCGGGTCAGCGGATAGAACTGGGCGGCCCACATCTGGTGCTGGCCGACGTCGGTGGCCACCACCGCCTCGGGTCCCAGCTTCCGGGCTACTTCTTCCATGATGAAGCGCGGCAGCAGGGGCACGTCCCGGGAGTGGGCGGCGGGCACCATCTTTTTCCATTCCGCGATGTCGCCGTTCCATTCGCTGACCGTATTCTGGGGCAGATTTTGCAGGATTTCGGCCAGCACCTTTTTAAGGTCCCCGATGACCCAGTGTTCGGACTTGACGTTCTTGTTGATTTCCGCCGGATCGATGTCCAGGTGCAGGATCTTGGCCTGGGGGGCGAATTTTTCCACCTTGCTGACCACCCGGTCGGAGAACCGGGCGCCGATGGCCACCAGCAGGTCCGCCTTCTGGGCCGCCTGGTTGCTGGCCACGGTGCCGTGCATGCCGATCATGCCGGTGCACAGGGCGTGGGTCTGGGGAAAGCAGCCCAACCCCATGAGGGTCAGGCTGACCGGAGAATTGAGCCGTTCCGCCAGGGTCTTGAGCTCCCCGCAGGCGTCGGAGCTGATCACCCCGCCGCCGGCGTAGAGAAAGGGCCGCCTGGCTTCGCTCAGCAGGCGGACCGCGGTCCGGATGTCCTCCGCCGTATACCGCACCTGGGACGCCTTGGCCAGCAGGCGCTCCGCCCGGGACTGGGTGGCGCCGGAAAGGCTCTTCAGCCGGTCCGCCAGGGGGACCCACTCGGCCAGGGCGGCGGTGACGTCCTTGGGCAGGTCGATCAGCACCGGTCCGGGGCGGCCCGACTTGGCTACAATAAAGGCTTCCCGCACCACCTCGGCCAGGTCGTGGACGTCCTTGACGATCCAGTTGTGCTTGACGATGGGCATGGTCACCCCGGCGATGTCCACTTCCTGAAAGCTGTCCTTGCCCAGCAGGGAATTGGGTACGTTGGCCGTGATGGCCACGATGGGGCTGGAATCCATGTAGGCCGTGGCGATGCCGGTCACCAGGTTGGTGGCCCCCGGACCGGAGGTGGCCATGCAGACCCCGACCTTGCCGGTGGAGCGCGCGTAGCCGTCGGCGGCATGGGCGGCGTGCTGCTCGTGGCTGGTCAGGATGTGCCGGATCCGGGCTTGCTGCTTGTGCAGCTCGTCGTAGACGTTGAGCATCGCTCCGCCGGGATAACCGAAAATCGTATCCACCCCTTGTTCGATCAGGGATTCGATCAGAATGCGTGAACCCGAATACTGCATCTAGTTGCCTCCTTGCTCCAGGGCTTGCAGGACGGCCTGGCCCATCGCTTTGGTACCCACGATTTTTTCCGCAACCCCGCCGGCTGCGGCGCCGCGCCGGGCGATGTCCTTGGTGCGGTAGCCCGCGTCCAGCGCCGCGTTCACCGCCGCCTCCACCGCCAGGGCTTCCTTTTCCAGCCCGAAGGAATGGCGCAGCAGCATGGCCACCGACAGGATGGTGGCCAGCGGGTTGGCGATGTCCAGCCCGGCGATGTCCGGCGCCGAACCGTGGATGGGCTCGTAGAGGCCCATGGTCTTGCCGTCCGGCGACGGATCGCCCAGGCTGGCGGAAGCCAGCATGCCGATGGAACCGGTCAGCACCGAAGCTTCATCGGAGAGGATGTCGCCGAACAGGTTGGAAGTCACCATTACGTCGAACTGGCCGGGCGCCCGGATCAGCTGCATGGCGGCGTTGTCCACGTACAGGTAGCTGGTTTCGATTTCCGGGTATTCCTTGGCCAGCCGTTGGGCTACCTCGCGCCACAGCCGGGACGACTCCAGCACGTTGGCCTTGTCCACCACGCACAGCTTTTTGCGCCGCGTCGCCGCGGCCCGGTAGCCGGCCCGCAGCACGCGCTCGATTTCGGGCACCGAATAGGTCTCGGTGTCGAAGGCCGAGCCGCCGTCGGCGCTGCGGCCCCGCTCGCCGAAGTAGATGCCTCCGGTCAGTTCCCGCAGGATGAGCAGGTCGAAGCTGGGCTCGCCTGCGCTGTTGGCGGCGATGAGCACCTCGTCCTTGATCGGACAGGCGTCCCGCAGCTGGGGCAGCAGGGCGGCGGGGCGCAGGTTGGCGTAGACGCCCAGGCCGGCGCGCAGGCCCAGCAGGGCCCGCTCGGGGCGCAGGTGGCCCGGCAGGGTTTCCCACTGGGGTCCGCCGACGGCGCCCAAAAGCACCGCGTCGCACTGTTTGGCGGCTTCCAGGGTTTCCGCCGGCAGGGGCTCGCCGCTGGAATCGATGGCCTTGCCGCCGGCCTCCAGCTCCACGTAGTTGAAAATATGGCCGAAGCGGTCGCCCACGGCGTCCAGGATATCCACCCCCTGGGCGATCACGTCGGGGCCGATCCCGTCTCCGGGCACAAGGGCAATGGAACAAGTCATGGCGATGGTCTCCTTCTATAAATAAGCTTTGAAGCGCCGTTCGATATCCCGGATCAATTTGTACTCGATGGAATCCACCAGCGCGGACCGGCTGGCGTCGATGCTGTCCGCCGAGACGCCGACGGTGGTCCAGGTGCTCTCGCCGTCGGTGGATTCGATCAGCACCCGCACCTTGGCCGCGGTGGCGTCCTTGCCGTCGATGACCCGGACCTTGTAGTCCGAAAGCCGCACCTGGCCCAGTTCGGGGTAGAAGCGGCCCAAAGCCCGGCGCAGCGCGCCGTCCAGGGCGTTCACCGGACCGTCGCCCTCGGCGGCGGCGATTTCTTCGTTGCCGTCCACGCTGACCTTGACCCAGGCGTTGGAGCAGGTCGCCTTGTCGGCGCTGGGATGTTCGCTGACCACTCGGTAGCGTTCGATATTGAACAGGCTCCTGTACCTGCCCAGCTCCCGGCGCACCAGCAGCTCGAAACTGGCGTCCGCCCCCTCGAACTGCCAGCCGTCGGACTCCAGCGTCTTGAGCCGGGCGGCCACTGCGGCTACCACGGGGTGGTCCTTGGTGATGTCCGGATCGACTTTTTTGGCGCGTTCGGCGATGGCCGACCGGCCGCCCACCTCGCTCATCAAAAAGCGCCGGTCGTTGCCCACCTTGGCCGGATCCACGTGCTCGAAGGAGCGGCGCACCTTGAGGATGCCGTCGGCGTGCATGCCCGCCTTGTGGGCAAAGGCGTGGCTGCCGATGTAGGGCATCCCGTCCGGGACGGCCACGTTGGCGATCTCCGCCACCCGCCGGGACAGTTCGGATATTTTTTCCAGCCGACCTGCGGGCAGGCAGCGCAGGTTCAGCTTCAGCTCCAGGCTGGGCACGACGGCGGCCAGGGCGGCGTTGCCGCAGCGTTCGCCGAAGCCCACCAGCGTGCCCTGCACGTGCCGGGCGCCGGCGGCCACGGCCAGCACCGAGTTGGCCGTGGCCATGCCCGCGTCGTCGTGGGCGTGAATGCCGATCATGCAGGACGAACCGCCGGCGGTGAGCGCCAGCGCGGCCTGGACGCCGGCCTGCACGGTGTCCGGGAAGGAGCCGCCGTTGGTGTCCGCCAGGACCAGGCGGTCCACCCCGGCTTCCAGGGCGGCCTTGAGCGTCAGCAGGGCGTAGTCGGCGTTGGCCTTCCAGCCGTCGAAGAAGTGCTCCGCGTCGTAGATGACCGTCTTGCCCGCATCCTTGAAGAAGGCCACGGTTTCCCGGATCATGGCCAGGTTCTCTTCCAGGCTGACCCGCAGCACTTCCGTGGCGTGCAGGTCCCAGCTCTTGCCGAAGAGCACGATGGCTTCCGTATTGGCCTGCAGCAGGCTCTGCACGTTGGGATCTTCCCGGGGGGTCACGCCTTTTTTGCGGGTAGCGCCGAAGGCGCAGAGCTTGGCCGTGGTCAGCCCCAGGGAAGCGGCGGCCCGGAAAAATTCCATGTCCTTGGGATTGCTCCCCGGGTTGCCCGCCTCGATCCAGGCCACGCCCAGTTCGTCCAGCGCCCGGGCCACGGCGATCTTGTCCTGGACGGAAAAAGTGATGCCTTCGCCCTGGGCTCCGTCCCGCAGGGTGGTGTCGAAAATTTCGACCTCCGGCAGAAACAACGCGTCAGACACCGTCGGTCTCCTTCAGTCGCCTGCCCCCCGCGCCGGGCGCGGTGGCCGATAATTCCCATTCCATGGCGTTGATGGCCGTGACGTAGGCTTTGATGGTGGATTCGATGATGTCCGTGGAAAGGCCGCGGCCGTTCCAGCGCCGCCCGTCCCAGGAGATTTTGACCGTCGCTTCGCCCTGGGCGTCCTCGCCGCCGGTGACCGCGCCCAGCTCAAAGGTGTCCAGCTCCAGGTCCTTGCCGATGATCTTGTCGATGGCCTTGAAAGCCGCGTCCACCGGGCCGTCGCCCACGGCCACCTGCTCGTGGAAGGAACCGTCCTTGAACTGCAGCCGGATGGTGCTGGTGGCGCTGAGGGTGGACCCCGAGTTGACCACCCAGCGGTCCAGCTTCCAGGTTTCCGGCACCGCCGCGGCGGAACCCACCACCAGGGCTTCGATGTCCCGGTCGCTGACCACCTTCTTCTTGTCCGCCAGCGCCTTGAACTGGCCGAAGGCCTCGTCCACCGCCTTGGGCTCCAGCCCGAAGCCCAGGGCTTGCAGGCGTTCCTCAAAGGCGTGGCGGCCGGAATGCTTGCCCAGCACCATGCGGTTGCTGGGAATGCCCACCGATTCGGGGGTCATGATCTCGTAGGTGGCCCGGTTGGCCAGCACGCCATGCTGGTGGATGCCCGCTTCGTGGGCAAAGGCGTTTTCCCCCACCACCGCCTTGTTGGGCTGCACCTTGACCCCCGTCACCTGGGAAACCAGGCGGCTGGTGGCGTAGATCTGGGTCGTATCGACGCGGGTGCTCAGGTCCAGCAGGTCCTTGCGGGTGCGCAGGGCCATGATGATCTCTTCCAGCGAGGCGTTCCCCGCCCGTTCCCCCAGGCCGTTGATGGTGCACTCCAGCTGGTCCGCCCCGGCGACGGCGGCGGCCAGCGTATTGGCCACCCCCAGCCCCAGGTCGTTGTGGCAGTGTACGGAAATGAGGGCCTTGTGGATGTTCGGCGTGTGCGCCTTGACGTAGGCCACCATCCGGCCGAATTCCTCCGGGATGGCGTAGCCCACGGTGTCGGGAATGTTCAGCACCGTCGCCCCGGCGTCGATGACGGCCTCGAAGACGCGGCACAGAAAGGCCGGGTCGCTGCGGGACGCGTCCTCGGCGGAAAATTCAACGTCGGAACAGAACTTTTTGGCGTACTTGACCGCCGCCGTCGCCCGTTCCACCACCTGGTCGGCGCTCATCTTGAGCTTGTGCTCCATGTGGATGGGCGAAGTGGCGATGAAGGTGTGGATCCGCGGCGCCGCCGCCGCCTTCAGGGCTTCCCAGCCCGCGTCGATGTCTTTTTCCAGGGCCCGGCACAGGCCCGCCACGGTACTGGATTTGACGACCGCCGCCACGGCCTGGACCGAGGCCAGGTCGCCGGGACTGGCCGCCGGGAAGCCCGCTTCCATCACGTCCACGCCCAGGCGCTCCAGCTGCCGGGCAACCTCGACCTTTTCCTGCAAATTCATGCTGCAACCCGGGGCTTGTTCGCCGTCCCGGAGCGTCGTATCAAAAATCCGAACCATGCGGGCCATGCTTGACTCCTATACTTCCGATTTGGGGAGCCAGCTCATCATCGAGCGGAGCTCCTTACCCACCTTTTCGATGGGGTGCTGGGCTTCCATCGTCCGCATCTTGTTGAAGAAGGGACGGTTGACCTGATTCTCCAGAATCCAGTTCTTGGCGAAGGTACCGTTCTGGATGTCCGTCAGGACCTGCTTCATCGCCTTTTTGGTATCATCGGTGATGATCTTGGGACCCGTGACGTAGTCGCCGTATTCGGCGGTGTCGGAGATGGAATAGCGCATGTAGGAAAGGCCGCCCCGGTTGACCAGGTCGACGATCAGCTTCATCTCGTGCATGCACTCGAAGTAGGCGCTCTCCGGCTGGTAGCCCGCTTCCACCAGGGTCTCGAAGCCGGCCTTCATCAGCGCCGACACGCCGCCGCAGAGCACGGCCTGCTCGCCGAAGAGGTCCGTTTCGGTCTCTTCCTTGAAGCTGGTCTCCAGGACGCCCGCCCGGGCGCCGCCGATGGCCGCCGAATAGGCCAGGGCCAGCCGCTTGGCGTCTCCGGTGGCGTCCTGGTGCACCGCCACCAGACAGGGCACGCCGGCGCCGGCCTGGTACTGCTCGCGCACCGTGTGGCCCGGGCCCTTGGGGGCGATCATGACCACATTGATGTCCTCCGGCGGCAGGATCTGTCCGAAGTGGATGTTGAAGCCGTGGGCAAAGGCCAGGGTCTTGCCCGGTTTGAGCACCGGTTTGATCGATTCGGCGTACATCTTGGCCTGTTTTTCGTCGTTGATCAGCACCATGATGAAGTCCGCCGCCGCCGCCGCGTCCTGGGCGGTCATGACCTTGAAGCCCGCCTTTTCCGCCCGGGCCCAGGATTTGGAACCCTCGTAGAGGCCGATGATCACCTTGAGCCCCGATTCCTTGGCGTTCAGGGCGTGGGCGTGGCCCTGGGAGCCGTAGCCGATCACCGCGATGGTCTTGCCCTGCAGGGCGCCCAGGTCGCAATCCTTCTCGTAAAACATGATAGCCATACTGTTCTCCTTCTTGTATGCGGATCAGGCGCAAACGATGGGATACGACGGTAGAGTCCCACGCCGAAGCGCGGAGAATCCTGCGTCGCAACTTTCGCTTGCGCCGCTTAAATGCTGATGCTTAGTGCTAGGGAGCCGCGTTCCAGGGCTACAAGGCCGGTACGGGCTAGTTCCAGAATGCCGTAGGGGCGAAGAAGCAGCAGCAGGCCTTCCAGCTTGTCCGAGTCGCCGGTGGCCTCGATGGTAATCGTAGCGGGAGATACGTCGATAATGCGGGAGCGGAAAATCGAGGCGATTTCTATGACCGCAGGCCGGGAAGCCTCGTCGGCGTTCACTTTGACCAACATCAGTTCGCGCCGGATGCAGGAAGCCGAATCCAGCTCCCGGACGGCGATGACGTCCACCAATTTGCCCAACTGCTTGACGATCTGATCCAGGCCCGCTTCGTCGCCGCTCACCGCGATGGTCATGCGGGACACCGACGGATCGTCGGTCTCGCCGACGGTCAAACCGTCGATGTTGAATCCGCGACGGCTGAAGAGGCCGGAAATCCGACTGAGCGTACCCGATCGGTTTTCCACCAAGGCCGACACCACGTGCCGTTTCATGCCTACCCCCATTGCCGGGCCTACAGCGAGGCCCGATACGCTCCGAGGAAGCGGAAGTCCTCGGTCTTCGTTTTCAGTTCTTCCATCGCCCGGTCGAAGACGCCTTCGGCTTCGGGAATGGACACGTCCGCGTAGAACATATAACGCCAGGGCTTGCCCGGAATCGGCCGGGACTCCAGCTTGGACAAGTTGATGCCCCGTTCGCTGAGGATCTTGAGGCAGACGAACAACGAACCCGGCTCGTTGGGCGTGGTGAACACGATGGATGCCTTGTTGGCCGTGCCGGATCCCAGGGAAGGCGGAATCGGCGTGGCCCTGCCCTCGTCCCGGCGGGCCAGGATCACGAAACGGGTATAGTTGAGCGGATTGGTCTCGATCCCTTCCCTCAGAATTTTAAGGCCATAGATTTTGGCCGCCGCCTCGCCGGCGATGGCGGCGGTATCAGTCAGGCCCTCGCGGCTGATGGACGCCACCGAGCCGCCGGTGTCGTTGCAGGGCTCCAGCTTCCAGGACGGATGCTGGTCCAGGAATTCCCTGGACTGGGCGAAGCCCTGGGGGTGGCTGCGGACCACCCGGATACCCTCCAGGTCGGCGTCGGGATGGGCGATCAGGCAGTGGACGATGCGCAGCTTCAGCTCGCCCACGATGCCGATGTCCGGATAGCGGATGAACAGGTCGTAGTTCTCGTGCACCGATCCGGCCAGGCTGTTTTCCACCGGCACGATGCCGTAGCGGGCCTTGTCTTCCAGCACCGCGTCGAAGACCGCCGGGAAGGAGTCCACCGCCAGCCGGGGCGCTTCCTCGCCGAAAGCCCGCAGCAGGGCCTGCTCGGCAAAGGCGCCGCTCTCGCCGGAAAAAGCGACCGTCGTCGCACTGGACGCCGTTGCCGCGGCGGCTGCGGGCACGCGGTCGCCGACGCTCAGGACGGCGTGGGGGGTGCGCAGCAGTTCCTTGCCCACCACCGGGGACAGAGCTTCGATATCGCGCATCAGCTTTTCAAACTGTTCCGGATACAGCGACTGGGGCCCGTCGGACAGGGCTTCTTCGGGCCGGGGATGCACTTCCACCGTCAGGCCGTCGGCGCCGGCGGCGATGGCCGCCAGGGCGGCGGAGCTGACCATGGCCCGGATGCCCACGGCGTGGCTGGGGTCGACGATGACCGGCAGGTGGGAAAGCTTCTTGACCACCGGAATGGCGGAGATGTCCAGGGTGTTGCGGGTATAGGTCTCGAAGGTGCGGATGCCCCGCTCGCAGAGCACCACGTCCCGGGTGCCCGAGGCCAGCAGGTATTCGGCGGACAAGAGCCATTCTTCGATGGTGGCCGAGGGGCCGCGCTTGAGCAGCACCGGCATGCCCAGGGAGCCGACCTTCTTCAGCAGTTCAAAGTTCTGCATGTTCCGGGCGCCGATCTGGAACATGTCGGTCAGGTCCTTCATCTGCGCCGCGGTTTCGGAGGACACGATTTCGGTGACGATGGGCATGCCGTAGGCGTCTCCGGCTTCGCGCATGTACTCCAGGCCCTTGATGCCCAGGCCCTGGAAGGCGTAGGGACTGCTGCGGGGCTTGAACGCGCCGCCCCGCAGCATGACCGCCCCGGATTCGCGCACCCGGGCCGCGGTCTCCATGATCTGGTCCCGGCTTTCGACGGCGCAGGGCCCGGCGATGACGGTGATGCGGGCCCCGCCGATCTTGACCGGCCCGACGGAGACGATGCTGTCCTCGGGCTGGGTTTCCCGGGAAGCCAGCTCGTAGGGTTTGGACGTCTGGGCTACCCGTTCCACACCGGGCAGCAAAGAAAGCTCCCGGATGTCCACCGGGCCCTTTCCGGCGGCGCCGATGATGGCGTCTTCCCCAAAAACCTGTTCCCGCACCGAAAAGCCCCGTTCGCTCAAAAAGGAACGGATGCGATCCTTGTCGCGGGGTTCAACGTTTTTTGAAAGGACGACCAACATGCCGGACAAGCCTCCGTGCCGACCATGCTAGCGATTCTCGTCCCCTTTATCAAGGGCGGTTATGCATGAGTATGCATTTTTTGCTCTATTTTTGGTATATTTTTCTATAATTAAAGTTGCAACAGTCCGGCTAAAGAAAAACCTTACCCCAGAACACGAGCCAAAAAAGCCGTCGGCACCTCAAAAGCCCGGGGACCATAGCCGCCGGCCAGCAGCCAGGCCGACGGGATATCCCGGCTGCGCAAAAATTCCAGGACCAGCAGGTCCCGGGCGACGCACTGGTCCAGGCTCAGCGCCAGGTCGGCGGTGGACGGAAGGGCGTCGTGCACGTAGGGGTCGGCGCCGTCCACGACGATGGCCAGGTCCGGCGAGTCGCCGCCGGACAGGGCTTCCAGCCGCCGGAGTCCCAGATCCAGCCGGCTGTTGTACAGCGCTTCTTCCCCACGGCCCACAGCAATATCCACGTCGCTGGGCGCCAGCGGCGCCCGGTCCGGTCCCCGGCCTTGGCGGCGGGCGGCTTCCAGCCCCGCCGCGTCCAGCGGCCAGCCCGCGGCCATGTGGATGGACAGGGTCAGCGTGTCCGGATCGCCCCGGGCCAGCTCGGCGGTGCCGTCCCCCTTGTGGGCGTCCAGGTCGATGATCCAAACCCGGCGGGAGCGGCCTTCGGCGCGCAGGCGGGCCAAAGCGATCATCGCATCGTTCAGCAGGCAGAAGCCCGACCCCCCGTCCCGGCGGGCGTGGTGCATGCCGCCGCCCAAAAAGTAGCAGAAGCCGCCTTCCAGGGCCAGGCGCGCCGCCTGGTAGGTGCCGGCGACCTGCAGCAGGATGGTGTCGAAGAGCGCCGACAGGGGCCGGACGGCGCGGTCCGGGGCGTAGCGGTGCGGACGTCCGTCGGACCCGATCAATTCGTAGGTTTGGAGCAGTTCCGCCTCCAGCTCCGGCCCGCCGGCGTACAGCCGCCGGACGTATTCCGGATCGTGCACGCGTTCCAGGTCTTCCCGTTGGATGCGCTCGACCACACCCCGGCGCAACCAGGACTCGTCGTGGCCGTGCAGGACGGCGTGCAGGCCTTCGGCCACCGCGTCGGCCCGGGAGTCGAGCACGGGAATGAGGATGCCGTAATCGCCGAAGCGCAGCGCCAGGGCAGGGTCGTAAAGGATCATGCGGGCATGATACGGGACCTGGCCGGGGGGCGCAAGGGCCCGGCGGATCGCGCCCCCTTGATTCCTCCGATCCCGGATGCTATCCTGAACTAGGAGCCTGTCGGGCTTGTGGATTTACAAGCCCTAAGGGTGCCCCTTAGGGCCTGTAAATCCCGATAAACTCGGCTCCTTTGGGAGACGGAAATCGAAAAGTCCGGCTGGAGCATCAATTTCAAGTTCACCCTGCTCATCCTGATGGCCACGGTCCTGTTCTTGGTCGCCATCTACTTGATCAGCTTCCGCATGCTGCGGGATTTTTCCTTGGTAACCGCCGACGAGGTGGCCTTTACCATCCTGGAGGGGACGGACAACCGGGTACGGAGCCTGTTCGGCAGTTTTGAAGCGTTGGCCGTGGGTCTGGCGGGGACCCAGGCGGTCAAGGAAGTGCGCGCCGCAGACATGCGGGACCTGTTCATCTCTTCCGTCCTGGCCTGGAAGCGCTACATCCGGGCCATCTATCTGGGCACCGCGGACGGCAGGATGTACGAGTGGGGCCACGGCTTGGAATTCGTCGACTACACGCCCACCTTCCCCCCGGGCTACGATCCGCGGCAACGCCCCTGGTACCAGGCCGCCCTGGCCGCCGACGGGTTCTCCGTTTCCCCGCCCTACCGCTTCGCCAGCGTCAACGACCTGGGCATCACCTGCGTCTACCAGGTGCGCGACGCCCGGGGGGGCTTTGTGGGCGTCATCGGCCTGGACATATTATTGAGGAACCTGAAGAGCATCCTGACCGACCTGAACATCCCCAAGAACGGCCGCGCCCTGATCCTGGACCGGGACGGCAACATCATCAGCGCCGACACGGAAGGAGAAGCGCTGGTCAGCCTGCCCCTGCCCGCCTTTCCCCTGCCGGAGATCCGGGAGCTCTTGAAGAAGGAAGCGGGCAAGTTCACCGCCGACTACGAGGGGCGCGCCATGCTGTTCCATTACCGCCGCAGCGCGCCGGTGCCCTGGTTCCTGCTGGTCGGCATCCCCGTGGACGCGGTCATGGCTTCCGCCCGGGCGGTGCTGTCCCTGATTTCGATCACCGAAATTTTTCTGATGACCCTGCTGATCGTCGCCCTCGGCGCCATCTCCAACCGGTTGATTTCTTCGCCCCTGCAACGCATCGTCTCGGTCATCAACCGGCGGGAAAAGGGCGAACGCACCGCCCGGGTCGCGGTGGTCTCCCGGGACGAGTTCGGGCTGCTGGGACGGGAACTGAACAAACTGCTGGAAACCGTGGAAGAGTACGCCGAAACTATGGAATCCAAGGTCCGGCAGCGGACCGAAAAGCTGCGCCGCCTGCAGAAAGAGAACACCCGGCTGCGGGTGGTGGAGGAACGCAAACGCATCTACCGGGACATGCACGACAGCATCGGCGCTCGGCTGACCAACATTTTTTTCTGCAACAACGTGGCCCGCAGCGCCCGCGAGCGGGAGCCGGAAAAGCTGGGGGAGCTCTTCGACGACATCGAGGCCAACTGCCTGGACGCGGTGCGGAACCTGAAGGAGATCATCGGCGGCCTGAAGGAAGACCGCCCGGCGCCGGAAAACTTTACCTCCCGGCTGGCGGCGGAAATCCGCGGCCGCTTGGCCCGCAACCGGGTCGCCCTGGTCTTCCGGTCCCGTCCCGCCCACGCCGCCGACGCCCTGGACGCCGCCGCAGGCACCGAACTGGCCAAGGTCTTCGACGAACTGGTCAGCAACGTGCTCAAGCATTCCGGCGCCGACCGGGTCGGCCTGTCCTTGACGGCCAAAGCCGGATTCCTGGACATCCGCTTCCGGGACAACGGCCAGGGCTTTGACCCGGAACGCCGGCGCACCGCCGGGTCGGGGCTGGCCAACATCCGCTTCCGGGTCGAACAGCTGGGCGGCAGCGTCGCGCTGGCCTCCCGAAAGGGACGGGGAACCCAGTACCGCCTGCGCCTGCCCCTGGCCCGTGCACCCCGGGAGGAGGCGGAATGAATTCCGGAGGCGGAATGAATTCCGACGGCGGCGCCAAACGGATCAAGCTGGTCATCGTCGAGGACCAGAAGGAAGTGCGGGAAGGCTTGTCCTACCTGCTCAACCTGGACGCCCGCGTCCAGCTGCTCAAGACCTTTGACCGGGCGGAAGCCCTGTTCGACTTCTTGCCTTCCCTGACCGTGCCGGACGTCGTCCTGATGGACATCGGGCTGCCCCAGATGAACGGCATCGAAGCGACCCGGCGGCTGCGCAAGTCCTACCCGGACCTCAACATCATCATTTTTACCGTCTTCGAGGACGAAGACCGGCTGCTGGATTCCATCCGGGCCGGGGCCAACGGGTACATTCTGAAGAACACCAAGCCCGAGCTGCTGCTGGAACAGATCATCAGTTCCGTTTCCGACGGGGCGCCCCTCAGCCCCCGGGTCGCCCGGCGCCTGCTGGAAGAGATCAAGCGCGCCGGGGACGAACGGGAACACGGGGACTACGGCCTTTCGGCCCGGGAAAACCAGGTGCTGCGGGACATCGCCGACGGCCTGACCCATAAGGAGATCGCCGAAAAGCACGGCATCGCCGCTTCCACCGCCAAAAAGCACATCCTGCACATCTACCAGAAGCTGGGGGTCAGCACCAAGGCCGAGTTCGTCCGCAAGGCCATCAGGGAAAATCTGGTCTAGGCATACACCTTTTGGTGTATGCCTGTGTCTGGGATCGACCCGGAAACGGCGAATATACATCCTTGGGAGCATTTCAGTGTCGCAAAAAGGACCTTACCATGAGTACGGGAGCGACTTTGACGCTCCTTATTCCTCCTCAAGGAGTTCGGTATGTCAGCGCAAACCACCGCAAAGAAGGGCCTGCTGGATTGGTATTTCAAGACCAACCTGCTGGTCCGGATCCTGGTCGGCCTCGTTCTGGGCGCCGTCGTCGGCATCATCCTGGGTTTTAACCCCGACGCGGTCAAACCCTTCGTCGACAACAGCAAATTCTTCGGCGACCTCTTTGTCCGGCTGCTCAAGATGATCGTCAATCCGGTCATCCTGTTCAGCCTGATCGCCGGCGCCGCCAGCATCGCCCCCTCCCGCCTGGGCCGGGTGGGCGTCAAGATCATGGCCTTCTACCTGCTGACCTCCGCCCTGGCGGTCACCATCGGCCTCGTGTTCGCCAACATCTTCCAGCCCGGCGCGGGCATGGGTATCGTCGGCGACGCCGCGCTCAAAGGCAAGGAGATGGTGGCGCCGACCCTGGTCCAGACCATTCTCAATATCGTCCCCACCAACCCCTTTGAATCCCTGGCCAAGGGCGACGTGCTGCCGATCATCTTCTTCGCCGTCGTCTTCGGACTGGCCATCTCCTACGTCAAGGACTCCACCATCCCCGCGGTGGCCAAGGGCGCGGAGTTCCTGTTCGACGTCTGCAACGCCGCGGCGGAAGCCATGTACAAGGTCGTCGGCGGCATCATGCAGTACGCCCCCATCGGCGTCTTCGTCCTGATCGCCCAGGTATTCGCCCAGCAGGGCGCCAAAGCCCTGGGGCCGCTGCTGATGGTCACCCTGGTGGTCTACCTGGGCCTGATCGTCCACCTGGTAGGCGTGTACGGCGGACTGCTGTCGGTCTATAAATTGGGCTTCATCAAGTTCCTCAAGGGCGCCAACGAATCCATGATCACCGCCTTCGTCACCCGTTCTTCCGGCGGCACCCTGCCGGTGACCATGCGCGTGTCCGAAGAAAACCTGGGCATTCCCCGGAACATCAGCTCCTTTACCCTGCCCCTGGGCGCCACCATCAACATGGACGGCACCGCCATCTACCTGGGCGTCTGCGCCATGTTCATCGGCTACGCCATCGGCCGGCCCCTGAGCTTCAACCAGCAGCTGACCGTGGTCATCACCGCCACCCTGGCTTCCATCGGCACCGCCGGCGTACCCGGCGCGGGAGCCATCATGCTGCTCATGGTGCTGGAATCCGTGGGCCTCAAGGTCGAAGCGGGCTCGGCGGTGGCCGCGGCCTACGCCATGATCCTGGGCATCGACGCCCTGCTGGACATGGGCCGCACCAGCCTCAACGTCACCGGCGACATGGCGGGCACCGCCATCGTGGCCAAAACCGAAAAAGAACTGGACATGGCCAAGTGGGCCTAAGCCGCCCGCGCTGAAACGCAGACAAAGGCGGCCCGGATTTTTCCGGGCCGCCGCTTCCGGTACAGGAATCAGGAAATGAAAGAAAAAACCATCGTCATCGGCGGCGGCGTCGGCCCCATGGCCGGGGTCGCGCTGCACCAAAAAATCATCGAGCACACCCTGACCGACGGCAGCGACCAGACCCATCTCAGCGTCCACCATTTTTCCCGCTCCGCCGCTATCGGCGACCGGACGGCCTATCTTTTAGGCAAGTCGGCGACCAATCCGGCAGCCGGCATGGCCGCGGTCATGCGCGCCGCCGTCGCCTCCCTGGGGCTTTTCGGCCAGCAGGCCGTGGCGGGCATCCCCTGCAACACTTTCCACGCCCCGGAAATATTCGACCCCTTCCTCGACCTGCTGCGTCGGGCGGACGTCGACCTGCCCGTGCTGCACATGCTGGCCGAAACGGCCCGCTTCATCCAACAAGTCCATCCCCGGGTCCGCAGAATCGGACTTTTGTCCACCACCGGAACGCGTCTGACCAATATCTATCCCCGCTTGCTGCAGAGTCGTGCTACAATGATCGTCCAGGTCGGCGAGGACCGGCAGGCAGAAGTCCAGGAAGGCATCTACGACCGGGAATGGGGCATCAAGGCCGTTAGCCCGGTTACCGGCCGCGCCCGGGAACGAATGCTGGCTATGGTCCGGTTGCTGATCGACCAGGGCGCCGAACTGGTCATCCTGGGCTGCACGGAGATCCCCCTGGCCCTGCCGGAACGGGATTTTGCGGGCGTGCCCTTCGTCGATCCGGTAGAAATCCTGGCCCGCGCCCTGATCCGGGAAGCGGCGCCGGAAAAATTGAAGCCCCTGTAAGAGGAGACCCTATGAAGAGCCTGAACGATATCGCCGCCAAGAGCATCCTTTCGCTGGAACAGCTGGTGCGGATTGAAGAATACCTGGTCAACACGGGCTACATGACCAGCGAAAAATCTCACCAGGAGATGGAGCGCTTCATCCTGGACATGGGCATCGACGAATACTACTTCCGCACCACCCCGGAACTGGACATCGCCCGGCACCTGCTTTCCCTGAGCGCCTCGGAGCTGATCAGCACCCACGGCGGCGGCGGCTCGGGCGTCCAGCTGATCGGCGAGCGGGAGGACACGGCGGTCTACATCATCGAGGACAGCCGGGAAAAGACCTTGGAAGTGGAAGAACGCATCGAAGGCCGGTATCCCGACTTCCACCTGGAAAGCTACATCACCAAGGCGGCTACCCATGGCCGGCCCTTCCGCTTCTATATCCTTTCCCGACCCGTCTTTCCGGTGCGCAAGGGCGGCAAGGCCGCGGACACCTTCGAGCTGGCGGCCAGTACGGTCTTTCTTTCCCGGGCGGTGCCCGAGACGGTCACCCGCTACCGGGACACCTGGCTCACCATGAACGGCCGGGAAGCGCCCTACGTTTCCGTATCCTTCAAGGGTGAATCCGACGAAACCCGGATCATGATCGGCATCAAGGGCAGCGCCCACCGCCAGCTGCTGACCACCTTCTCGCACCTGCTGGCCAAGCACGACCTGACGGTGCGCCGCAAGTACATCGAACCCTTCGCGGACGAAAAACTGATCGTCAGCTTTTATTTTCCCAAACTGTCCGAAGCCGCCGTCGAAGACCTGACCGCGGACCTGAACGTCTCGCTCATGCTGCCCGACAGCCCGATCACCAGCCTGTTCTACCGCGGCGCGCTCTCGCCCCAGGCGGCCATGTACGCCCTGTCCGCCGGCGCCTTTACCCACCAGTTCCTGTCCCTCTTAACCGACGAATACCAGACCCTGCAGCGGGCGCTCAAGGACCAGCCCGAAGCCCGGGGCATCGTGGACAACCTGAAGCTGCACCTGATCAAGGACACCTACTCCTCGTCCCGCATCTCCAACACCGTGGCCAACCAGGCGGCCATCGTCGAACAGCTGTACCGGCACTTCCAGCTGCGCTTCAAGTCCGACGACAAAACAGCCTACGCCGCCGAGGAACAGCGCATCCGCACGCTCATCGACCGGGAAGTCTCGTACGCCAAGGACCGGGCCATCCTGCAGTACTTTCTGGTGTTCAACAAAACCATCCAGCGGACCAATTTTTACCAGAAGGAAAAAACCTGCATGTCCTACCGGCTGGACCCGTCCATCCTGGACCCGGCGGACTTCCCCGAACGGCCCTTCGGCCTCTTTTTCCTCATTGGCCACGACTTCATCGGCTTCCACGTCCGCTTCCGGGACATCGCCCGGGGGGGCATCCGCATCGTCCGTTCCCGGTCCATCGATATTTTCGCCCACAACATCGATACCATCTTTACCGAAAACTACAACCTGGCCTGGACGCAACAGCGCAAGAACAAGGACATCCCCGAGGGCGGCTCCAAGGGCACCATCCTGCTCAACCTCAAGAGTCAGGACGCGGCGGAACGGGCCTTCAAGGACTACGTGGACGGCCTGCTGGACCTGTTGATGGAAGTCGACGGCCAGGGCCAGGCCCGGGCCCGGGAAATCCTGTTCCTGGGCCCCGACGAGGGCAGCGCCCCGCTGATGGACTGGGCCGCCCTGCACGCCCGGCTGCGGGGCTACCCCTTCTGGAAGGCCTTCAGCACCGGCAAGGCGCCGGAGCTGGGCGGCATTCCCCACGACCTGTACGGCATGACCACCATCGGCATCCACGAATACGTGCTGGGTCTGCTGGAAAAACAGGGCATCTCGGAAAAAGACGTGCGCAAGCTGCAGACCGGCGGACCCGACGGCGACCTGGGCAGCAACGAAATCCTGGTTTCCAAGGACAAGACCACGGCCATCGTGGACGGTTCGGGGGTCATCTACGATCCCCGCGGCCTGGACCGCAAGGAACTGGCCCGGCTGGCCAAAAAACGGGCCATGGTGCTGGAGTTCGACCGCACGCTGCTGTCCAAGGGCGGCTTCTTCGTCTCCGTCAACGACCGGGACCTGACCCTGCCGGATGGCGCGAAGGTGGCCAACGGCGAAGAATTCCGCAACGCCTTCCACCTGGGCCCCTACGCCCGGGCGGACCTCTTTGTGCCCTGCGGCGGACGCCCCGGAGCGGTGAACATCGGCAACTGGAAGCAGCTCTTCGACGAACAGGGCCGGGCCAAGTTCCCCTACATCGTCGAAGGCGCCAACCTCTTCATCACCGAAGAAGCGCGGCTGCGCCTGGAAGAACGGGGCGTGGTGGTGCTCAAGGACGCCAGCACCAACAAGGGCGGCGTCACCTCTTCTTCCTTCGAAGTCTTCGCTTCCCTGGCTCTGAACGACGCCGAGTACGACGCCCACCTGCGGGCCGCCGAAGACGGCAGCCTGCCGGCCTTCCGCAAAGCCTATATCGACGACATCATCGTCAAGATCCG
The DNA here is from genome assembly GCA_020719845.1 of Treponema denticola. Classification (GTDB taxonomy): domain Bacteria; phylum Spirochaetota; class Spirochaetia; order Treponematales; family Breznakiellaceae; genus DYPP01. Next base: position 15,176 of record DYPP01000024.1, on the reverse strand, counting down.
GGGCAACGCCCGGTCGGAATTCGAACTGCTCTGGCAGGAACGGGCCACCACCAAGCTGCCGCTCTGTACCCTGTCCAACGTCGTCTCGGGCAAGATCAACCAGATCGCCGACGCGGTGCGCGAATCCGCCCTGGCGGACGAACCGTCCATCCGGGACCGGATCCTGACCGACTATACGCCCCAGGTCCTGCTGGACCTGCTCGGCCTGCCGGTCCTGCTGCAACGCGTCCCGGCGTCGTACATCAAAGCCATCATCGCCGCCAAGATGGCCACCGACTTTGTCTATTCCCGGGGCCTCAAAGCCAACGAGGTGGACTTTGCCGACTACGTGGAGGCTTTGAAGAAGGGGTAGGCTCCGGCTTTGCCGCACCGGCGTTGACGTACCCCGGCGCTCCGTGTCCTAATGAAGGCATGAACAACGATTTGACCTTGATCCGTTCCAAGAAGGCCTTCATCATCGACATGGACGGGGTAATCTACCACGGCAACCGGCTGCTGAAGGGCGCGGCGGAACTGGTGGAATGGCTGCGGGAAAAGGAAAAATCCTACCTGTTCCTGACCAATTCCAGCGAGCGTTCCCCCATCGAGCTGTCCCAGAAGCTGGCCCGGCTGGGCATCGCCGTGGAGCCGGAGCATTTTTACACCAGCGCCCTAGCCACCGCCGGTTTTCTGGCCGCCCAGAATCCCGGCGGATCGGTCTACGTAATCGGCGAACCCGGCCTGATCTCCGCCCTCTACGACGCGGGTTTTACCATGAACAACGTCAACCCCGACTACGTGGTGGTCGGCGAAGGCCGGGGCTACAGCCTGGAAGCCCTGGACCGGGCGGTGGGCATGGTCATCGCCGGCGCGCGGCTGATCGGCACCAACCCGGACCTGAACGGCCCGGCGGAACACGGCATCGTGCCGGCCTGCGGCGCCCTGGTCGCGCCCATCGAGCTGGCCACGGGCAACAAGGCCTATTTTGTGGGTAAACCCAACCCGTTGATGATGCGCCACGCCCTGCGCCGCCTGAACGCCCAGCGCGAAGAAACCGTCATCATCGGCGACCGGATGGATACGGACATCATGGCCGGCGTGGAAGCGGAGATCGAAACCGTGCTGGTCCTGTCCGGCGTGTCCGCCGAGGCCGACGTGCGGCGCTTCGCCTACCGGCCAAGGCACATCCTGGAAGGCGTCTTCGAGATACCCGGATGAGTTCCCCCTACATCAAGGCGCTGACCACGGAGTTGGAAGACCGCATCCGCCGCAATCCCAGCCTGAACATCGACAGCTTCATCATTCCTTCCCCCTTCGTGGCCGACGAATCCCTGGAAAAGGATTACGACCATTCCTACGTCTGGGAAGAGGAGCGGGAAATCCTGGGCTATATCGAAACCTGGATCGACCCGGCCAAGAAACGGCTGCACATCTACCGGCAGGTCACCAGTCCCTTCGGCCGGGGCAAGGGCATCGGTTCGGCCTTTTTGAACCACCTGGCGGAAGAAGCGCCGGCTTTTTCGGCCATGGACCTCTACATCTGGGAACGCCAGACCGAATCGCTGTCCTTCTACAAGCGCCGGGGCTTTGTCGAACGCGAACGCCTGGCCTGGCGGGCGCTCAACTTCATCCGCCTGGAAGGCGAAACCCGGACGGTCAAGGAGGCCATCGCCAAGGCGGGGGTGGAGTCCGGATCCGCCGAAGAGCTGGGCAAGATCCGGCATGACGCCAAAAAGGCCATCCGCCTGATCGCCGACATGGCCGGCGCGCTGACGGCGGAGAACTGCGACCGGATCATCGAGGACATCAACCGGGAGACCACGGCGCTGATCAACACCCTCAACCTGTTCCGGGATTCCATCCAGCGCTTCCGCACGGTCAACCTCAAGGACCTGGTCATCGACCGCATCATCCCCATGATCGAGCATTCGCCGGTGCCCTGCGAGCTCAGGCTCAAATTCGCGCCCCACGTGGGCGAAGCCCGGGCCCACTACCTGGAGGCCGGCCGGGCCATCGTCAACCTGGTGTCCAACGCCCTGGACGCCATCCGGTCCGCGGAAAAACCGGGGGTCCTTTCCATCTCCCTGGAAGCAGCCGCGGGCTGGATCGTGCTGTCCGTGGAGGACAACGGCATCGGCATCGACAGCGAGCGCCTGGCGCCGGGCCTGGACGGCAAACCCCGCTTTGTGGGCGTCACCACCAAGGCCGATTCCGGCGAAGGCCAGGGCACGCGCCAGATCTACGCCGCCTTCGGCGCGGAAAACATTTCCGTGCGCAGCGAAAACGGCGGCGGCACGCGCTGGACCATCCGCCTGCCCAAGGCGGAGCTGCGGGACGAAAGCGAACTGGCTTCCCTGGAAACCCGACTGGCGGAATTCAAGGCCGTCGGCGCCTCCGACGTGCCCGCCGTCGGCGCCTCCGACGCCGCCGCGGACCACGCCGAGCTGTCGGCCTTCATCTGGCGCTGCCGCAAGCTGGAGATTCTGGTCTGGGACCTGATCCTGCAGTTTGCCCGCAAGAACAACGTCCGGGAACTGTACCGGCTTTTTCTCAGCTTCCGCTACGGCGGCACCACCTCCACCGCCTTCAAGGAAGAGCTGGAATCCTTCAAGACCGACACGCCGGAACTGCGCCTATGGCTGGCCGACGCGGCCCGGCTGGTCAAGCGGGGGGACGCGGCCATGGAAAGCGTCGACCCCGACGGCGCCTGGGCGGGGATCCGCTTCAAGTCCTACGGCCAGGCGACGGAAAGAACGGTCATCTTTACGCTCAACCCCGCCACCGGGCGCTTCGGCGCCACGGACCGCAAGCTGGCGGAGCACGCCGACTTTGTGCCCTACCTGGGCGCCACCCGGGACCGGCTGCTGCGGGGCGAATTTTTCGGGGACGTGCAGAATCCGGACAACCCGATTCAGTTGGGGGTGTGGGAAATCGGCGACGCCGACGACGGCCGGCGCAAGGCCGCCCTGGTCCGCGCCGGCGCCCAGCGGCTGATCGATATGGCCGTGCCGGCGGACAAGAAGCTGCTCTTCTACGAAGCCACCTGGCGCCGGGGCGACCTGGACCTGGACACCGGCCGGCCGCGCACCCTGGGCGCGGTGGCCGACCTGGGCGACCACGAATTGGGGGATCTGCTGATCTCCGTAGACGACGAGTTCGGGGAGTACGTTACCGCGGATTGAGGGCATATCTAAAAACTCGGTTGGTTTTTAGATTTGCCTTGGCAAATCCTTTCAGGATTTGCGGTTTTTAATGGTTGACTTTAAAAAACTGAAGTTTTTTAAAGACCCCGGAGGTCTTTCCCGGCGGCGGCCCGGACCAGGCGGTCGTGGACGGCCACGCAGAGGCCCGCCTCGGGGCCACGTTCCACGTGGATGGCCGCCACGCCCCGGGCGTCCAGGCGGTGCAGCAGCTCAAAGAGCGCCGCCGCAGCTTCCAGGCAGGACCCGCTCTCCGACAGGACCGCCGTCAGCGGCAGCGGACCGGTGCCGGCGGCGCCCAGCCAGGCGTCCCGGGCGGCGGCGTCGAAGAAGACCACCGCGTCTTCCGGCGGGAATTTCCGTCCCGCCAGGGCACCCCGGGCGTAGAGGGCCAGCGGTGCCCCGGGGGCGTAGTGGCCGGCCAGCTGGCCCGGCGCCGTGGGCAGGACGGCGCTGCCGTCCACCACCGCCACCGGTCCGATCAGCGCTTCAAGGCGCTCGCGTTCCGTGCCGCCGGGCCGCAGGATGGCCGGCGGCGTCCGGCAGAGGTCCAGCACCGTCGATTCCACCCCCACCGCGCAGGGTCCCCCGTCCAGGATATAGTCCACCCGCTCGCCCAGCTGGTCCCGGACGTGCTCCGCCCGGGTGGGGCTCAGGTAGCCGAAGGGATTGGCGCTGGGCGCGGCGATCGGCCGGCCCGCCAGTTCGATCAGCCGCCGGGCCACCGGATGGGCGGGAAAGCGCACCGCCACGGTGGGCAGGCCGCTGGTGGCCAGGTCGGGCACCGCCGGCTTTTTGGGCAGAATCAGGGTCAGCGGCCCCGGCCAGAGCCGTTCCGCCAAAAGCCGCACCCTGGCCGCCGCCGCGGCCTCCAGGGCGCCGACGTCCGCCAGCACCGGCAGATCCGCCAGGTCGGCGATGTGCACGATCAGCGGGTCAAAATGGGGACGCCGCTTGGCTTCAAAGATCCGGGCCAGGGCGACGGGGTTGAAGGCGTCCGCCCCCAGGCCGTACACGGTTTCGGTGGGAAAGGCCACCAGCTCCCCCGCGCCCAGGGCGGCGGCGGCCAGACGCAGGTCCGCTTCGGAACAGGTCAGCATCCGCACGGGCGTTCCTTCCGGCATGCCGCCGGGCGGCTCACAGCCACTTCCTTCTTTTGAAGAACACGACCATGCCCAGGGCGATGGCCGCCATCACGCCCCAGGCCAGCGGGTAGCCCCAGACCTGGTCCAGTTCGGGCATGTAGCGGAAGTTCATACCGTACACGCCGACGATGAAGGTCAGGGGGATAAAGATGGTGGAAATGATGGTCAGCACCTTCATGACTTCGTTCATGCGGTTGCTGATGGAAGAAAGATTGACCTCCAGGATGCCCGCCACCAGTTCCCGGTAGCTTTCCACCGTTTCCGCCGCCTGGACGACGTTGTCGTGCAGGTCCTTGAGGAAGGGCAGCAGGTCGTCGGAAATCAGGTCCGATTCCAGGCGCAGCAGGGCGGCGATGCTTTCCCGCAGGGGCCAGACCACCCGGCGGATGCGGTGGACTTCCTGCTTGATCAGCTGCAGGTCGCGCATGAAGCTCCGGCCGGTTTCTTCCGTGGCCCGGACTTCGAATTCCTCCAGCTGGGTGCCCAGCTCGTCCAGAACCAGGAAATAGGCGTCCACGATGGAGTCCACCAGCGCGTAAGCCAGGTAGTCGCTGCCCATCTTGCGGATCCGGCCGGCGTTGACTTCGATCCGCCGTCGGATGGCGTCGAAGGAATCGCCCACTTCTTCCTGAAAGGTGATCACCGTATCGGGAGTAAAGACGATGCTGATCTGTTCATACACCGAGCCGATCTCCGGCTTCCAGCTGATCGCCTTGAGGGTGATGAAGAGGTATTCGTCGAATTCCTCTATTTTGGGCCGGTGTTCGGTGTTGAGGATGTCCTCCACCGTCAGCGGGTGGATATGGTAGGCTTCCGCCAGCCGGCTGATGGCCTCCTGGTCCTTGAGCCCGTTGACGTTGATCCAGTTGATGCCGCCGGTATTGCGGTAGGTCAGCAGTTCGTCCACCGTCAGCGCCGCCTTGGTCCAGGTGCCGATCGGGTCGTAGCCGATGATGGACAAGACCATTTCCGTCGGCTTGCGGCTGCCCACGTAGACGGCGCTGCCCGGCGGCAAGCCCAGATCCGGTCGTTCGACGGGAATTTCCATGGTTCCTAAAGTACTACCCTTGGCCAAAGCGTACAAGTATCCCGCCTGCCCCTCGGGGGCTTTGACGCGACGCGCCGGGTAGCGTAGACTAGAACCATGGCAGGAAACTTGGCGCGGGACATCGCTGCCGCCCGGACGCCGACCGGCGGCTTTTCGATCTGGTTTTTGGGGCAGAATTCCTTTGTGCTCAAGGGCAGCGACGGTTTCACCGTCGCCGTGGACCCCTACCTGAGCGACTGGTGCGCCACCCGGGGCAAATCAACCCGACCGACGCCCAAAAGCCGGCTGTTTCCGCCGCCCCTTCAGGCGGCGGAGCTGGACGCGGACCTGGTCCTGCTGACCCACTCCCACTGCGACCACGCCGACCCGCAAACCCTGGGCGCCCTGGCCCGGAATCCGCGCATCCGGATCGCCGGTTCGGTAGACGCCCTGCGGATCGCCGCGGAGGCGGGCTTTGCGCCGGAACGGCTGCGCGTCGTCCACGCCGGCGAGGAACTTGCCTACGGCCGGCCGCCGGGCATCTTTGCGGCGATACAGCGCCTCCGCGCCGGCCAGGGCGAAAGCGGCGTGACCATCCGGGTCACCTTTGCCCTGCCCACGGACGGCACCGACCTCAACCACCTGGGGTTTTTGATCCGCTTTCCCGGCGGCGGCAGCTTCTGGAATACCGGGGACAGCGCCTGGTGCGAACAGCTGCCCGAACTGGCCGGCGCGGGCGTCGCCAAACCCGCCGTCATGGCGGTGTGCATCAATACCGGCTACGGCAACCTTTCCCACTGGGACGCGTCCAAGCTGGCCGGCGCGGTGGGCGCCCGCTTCGTCGTACCCGCCCACTGGGACCTGTTCCCCCACAATTCGCTCAACCCCGAGCCCTTCCGGACTTCATTGGCCAAGAACGCCCCCGCCGCCGTCTACAGCCTGATGGAGCGGGCGCGAAGGTACGACTATACAAGCGGCGGCTTTACGCTGGTGCCCTGAAGAAAGACCTGGATCGGATTTTGACCGAACTGGAGCTGCAGCTGTCCGGGGCCACCGCCGCCGGGGACGTGGACCGGAGCGGCTTTTCGGTCCTGCCCCGGATCGCCGTGTATTTCTGAGGGCGCCAGGCCGAGCTCGTTAAAAGGCACCGAATCCGGCGCCTTTTGTTTACAAAACCGGTTTAACTGCTTTATACTGAAAAATATCCCGCCTTCGCTTCCAAGATCCGCGGTCGGGTATATAATGAGGGGTACCATGCGTTATTCAAATAGGGAAAACCGGGCTACCGGCGTGGTGGTTCCGGTCGGGGCGCTCCGGGGAACCGAAAGCATCGGCGTGGGTGAATTTCTGGACCTCATCCCCCTCGCGGACTTATGCAAAAGCGTCGGCCTGGACCTGATCCAGCTGTTGCCGGTCAACGATTCGGGCTTCCAGAGTTCCCCCTACAGCGCGCTGAGCGCTTTTGCCCTGCATCCCCTGTACCTGAGGATCGGGGACCTGCCGGAAGCCGCCGGCAAGGCGTCCAAGCTGGCCGGGTTGAGAGCGCGGTTCGACGGTGCCCCGCGCTTTGCCTACGCTGAACTGCTGGCGGAAAAAATAAAGCTGCTGCGCGAAATATTTACCGAAAACGCGCCGGCAATCGTCGCGTCCTGCGCCCCGGGCGGTCTGATGGACGCCTGGATCAAAGCGAATCCCTGGGTGATCGAATACGCCGTCTACCAACGGCTCAAAGAAGCCAACAAGGGCAAGCACTGGAAGGAATGGAAGGCCCACCGCAGCCCGACGGCCGCGGATATCCGCAAGCTCTGGCAGGACGAAAAACTCAAGTCCGAACACCTTTTCTGGGCTTGGGTGCAGCAGGCCCTGGACGAACAGTTTACCCGGGCCGCCGCCTACGTGGCCGGACAGGCCCTGGTGCTCAAGGGCGACCTGCCCATCTTGATGAACGAAGATTCTTGCGACGTCTGGGCCCACCCGGAGTTTTTCCGCCGCGACCTGGCCGCCGGCGCGCCGCCGGACATGTTCAGCCCCCTGGGCCAAAACTGGCAGTTCCCCATCTACGACTGGGACGCGCTGGGGCGGGATGACTTTTCCTGGTGGCGGCGGCGGCTTGAGCTGGCGGACCGCTACTACAGCGCCTACCGCATCGACCACGTGCTGGGCTTTTTCCGCATCTGGGCTGCTTCCCGGGATGATTATTCCGCCGTCCTGGGCCGCTTCATCCCCTCCCTGCCGCTGGAAAAAAAGGAACTAGCCGCCCTGGGCTTCGATTCCGGCAGGTTGCGCTGGCTGTCCCAGCCGCACCTTCCCTCGGGCGAAATCTACGACGCCCTGCGAGCCGCCGGACTGGACGATGCCGCGGTGGAAATCGAAGCCCAAAAGACCTTTGCCGCGGCGCTGCAGCGCATCGGCAGCGAGGAACTGTGGCTTTTCAAGGCCGCCGTCCGCGGCGAACGGGATGTCGCCGCCCTGACCCTGCACCCCGCCGCCGCGGAATACCTGCAGCGGGCCTGGCGCAACCGGGTGCTGCTGGAATACGCGGCCGATACCTACGCCCCGGCCTGGTCCTACTGGGACACCCGGGCCTTCCCGACCCTGTCGGAGGGCGAACGCCGAAATCTGGAAGCCCTGATCTCCCAAAAACGCCGGGATTCGGAAGCTTCCTGGGAAACCCAGGGCCGCCGGCTGCTTTCGGTGCTGATCTCGTCCAGCCCGATGCTGGCCTGCGCCGAAGACCTGGGCGCCGTCCCGGACTGCGTACCCCGGGTGCTGGGCGAACTGGGCGTGCTCGGCCTGCGGGTGGTACGCTGGGCCCGGCGCTGGGGCGAGCCCGGCGAACCGTATACGGACCTCGACGCCTATCCCGAGCTGAGCGTCTGCACGCCGGCGGTGCACGACAGCTCCACCGTGCGGGAGTGGTGGGAACGGGAAGCGGACCGCGACGGGGTGCGCGCCTTTATCGGCGACCCGTCCCTGGGCGACGCCTATTCGCCCGACACCGCCCGGCGGCTGCTGGGCGGTATCGCCCGGGCGCGGTCCCGGCTCTGCGTCTTCCAGATCCAGGACCTGCTGCACCTCTCTTCCCGCTGGTACGCGCCGGACAGCGCGGCGGAACGGGTCAACGTGCCCGGCAGCGTCAACGATTTCAACTGGACCTACCGGCTGCCCGCCAGCATCGCCCAAATCGCCGCCGATGCCGAATTCACGCAGGCCGCCGCCGCGCTGTGCGCGGTGCGGTCGCCAAAAAGGAACAAGCAATGAATTATCTACCCCTTACCCTTGCCGCGTTCGACCGCACCGGCCCGGCGGCGGGACCAGCGGCGGATCGACGGACGGCGCGCATGGAATTCCACGTCGCCCGCTCGGTTCGGGAAGAATACGGCTTTCATGAATCGCTTTTTGAACTGCGGGGCAACGTCGTATTCGCCGACTTCCACGGGGTGCGCGAATTTACGCAGAAGCTGAACGCCAAAGTGAACGCCGTGGTGCATCCGGAACGCTTCGTCAAAGCGGGTCATCTCAACGCCATGGGCCTGATCGATGAAATCCTGCACTACGTGGCGGCCTTGTACCGCCAGCAAGCCGCGCCGGGTTCCTTCGAGGCCGCCCTGGACCGCCTGGAAGCCCGGCTGGGCAAACCCAAAGTTGACGCCCTGCTTAAGAAATTCACCGAACGCTTCCCGCCCCTGTCGGTCCACCAGGGCCAACTCTCGGTCCAGGCCTACCTGGCGGGGACGGACGGCGGCGAATCCAACCGCAGCCTGGCGCTGGAAGAACTGCTGATGCTGGCCATCGCCAACCGGAACCCCGCCTTTGAACCCTACCGCTTTCTGTTCGACGACGCCGACCTGACGGCGACGTCGGTCTATACCGAAGCCATCGATGAGCTGACCGCTTTCTTCGCCGAACAGCCCCATTTCGGGCCGGACGACGAGAGCCTCTGGGACCTGCTCCGGGCGCCGGCGCTGGCGGAGCCCTATTCCCTGACCGGCCAGCTGGACTATATCCGCCGCAAATGGGGCCTGATCGTCGGCAAATACCTGATCCGCCTGCTGACCACCCTGGACGTCATCAAGGAAGAAGAAAAACCCGTTTTCTTCGGTCCCGGCCCCACCCGGGCTTACGTGTACAGCGAACTGGAGCACGAGTACGAACGCTTCAGCCCCGACCAGGACTGGATGCCCCGCACCGTGCTGATGGCCAAGAGCACCCTGGTCTGGATGTACCAGCTGACCCAAAAATACGGCCGGCCCATCGAACGGCTGGACCAGATCCCGGACGAGGAACTGGACGAACTGGCCCGCCGGGGCTTTACCGGCCTCTGGCTGATCGGACTCTGGGAGCGCAGCGGCGCCAGCCGGGAAATCAAACGCCGCTGCGGCAACCCGGAAGCCGCAGCCAGCGCCTACAGCCTGCACGACTACGACATCGCCCATGAACTGGGTTCCTGGGGTGCCCTGGACAACCTGCGCGGCCGCTGCGCCTGGCGGGGCATCAAGCTGGGCTCCGACATGGTGCCCAACCATACGGGCATCGATTCCCGCTGGGTGATGGAAAACCCGGACCGCTTTCTGCAGCTGGACCAGCCGCCCTTCCCGGGCTACACCTTCAACGGCGAAAACCTGTCCAACCGGGACGGCGTGGGCATCTACATCGAAGACCACTACTACGACCGCAGCGACGCGGCGGTGGTCTTCAAACGGGTGGATTTCCACAGCGGCCACGCCCGCTACATCTACCACGGCAACGACGGCACCTCCATGCCCTGGAACGATACCGCCCAGATCGACTTCCTCAACCCCGAAGCCCGGGAAGCGGTCATCGCCACCATCGTCGGCGTCTGCCGCCAGTTCCCCATCGTCCGCTTCGACGCGGCCATGACGCTGGCCAAAAAGCACATCGCCCGCCTCTGGTATCCCGAACCCGGCCACGGCGGCGACATCGCCAGCCGGGCGGAGCACGGGCTTTCCCGGGCGGACTTCGACCAGCGCATCCCCGACGAATTCTGGCGGGAAGTGGTGGACCGCTGCGCCGTCGAGGCGCCGGATACGCTGCTGCTGGCGGAAGCCTTCTGGATGATGGAAGGCTACTTCGTGCGCACCCTGGGCATGCACCGGGTCTACAATTCGGCCTTCATGAACATGCTCAAGAGCGAAGAAAACGCCAAATACCGGTCCACGATCAAGAACACGCTGGAATTCGATCCCCAAATCCTGCAGCGCTTCGTCAACTTCATGAACAATCCGGACGAAGACACCGCGGTGGCCCAGTTCGGCAGGGGGGACAAGTATTTCGGCATCTGCACGCTGATGGCCACCATGCCGGGGCTGCCCATGTTCGGCCACGGACAGATCGAGGGGTTTGAGGAAAAGTACGGCATGGAGTACCGCCGCTCCTACCGGGACGAAGTCGCCGACTCCGGCCTGGTACAGCGCCACGAACGGGAAATCTTTCCCCTGCTCAAGAAGCGGCGCCTCTTTGCGGGCAGCGCCGACTTTGCCCTGTACGACCTCTTCACTTCCGACGGTGCGGTCAACGAGAACGTCTTTGCCTATTCCAACCGCTTCAACGACGAGCGGGCGCTGGTGCTGTTCAACAATTCCTATCACCGGGCTACCGGCTGGATCCGCCGGTCCGCGGTGGTGGCCGCCAAGGGCGCTTCCGGCGGCGGCAAAGCCCAGCACCGTTCCGTTTCGGAGGCCCTGGGCCTCAACGGCGGCGGGGCGCGCTTTACCGTCTTCCGGGAACAGCGCTCGGACCTCTGGTTCATCCGGCCCAGCCGGGACATCGCCGAAGAGGGGCTCTTCATCGCCCTGGACGGCTACCAGTCCCAGATCTTCCTGGACATCCACGAAGTGGAAGATACGGACCACGGCCGCTGGCGCCGGCTCTGCGACGAGCTGTCGGGTCGGGGCGTCGCCGACCTCCACGCCGCCTTCCAGGACCTGTTCCTGCGGGATCTCTACGCGGCCTTCCTGGAAGTGGCCAAGCCTTCCTACTTCAACGCGATCCGGGGCTTCTTCGTGCCCGAAACCGCCGCCTCAGGCAAGAAGGGCGGTCCGGGAGCGCCCAAGGCCGCGCCCTTCATCGAAACGCTGCACGAAGCGACGCTGCGCTTCATCCGCATCGCCGTCGAGTACCTGGACGGCGCGTCGGGCAAGTACGAATCCTTCCACCGCGACCGGGAGCTGCCCGCCCTGGAAGCCGAAGCCCTGTGGGGCGCCTTTGCCCAGTCCATCCAGCGGCTCATCCATCTGGCCGAATACTCCGCCAAGGCGCCGACAGCGCTGCAGGCGGAGGGCAAAGCCTACCTGGCGCTGGTGGCCGAACGGTTCGCTGCGGACAGCCGGGCGGCGGCCTACGCCGCAGGCTACGCGGTCCTGTCCCTCTCCCGGTCCCTGGTCGGTCAGGGCGCGTCCGGCGAAGACGGCCGCCGCCTGAACGACCACTGGTGCCTGGACCGGAAACTGCGGGAAAGTTACCAGGCCGCGGGGTTCCCCGGCGACGAAAGCTACCGCATCGTGGAACTCATCAAGCTCATCCTGTCCCGCACCGCGCCGGCGGACCCGGCTCCCTACCAAACCGGGTCCCTGGCCCAGGCCTGCGCGGCCGAAGCCTTTTCGGCCGACGACTCCCGCCTCTATCTGGGGGTCAATACGTTCGAGGGCGTGACCTGGTACAACAAGGAACGCTTCGATGAAGCCCTCTTCTACGCTTCCCTCTGCCTGGTCATGGAAGGCGATGCGGCCTTGGAGCCCGCCGGGGACGCCAAAAAGAAAAAAAACGCGCCCGGCGAGTCGACGGCTACGCCCCACCCTTCCAAGATCAACGCCGCCCAGTGGATACGGCGGATAGACGGCATCGCCCGGACATACCGGGAACTGGAGCGCGCGGAAGCCGGTTCGGGATACCAGGTGGCCGCCCTGCTGGCGGCCCTGGACGGGGACGCGACGGCCAAGACGCGGCTCAAGCCCGCCAAAGCCGCTAAGCCCGTCCAGGCCACCGTCAAAAAAGGGAGCCCCCGGCCGTAAACGCAGCATGCGCGCCATCCTCAACAGCCTGCGGGCCGCGGGCCACACGGCGGAACTGATTCATTTCAGCGCCCTGGACCGTTATTTCCGTTTGCCCGGGCTGTCTTCGTCCTTTATCCGCACCTCCGCCGACCTGGGCACCCTGGCCCACATTTTCGACGGCATCCGCTATCCCGGCGCGGAAATCGCCGACGCCGCTTTGGACCGGCCGGAAGGGACCGCCTACCTGTTCTGTCGGGAAAACCATCCGACGGGGCCGTCTTCCTGGAACCTGCTCAGCCTTGCCTGGGACGACCAAGCCCAGCGGTTCCGCGACCCCCGGGGGGTGTATCCTCAACTCCGGCTGTTGCGGGACGGCGTACTGCCCGAAGGAGCAGGCGCGGCCGCGCCCTGGCGGCGGGAGCTTCCGGCGGATGCCGACTTCTACACCGCGGCGCTGGACGCCGCAGTGGTGCTGGCCCGCTACGACCTGGCCGAACAACCCCGAGCCGACGCAAGCCAGGCCGCCTCAGTCACGTCCCGCGCATCCGAAGACACAGCCTGCATGTCCGGCATCGCCGACGTCCTGGACCGGCTGCCCGACGGCCCGGCGCCGCGTCCGGAAATCCAGCGCTGGGCGCTGACCCGGATGCTCGCTTCCCGGCGGCCCGACCGGGGCCTCAACCTCTTGCTGGAAACCGGCTTCATCGACGAAGTATGGCCCGAATTGAGGCTGTCTGATAACTCGGTTAGTTATCAGACAGCCTCAGTATTTTCTCGGATTTTGGCGGATTTAAACGGTTTGTGTTGCTAGAACCAGGTAAAACCGCCAAAATCCTGCGAAAATACGATATTAAGGTAGCTGTCCCGTAACTCCCTGAGTTACGGGACAGCCTCAATTGGCGGCCATGGCGCGGGTCGACCACGCCAAGGAGTTTCATCCCGAAGGGAACGTCTGGGTGCATACGCTGGAAACCTTCCAGTACCGCAAGAGCGCCGATCTACGCCTGTCCCTGGGGCTCCTGCTCCACGACGTCGGCAAACCGCTGGCGGCGGCGTCCGGGACCCGCCGCTTCGACCAGCACGCCGAGCTGGGAGAGCGGGCGGCGGGCAAATTCCTGGAGCGCCTGGACTTCGACCCGCCCTTGATCGCCGACGTCCGCTATCTGGTGCGCAACCACATGTTGCCCGCCGCCCTGCCCCGGCTACCCCTGACCCGCACCCAGGCGACGCTGGAATCGCCCCTTTTCCCCACGCTGCTGGAGCTGTACCGCTGCGACGAGTTTTCTTCGTTCAAGGGACCCGGGGGCTATTACGAAAGCGCCGCAGCCTATCAATCGTACCTGCGCCACCTGAAGAACCCCTACCGCTCGGCGGACGGCAAGAAGCTGAAACGCTGAAGCGCCGACCACCGGCGGATTTTGAACGCCCCCGGAACTTGCCCCGGTCAGGCGCCGGCGATCAGCGCCTGCAAGTCGGCCAGCCGGGCGTCGATGGTGGCCGCGGGTTCCACTTCCCGCTGCAGCGCCACCAGCGTCTCCGACGTCTCCGGGTATTGGCCGGTCAGGGTACGCAGCAGCGCCGCGTGTTTGGCCGGATGGCCCGTGGAAAGCACCACCACGTGGCCGTCTTCAATATCCCCGGTCAGCATGCGCTGGGCTGCGGCGAATCCCACTGCGGCGTGGGGATCCAATTGCAGCCCGTATCGTTTCCACGCCCGCTGGATGGCCGCCGCCGTGGCTGCGTCGTCTACCCGTTCCGGGTAGACCATGTTGCGCATCACCGCCGGGGCTTCCCGGTAAAAAGCGGCCAGCCGCTCAAAGTTGGCCGGATTGGCGACGTCCATGGACGGGGACATCGTCTCCAGCGGCTGATGGGGCACAAAGGCCTTGCCCCGCAGAAAATCCCCGAAGGAATCATTGGCGTTCATGGCGGCGATGAACCCGTTGACGGGCATGCCGAACTTCCAGGCGTACAAACCCGCCAGCAGGTTGCCGAAATTGCCCGAAGGCACGCTGAAGAACAGATCGCCGTTCAGTTCCTTCTTTATTTTGGTAAAGGCGTACAAGTAGTAGAAGGCCTGGGGCAGCAGCCGACCCACGTTGATGGCGTTGGCGCTGGTCAGCCCGTAGCGCTCGACGAAGGCCGGGTCTCCGTAGGCTTCCCGGATCAGGCGCTGGCAGTCGTCAAAGTTGCCCCGGATCCGGATCGGCAGAATGTTCCCGCCGGAAGACATGAAGGTCTGCGGATCCAGCCCCCTGACCGGGCCCGCGGGGTACAGGATGACCGCCTTGATCCCGGCGCGGCCGGCGAAGGCGTGGGCCACGCTGGCGCCGGTGTCGCCGGTGGTGGCGGTCAGGGTCATGGCCCGGCCGTCCTTCTTCAGCAGTTCTTCCATCACCGCCGCCAGAAAGGCGATGCCGAAATCCTTGAAAACCCCCGTCGGGCCGTTGTGCAGCTCCAGGATGGACAGGTTGTCTTCCAGGCGCTTCAGCTGGGGTTCAAAATTGAAGGCGCTCCCGGCGATGCGGGCGGCGGAAAAGGGATTCAGCTCTTCCTGCAGCAGGGGCGGCACGATGGTGGCGACCAGTTCGGGATAGGTGGTTTCCGCGTCCATGTACATGAAGAATTGGCGCAGGTCCACCATCGATGCCGGGACGTAGAGCCCCCCGTCTCCGGGCAGACAGCGCAGCACCGCGTCCCGGAAAGACACTGCGGGCTCGGAACTGCGGGTAGAAACAAACTGCATAGGGCGGCGGTCTCCTTATTGAACAAGTGTACTCGCAGACGGGCGGCTCGGCAAGCGCACCCGGAC
>DYPP01000230.1 GCA_020719845.1 Treponema denticola | reverse complement strand
CGAGGCCGGACGTACGTCATGACCTGCGTCCTGAAAGACAAATTCAGGATGTGAGCGCACGCCATCAAAGACCTTCTGTTGCCCCTTTTTTAGGCAACGGCTTGAGCTTTGGCGCCTGTTACGGTAGCATTGCGCTTTGATTTTTCAGGGTTAACCCGTGTTCCGGACCGGTCTTGCCTTGTCGGGCGGCGCGCTGCGGCAGGCGTTGTGCAAGTGGGGGGTTGCTGTCCTGGCAGCCTCCAGCTTGGTGGCCGGCGCGGCGCTGCTGTCGACGGCCCAGGCACGCACTGCCGAGGCGTCGGCCGCGGTGGCCTTGTCGACCTTGCCGCCGCAGGCCCAGCAGACGCACCGACTGATTCTCAACGGCGGGCCCTTCCCGCACGCGAAGGACGGCACCGTGTTCGGGAACCGCGAGCGCCAGTTGCCCTCCAAGGCCAGGGGTTACTACCGCGAATACACGGTCCGCACACCCGGTTCACGCGACCGCGGGGCGCGCCGCATCGTCTGTGGTGGCGTCCCCCCGACCCAGCCCGAGAGCTGCTTTTACACCGCCGACCACTACGCGAGTTTTCGCCGCATCGCCCCATGAACGCCGGACACCAGATCATCGCCACCGCTCGCCCAGCCAGGAGGATCGCGACCATGGAGTTGCAGACCATCCGACCCAACCTCGTCCAGGCCATCCGTGCCTACCGCGTCGAAGACCTGCTGCAGGCGGCCGCGTCCTCCGGGCAGCACTTCCTCTATGCCAACCTGTCGTCCGCGCAGACCAAGCAGGACGTCCTCGACGGCATCGCCGCGGCCTTCACCTTCCCGGCGCACTTCGGCAAGAACCTGGACGCGCTGTACGACTGCATGACCGATCTCGTGCACAAAGCCGGGCAGCAGCCCGGGTTCGTGGTCGTGCTCGAGCAGCTGCCCGACAACCCGCGCTTCGACCGCGAGGCGCGCGAGCAGTTGCTCGAGGTCTTCCGCGATGCCGCCGAGTACTGGGGTGACCGACGAATACCGTTCAGGTGTTTCTATTCTTTTCAGTAGCCCGCTCCCAGGAAAACGGGTCATGGGAGCGGGCTACGGAGATGGCCCAGGCAGCAAACACGGTCAAGCCGGCGGTGAAGGTGGTGCCCAAGAACGGCATCAACCCGAACTTCGGCATGAACATGCCGTTGATGAGCAGCGCCTTCGACACGGCGGCCTGGCTCAGCGCAGCGTAACGAGCCCCCACGCTCCCTCCGGTCGCTGCCCCCCGAG
>DYPP01000229.1 GCA_020719845.1 Treponema denticola | reverse complement strand
AAGCCGTCGCCATCGCTGGTAATTTTCAGGCTGTAATTTCCACTATGGGCGTGTTCGTCGCTCCACTCGCCGCTGAAGCCGCTGTCGCTCCAAAAGAACCAGTTGGCGGGACGGTCCGCGTCATTGATGGATGCTTCTTCCATTCCGGGGTTGTATATCGTTTGCGGAACGCCATTGTGATCGAGTGTCAGGTCGTCGAACCAGACCGCGCCCACGTTCCCGTCGGCGCTGGGTTTGAGGGTGGCAAACTCTACGCCGGGGGGGACGGTGAGAACGCCGCTATCGAACGGCTGCCATTCGGCGGAGGGGGCGTTCAGGCTGGCGGCATCTTCAGCCCAATCTGCCCAATCGATCCCGGTGAGAGTTTGCCCGGGGTAAGAGTAATCGCTTGGGATGGGGGAATCGGCAACCCACTCTGCCCCGGCGTGTGAGACGAGGAAAGGCTCATAATCGTGATAGGAGTACACCACGTTTGGGTCGGCGATCAACTGGAAAGAGCCATCCTCACTCAAAGGGTTTTCCACGAAGAGGATGTGATTGGAATCCACCGCGCGGATGGCGGTGGCGGCGCGCCGCGCCAAATCCCACCATTGCGCGGGGTCGGACGGGGCGGGTTCGTTGTACAGGTCGTAGCCAGCCACGATGGCGTTTTCGGCGTAGCGGGAGGCGATGTCTGTCCACAGGTCGAGGAATTGTTGCTGGGCGGCGGGGTCGTCCCACATCCGCCCTTCGAGGATGTCGTCTTCGGGCGGAACGACGTGCATGTCGAGGATAACGTAGATGCCAGCCTGTTCGCACCAGTCGAGATAATCGTCCAGCAGGTTGAAGCCGAGGGCGGTGTCGAAGTAACGCCAGTGGAAGCCGAGGCGGATGACATTTGCGCCCATGCTTTTGGCGTATTCTATATCTGCCTGTGTGGCGTAGGTCAGCGGCGCGTTTTGGTCCCAGATGTAACTGTAATAGTAGGTGTGGAAATTGAATCCGCGCAGGAGGACGGGCTGACCGCTGGCATCCAGAATGTCCCGTCCCTGAACGTGGAGGAAGGGGGACGGGTCATTGGTCGGGGCGGCAAAGGTTGGGGAAACAGAATCAGGCGCGGGCGCGGAATGAGGCGGGGTGGGCGTCCCACAGGCAGACAAAAATAAGAGAGCAAAAAGGAAGAAACGGTGCAAGGTCATGTTCAAAACTCCTATTGGTTTTCCTGAATCCGTACAAAAATAAGGGAACTCAAGTCCTATTCGATGGTGTATAAT
>DYPP01000228.1 GCA_020719845.1 Treponema denticola | reverse complement strand
CGCCGGCGTTCAGCTGCTTCATCCAGCTTTGCAGGAAGGTCGTCTTGCCCGTCTGGCGCGGCGCGTGCAGCACCCAGTACAGTTCAGACTCGATATAGCGGCTCAGCTGGCCGTAAACCAGACGCTGTTCCGGCGGCAGCATGTAATGCCTGTCCGGGTTGCACGGCCCGGTCGTGTTGAAGAAGCGGCTCATGAGCATAGTATAGCACATTCTGTCCATCCGTTTAGCGCCGTGCTATACTTGAGTTAACTCTAAAAACTTCAGGTTTTAGAGTTGTTCCGCTTAAAACGCAATTCCTGTAAGGAATACGCACTTCACTGCATTGAAACAATGCCGGATGTCGTCATGAAACGTATCGGTACGGTGGTGATGATTGCCATTCTTGCTTCCACGGCGGCTGTTCCCGCTTTTGCCGAAAAGCGTGTGGCGCTGGTCATTGGCAACGGCGCGTACGCCAACCCGCAGGACCTGCGCAACCCGGTCAACGACGCCACCGACATGGCGGCGGCCCTCAAAAAACTCGGCTTTGCGGTGACGCTGAAGACCGATGCCGACCGCCGCACCATGAACCAGGCCATCGTCACTTTCCGAGAGGAGCCGGCCTCCGACCAGCAAAGCGAAGATGTTTTCTATTTTGCCGGCCACGGCGTGCAGTCGTCGAAGGGGTAGAATTACCTGATGCCCGTCGATGCCACGGTAAGGTGCGTATTCCGACCTGGAAGACGAGGCGGTGCGGGCGCAGAAGCTCCTGGATTCGCTGGACGAGGCGCGCAACCGCGTGAACCTGGTCATTCTGGACGCCTGCCGCGACAACCCGCTGCCTGCCACCGCCAGAAGCTCGGGCGCGCGTGGTCTGGCCGTCGTCAGCCAGGCACCGCCGGAAACTGTGCTCTTCTATTCCACCGCCGCCGGGCAGACCGCCTCCGACGGCATCAGTGCCAGCCGCAACAGCCCCTTTACGGCGGCCCTGCTCAAGCACCTGTCCAACCCTGCCGACACCAGGTCATAAAGCTGGTAACCGGTGAGGTCAAAGCGACCACGCCCGCATCTGCCACCCCCTCCAAAACCCCCAGCTTCGGCGCGGCAGCCACCACCACCGGCCCCAACGTAACCTGGAACCGGAGCGCCAACGGCGCAAAGCCTTGCGACCAGCGCGGTGTACGCCGGTAGTTCCGACGCAGGCAGCGTAGCCTGGTACAAAGACAATTGAGGCTGTCCCGTAACTCAGGGAGTTACGGGACAGCTACCTTAATATC
>DYPP01000227.1 GCA_020719845.1 Treponema denticola | reverse complement strand
CCGGGGACGGTGCTCATCAGGTTATAATCCACCCACAGACCGCCCATGGTGTAATGGACGGCGGGGTAGATCATCATCGGGCGCCCCGTGGGGTTTTCGGCGGTGATCTTTTCGTACATGTGAAAGAGGTTGCCGTATTTCTTCTGCACCGTCGCCAGACCGTCGCGCTTGATGGCGTCGGCGAAATCAAGGTACACCGCCAGACCCGTTTCGCCCACGCCCTTGCCGGCGTCGCACTGCTCCTTGGCGTTGCGGGAGGCCACATCGCGGGGCACCAGATTGCCGAAACTCGGGTATTTCTTCTCCAGATAGTAATCGCGCTCGCTCTCCGGAATATCGGCGGGGGCCCGTTTGTCGCCGGGTTTCTGGGGCACCCAGACCCGGCCATCGTTGCGCAGACTCTCACTCATCAGGGTGAGTTTGGACTGATAATCGCCATGCACCGGAATGCAGGTGGGGTGGATCTGGACAAAGCAGGGGTTGGCCATGGCCGCGCCCCGCTTGTAGGCGCGGAAGGCGGCGGTGACATTGGAGGCCATGGCGTTGGTGGAGAGGAAATAGGCGTTGCCGTAGCCGCCGGTGGCCAGGACCACGGCGTGGGCCCCGTGGCGTTCGATTTTGCCGCTGATGAGATCGCGGGTGACAATGCCGCGGGCGATTCCGTCTTCCACCACCAGATCCAGCATCTCCCGGCGCGGCAGCATGGTGACTTTCCCCAGCTTGACCTGACGCATCAGCGCCCCGTAGGCCCCGAGCAGGAGCTGCTGGCCGGTCTGGCCGCGGGCGTAGAAGGTGCGTGAGACCTGGGCCCCGCCGAAGGAGCGGTTGGCCAGCCCCCCGCCGTATTCCCGGGCAAAGGGCACGCCCTGGGCCACGCACTGGTCGATGATGTTGTTGCTCACCTGGGCCAGGCGGTAGACATTGGCCTCCCGGGCCCGGAAGTCGCCGCCCTTGATGGTGTCGTAGAAGAGGCGGAAGATGGAGTCGCCGTCATTCTGATAATTCTTGGCGGCGTTGATCCCGCCCTGGGCGGCGATGGAGTGGCCGCGCCGGGGGCTGTCCTGGAGGCAGAAGGTCTTGACATTGTAGCCCAACTCCGCCAGCGATGCCGATGCCGAGGCTCCGGCGAGCCCTGCGCCCACCACGATGATGTCGAATTTTCTCTTGTTGGCCGGGTTGACCAGTTTGAGGTCAAAACGGTGTTTGTCCCATTTCTCGGCCAGAGGCCCGGCGGGAATTTTGGCGTCAAGAAGCATGGTTGCGT
>DYPP01000226.1 GCA_020719845.1 Treponema denticola | reverse complement strand
CCAAAGGTTAAGCACAGGGGGATCGAGTCGGCAGGCCCCTCGCGCAAGCTGAAGTGATTGAGCCTCGAAAGCAGCTTTACGAGAAGGACGACGCGGTTAACTGCGCGGAAGTCAACACCGGGGAGGGCGCTTGGCAAGTGCTCCCTGGCTTCTCCGGGGTCGAAGAGCATGGCATGTCGGACATGGGGAATAGACGGCAACCTGGGAGACCCGGTGGGGTCTTGCAAGGACGCGGGTAACGCCCAACAAGCGATAACAAAGCAAGGCGGGCGAAAGCGTCACCGGGAGTCGGATGGCTGCGTAGTACCGAAGAAGGCGGGTAATGCCGCTGGAGGGAAGGCGGCCACAAAGGTAACGGCGTTGCGGAGAAACACGGCTCATGCCCAGCAATGAAGAAAGCGTGGAAACGAAACTGCAACGCATCGCGGAGAAGGCCGGCAGGGAACCCAAGTTTCAGTTCACCAGTCTGTTTCACTTGATGAACGAAGAACTCCTGTTGGGGTGTTTCGAGCGGCTGAGGAGCGACGCCGCCGCGGGCATCGATGGGGTGACCAAAGCCGACTACGCGGCACATCTAACGGAGAACCTGCAAGACTTGGTCAAGCGCCTGCATCGGATGGCCTATCGGCCACTGCCGGTGCGGCGGGTCTACATCCCGAAGCCGGGGAGTACCAAACAGCGCCCCCTTGGCATTCCCGCCCTGGAGGACAAACTGGTGCAAGCCGGACTGGTCCGCATCCTACAGGCCGTCTATGAACAAGACTTCATTGGCGACGCTTAGGGACGGTTCACTAACAACCTACACAGGGAGCCTAATGTAAGATCTGATGAAAATCCGTCAACCTATGGAAATTCTGTGAGCTGAGTGTAATCATCGCGGCTTCGCCAGATGTCATCGGTATCGCCATGAGCGGATTTCCTGGTTACGGTCAAGAGCACGAAGAAACCATGCGGCTGTATTTCCGATCACTGCCGGAGGACCATCGGCGCCGTTATGCCGGTATCGAAGCGCTGAAGATCGGTCTCGGCGGTATCGCCTATATCGCACGGGTCTTGGGCATGAGCCGGCGAACGATCTACGCCGGGATTCGCGAACTGGAGTCGATGGGCGAGGACGGCGGCGGTTCGCCGCGCCGGCCCAGTGGCCACGCCAACCGCGTTCGCCGACCCGGCGGCGGGCGCCCGAAGGCCGTCCAGCGCCAAGCAGGCTTGGAGGAAGCCTTCGAGGACATCCTTGAGGCGCACAGCGCCGGCAGCCCGACGGA
>DYPP01000225.1 GCA_020719845.1 Treponema denticola | reverse complement strand
TAAGGAATTGCTTAAGTCCGGTCTAAAAACAACCGGTTTTTAGACCGGACTCAAGGAACGATGAAAGGCGTCGTCCTGCCGGGCAACAGCAGCGTCGAATTCAAGGAATACCCCATCCCCGTGCCCGGCCACAGCCAGGTGCTGGTGGCCACCAAGGCGTCCACCATCTGCGGGTCCGACATCCGGGCCATCTACCGCGAACACCTGGGCAAGGGCGCCGAAGGCTACCAGGGCGTCATCGCCGGGCACGAACCGGCGGCATGGCGCCCTACATCCTGGCGGATGAAAAAGGCCTGGTGGAACTGCCCGACAGCCTGACCTACATCGACGGCGCCCAGGTAGCCTGCGGCTTCGGCACGGTCTACGAGGCGCTGGAAAAAATCGGCGTCTCCGGCGACGACGCGGTGCTGGTCGTCGGCCCAGGTCCGGATGCGCTGGCGCAGCTCAGGGAACTCTCCGGCGGCCAGCGTTTTGAAAAGGCCGT
The DNA here is from genome assembly GCA_020719845.1 of Treponema denticola. GTDB lineage: Bacteria > Spirochaetota > Spirochaetia > Treponematales > Breznakiellaceae > DYPP01. The sequence goes on along the minus strand of DYPP01000225.1, from coordinate 796 downwards.
GGACTGCTCCGCCCACCCCGACGGCCGCGCCCTGGCCATCCGCGCTACCCGGCAGTGGGGCAAGATCGCCCTGGTGGGGGAGGGCAACAGCGTCAGCTTCAACCCCAGCCCGGACCTGATCCACGATCAGAAGACCAGCTACGGTTCCTGGGTCACCTCGATCTGGCGTATGGAAGACCTGGTGGAACGCCTGGTGCGCTGGAACATCCATCCCGAAGACCTGGTGACCCACCGCTTCGCCCTGGAAGAGGCCGGCGACGCCTACCGTTTGATGGCTTCGGGTGCGGCAAGGTGGCGGTGGTATTCGATTGAGAAAGGGGGGACGCGGGCGGGCGCCGTCCAGGGCGCTCCGGAAGAACCGACCTCAGGCCACAAACCCTATGATTTCGACCTCCGCGTGCTTTTGAAAGGCCGATTCGGCTATCGCCTGTACCGATTTTAGAACCTCAGAGTCAAGCTCGTATTCCCCACATTGGGAGCATATATAGCCGGGGACCTTTTTAATCACCACGGTCGATTCGTCTCGGGTTAAAACAACGGTGACAAAACCAGCTCTATATTCCCCTTCTTTGCAAATGACACACTTCATTCTACGGCCTTCCTTTTAGTAAAAGAACTATCCCATTCCAGAGGGCTTGGCTGATAGACGGTTATCACGTGAACAACCGCATCAATCTCCGTCTTCTAAATAGAGTATACTGCATGCCATGGTGTTTTATCATCGAAACCCAGGACCAAGTAACTGGGGAAGGGCATATCGTCCTCATAACGGTTGATAATACTGCCTGATAGAATT
>DYPP01000224.1 GCA_020719845.1 Treponema denticola | reverse complement strand
AACCGGTTTTCCCCGTTGGGTTCCACCCGGTCGCCGGTGGTGAAATAGCCGTCGTCTGCAACGGGAAGTTCCGGCGAGAGAAAGGGAGAGCGGACGCAGAGGCGGTCGTCCTTGACCGTCCAGGAAACTGCGGGGAAGGCGGTGAACGCGGTCTCGCCCCGGTGTCTGTTTCGGGTGGCGATGCCTCCGGTCTCGGTGGAGCCGTACACCTCAACAATGTCCACCTCGTTGAGCCGGGTGAAGGCCTCGTTGTCTTCGGCGTCGAGCATCCCGGCGGAGGAAAAGGCCAGCCGCAGGGAGGGCGTCGCCACCTTTTTGGTGCGCAGGGCCCGGTAGTGCGGGGGGATAGCGGCCAGCAGGGTGGCGCGGTGCGCGGCGATCACATCGGCGATCTCGCCGGGAAAAGAGGGGGTGGCCATGACCACCGACGCCCCGGAAACCAGGGGCAGGATGACGGAAAATAACAGTCCGTAGATATGGAAAGGAGGCGCGGTGGCGACAATGCAGTCTTTTTCGGTCACTGCGAAGTGACGGGCCAGGGCCAGACCCTCGCCGAAAAGGTTTGCCCCGGTCTTCGACCAGAGTTGCGGCGCGCCGGTGGAGCCGCCGGTGAAGATCTTCAGCAGTTCGCCCTGCGGCGCTATCCGGTCGCTGCTAACGGGCGCATCCGCTGCCCCCGCCGGTGGCCGGATGATGGCAATGCCGGGGGGGAAATCCCGGTCAACATCGCTGATGGCTGCGCTAAAGCCGGTGAGTTGCCGCATTCCGGCCAGGGACTTGGCGGATAAGGCGAAGGGCAGCAACAGGGTCGGGGGCTGGGGCGGGGATGATTGCCGGGTAGCCGCCGGGCAGGGAGACCCAAGTGTCGCCCGCTCCTTGGCCGGAGTCTTGGTTTCATCCTGTTTAGCTGGATGCAGGGCGGCCAGCAGGAGCGCGGCCAGCGCCGCCCGGTCATCCACGGCCACACAGATAGCCGCCCCCTGATACTCAGGACTGGCCAGGAGGGCGCGGAACCCAGCCGCCATACCATAGACCGAACCGAAGGTGGCGCCGGCGCGGATAAATTCCTTGTCAGGAAAGGCCGGGCCGCGAATGATATCGCTTATCAATTGGTTATAATTAGACATTTGTGGCTGATGATCTTGACGGCAATGCGGAGTTTTTGGTGAGGCACAATCCAATATCACCTAAATTCTGCAATCGCTTGAGCGCCGAGACGGTCAAGACGGGGCACAGAGGCAAGGCGGCAAGCCATTTTCAGCGCAGACGAAGTTGTGCTTCG
>DYPP01000223.1 GCA_020719845.1 Treponema denticola | reverse complement strand
TTCAGACTTCCTGATCTGCGCTAATTCTATATTCTATATAACTCTCTTAGATTCAATCTGTTAATTCCATTTATTTCGTGTCATCTCTTTTTTGCAAATGGAAAAAAGGGATGTCCCTTTCCTTGAACAAAACAACGCCGCGACAGCGTTGGAAAGGACATCCCATGAAACAAGGAATACTGCCACTGATTCCGTCCGGTGCAAGCGATATAGACGGATTTTACAGCATTTTTAATGATGGAATATCGGTGACCTGGTTTCAGGGAAGCTATCCGATCCGGATACATCCGGCTTCCGACCATGCGACACAGCGCGCCATGATGGCCTTCCTGTACCTGCATGGCGGAGTGGCGCAGTCTCGGATAGCCTCAGCCCTGCATGTCCATAAGAACACTGTCAGGGCGGCAGTCAGGGTATACCGTGAGAAGGGGGATGCCGGATTCTACGTCCAATCGGCGGTCCGCGGAGCTGCGGTGATGACTCCCGATGTGATGGAGAAGTGCCGCATTCTGCTTGCCGAAGGGCGGACCAGGCCGGAGGTTGCAGCCCTGGCGGGAGTGAAGAAGTGCAACGTGGACAAGGCCATCCAGAAAGGGCGGCTTCCGCCGTCGGTACGCCCTGTGCGTCCCTGCCATTCCTCCACCCGTTCGGAGCGGGCGGAGGCGGACTCAGCCTCGGTCTCCGGCATGGGCATGGCCTGTGTCAGGGTGGAGGAGCGCGCGATGGCGGCGTGCGGGCTGCTCTCCGGAGTCGAAACCCGTTTCGAGGAGTGCCTCGATGTCGAGCATGGCGGTGTGCTGTGCGCTCTGCCCGCACTTGCGGCCAACGGACTTTTCCAACATCTGGCTCCACTCGATCCTCCGCGCGGGGGCGGCTTCTATTACCGCCTGACGCATGTATTCATGCTGCTCGCCCTCATGTCGCTTCTTAGAGTCAAGACCGTCGAGTCTCTGCGCCGGGGCGCTCCGGGAGAGTTCGGAAAGCTGCTTGGCCTGGACCGCATCCCCGAAGTGCGCTGCCTGCGGGAAAGGCTCGGGATGCTTGCGTCGGATCCGCCGGCGGTCGCCGCATGGGCCGACGCCCTGTCGAAAGACTGGATGGAGGCGGATCCCCAGATGGCCGGAACGCTTTATGTGGATGGACACGTCCGCGTCTACCATGGGGGGAAGACCGAGCTGTCCCGCCGTTATGTCGCAAGCCATCGGCTCTGTCTGCGCGGAGTGACGGACTACTGGGTGAACGACAGGGAGGGCAAGCCGTTCTTCTACATCGACCGCCCGGTGGACGACGG
>DYPP01000222.1 GCA_020719845.1 Treponema denticola | reverse complement strand
GCGGGCGGTGACGTCTTCGACCACGTCGATGGCGAAGGCGTCGGGGCTCTTCACCTTGTAGGTGGTCTCGCCGCCGAACGTCAGACGCTGGCCGAAATTGTCGACTTCGTCGCGCTGCGTGGCCGCTACGACCTTGAAGGTCTGGAGCGAATGCAGGTAGGCGGCCATCCTGCTCATCGCAGTCAGCGCATCGGCATCCACCGTCGCCTTCGCGGGCGCGGCCTGCGCGTCCGGCGCCGCTGCCGTCTCGGCCAGAGGCGCGCCGGCCATCACCACTGCCGCGCCGAGGCCCATACAAGCCGCCACGACCCATCGCATTAGGTTCATCTCTTCTCTCCTTGCAAAGCCACATGCCTCATTCTTAAGTTCATGCCATCTCTCCACGAGGTTGAACGAATATCGCAGCGACCGCTGCGATTTCGTGTCGCCGCCAGTTTGTTGCTACTCGGACGGGAAAATCTTCTTCCAGTCGGCCTTCATGTCGATGACCGTCCAACCCTCCTTGGCGGCGCGTGCCAGGACCTTGTCGGCGTGCTTGTCGTACGCGAACTCCCGCTTGTCGTCGGTGTGGTGAACCAGCAGCGACAGCGACGGGCGCCCCAGCAAGGCGGCGGACTGGAGCATCTGCTCGTCGCCATTGGAGTTGCCGCCGGCAAGAATCGGGCGGGCGCCGATCACCTGTTCAATCAGGCGCGGCTTGCCGGCCCAGTTGTCGAGGAACTCGACCCGGTAGGCGCGCACCAGCCCGGCGCGGTCGCCCTCGGCCACATAGTCGGTCCGCACGCTGGTGCCGTACACCCGGTCAGGGGGGAGACCGTAGAGCTCCTGTGCGGCGAGGCGCAGGAAGGCGTCCTCGTCGGCCGTGAAGATGTAGACGCTGAACTGGTGCGCTTCCAGGTAGCGGATCAGCTCCACCATCGGCTGGTAGATCAGTCCCCCGACGCCAACCCCGAACTTGGGATGCTTCCAGTTCTTCAGCCACTGGCGGTTCCAGTCGGCGAACTCCGCGGTGGTCACGCCGCCGAATGGCACCCCGAGCAGCTCGTCGGTCAGGGTGTCGAGCCCCTGGTTCTCGTAGAGATCCTCAAAGTAGGCCTTATCCTTGGCGGCGATGGCCTTGTAGGGCTGCCGGTCCTTCAGCGTCGGGTCGGCGGCCATCTGCTCCTTCACCCGGTCGAGCAGGGCGAAGACGTGGGTGTAGACCGGCTTTTCGGTCCACAGCGTACCGTCGTTGTCGAAGGTGGCGATGCGCTCGGCCGGCGGAACAAAGTCCGGCGAGCCTTGCTTCGTGACCTGGG
>DYPP01000113.1 GCA_020719845.1 Treponema denticola | reverse complement strand
AATTGCTTTTGCCCGGAGTTGCGCCGGAAACGACGCCTTCTAGAGCCCCAACCAGGCTCCCAGGCGGATGAGATCCGGGTCGAAGAGGGCAAACAGGACCACCAGCACCAGGGCGGGCAGAAAATTGGCGGTCTTGATTTTCTTCAAGGCCAGCAGGTTGAAGCCGATCATCAGCACCATGGCGCCGCCGATGCCGGTCAATTCGGAAATCATCAGTTCCGAGACAAAGGGTTTGACCGACGAGGCGCCCAGGGTCAGGATGGCCTGATACACGAATACGGGCAGGGCGGAGAAGACGACCCCGGGGCCCAGGGCGGCGGCCAGCAGGATGGCCATGAAGCCGTCCAGCACGGATTTGGTCAACAGGAGGGTATAATTGCCTTCCGTTCCGGCCTGAAAGGACCCGACCAAAGCCATGGCGCCGACGCAGAATAGAACCGAAGCGTTGAGAAAACCATGGCCGAAATCCCAGGCGTCCTGGGCGTCGTGGCGGGCGGAGCCGGAGTCGGCGTTTCCGGCGGCGTCCGGCGCCGGCTGGGCGCGGCGGCGCAGGGTAAGGCGCTCCAGAAAGGAACCGAAGCGGAGGATGGCGCCGTCCACGTCCCCCGCCGTCCCGATCAAGCCCCCGGCGATGAGCGCCAGGGCTACGTAAATGATCCGCTGGCCGGCCAGGGACATGGATACGCCGATGATGAGGGTAGCGGTTCCGGCGCCGTCGAAGATGGCGGCCTTGTATTTTTCCGAAATGCGGCCGGCCAGCAACAGACCGAGCAGGGAACCGAGAATGACGGTGGCGCAATTGACCAGGGTGGGGAACATAACGTTCCGAGCCTACCCGGCGGCGTCCGGATTGTCAATGCGGAATTACATGCTGGACATCGACGCGTCCTACGTGGAAGGGGACGGCGCTACGGGCACAGAAAAGGAAGAAACCTTAGCCGACGCCGCGGCCGTGCTGCGGGGATTCTCTTTCCGCCTGGGCGGCAGCTTTTCGTTCTGACCGCCCTACGGGTCAGGCGGAGGCGATATAGGCCTCCGCAGCCTCCGCCAGGGTGCGGTACACCCGGCGGCGCAGATCGTCGTCGTGCTCCAGCAGGGTAAACCGGAACCCCGGCAGGTCGCTGGCAAAGCCGGAAAGCGGAACGACGCAGATGCCCGTGGCCGCCAGCAGCCAGTAGACGAAGCGCTTGTCCGGCGCCAGGCCCACGGTGCGCTCCTCGATGAAGGCCGCCAGGCTGGGGTCGCCCACGGGCAACCGGCGGCGGGCGGAAGCGCCGTCGTTGAAGCGGGCAGTATCGAACAGGGCGGTAGCGTAGAGGGCGCCTTTGGGCTCTTTGACCGAAACGCCCGAACGGCCGGAAAAGGCGGCGGCGGCTTCCGCCGCCCGGCCTTCGAACATGGCCGCCCGGCGGCGCAGGTGCGCCGGGTAGCGGGGGTCGCCCATGATGGCCGGGATGCAGAGCTGGGGCAGCGTGGTGGAGCAGACTTCCAGGCGTTTGGCGTCCACCAGGCTGCGGACGTAGGCTTCAAAGTTGGGGTCTCCGTGGCGGTTGTAGACCTCGATCCAGCCGGAGCGGGCACCGGGCCAGGGAAATTCCTTGGAAATGGAACGCAGGGCGATGCCCGGAACCGGGCCGATGACCTGGGACAGGGAGACCGTACGGGCGCCGCCGTAGACGATGTTGGCGTAGGTTTCGTCGGCGATCAGGAAAAGGCCGTAGTCCCGGGCGATGCGCACGAACTCGGTCAGCACTTCCAGGGGGTAGACCGCGCCGGTGGGGTTGTCCGGGTTGATCAGCAGGATGCCGGCGATGGAATCGTTGTACTTGACCTTGAGCTCCACGTCCTTCAGGTCGGGCATCCAGTCCCGTTCCGGATCCAGCCGGTAGCTCAGGTGCTCGTAGCCCGAGTGGGCGGCTTCGGCGGAAGACAGCGTGGAATACGCCGGGGAAGGACCGAGCACCCGGGCTTCCCGGCGCAGAAAACCGAAGACCTTGGCCACCGCGTCGCCCAGGCCGTTGTAGAAAAGGATGTCCCCAGCGTCGATGGCCGTGCCGCCGCCCCCCCGGGCTGAAGCCAGCTTGGCCAGAAAGGTCCGGGTTTCCAGCACGCCTTCGGTATCCGAGTAGGCGTAGGAAGCGTCTTCCATCGCCGTGGCCACGACGATTTCCTTGATCCAGGGAGCGACGGGCTCGCCCTTGCGCACCGGATCGCCGATGTTTTCCCAGATGATGGGCACGTTCCAGCGGCCCAGCTCCCGGGCAAAGGCCACGATTTCCCGAATTTCGTACTTGAGCCGGTCGGCTCCCGGATGGACAAGGTCCCTTCTCATGCTGCGCTCCTTTGCCGGACGCGCCTCCGGGGACCGTTCTCTTTTCTATACCCGCGGGCATAAAAAAAGGCCGTGATCCCCCGTGCGGAGGATCGCGGCCCGGTCGTTCCACGCTGAACGGCTAGCCACGATCCTCCCGGATAGCGGCCGCCGCGGCGAGACAGTAGTGTTGACGGATAAACGTCGATCTGAACATGCCCCCAGTATGGCCAGGGCACGCCGGTTGTGTCAACCCAGCATGACCAGGGCCGATCCGGCTACGGCGGCGATCGCGCCCAGGATCTCCCGCAGGCTCAAGCGTTCCTTCTTGATCAGCACCGCCGGCAGCAGAATCAGGATCGGCGTCAGGCCCATCAGCGCGGCGGCGCTGCCCGAGGCGGCGCGCTGGACGGCGAACAGGCCCAGGGACACCCCGAGGAAGGGTCCGAAGAAGGCGCCCAGGCCGATCATCCTGAGGGCGGCGGCGTCCCGGAGCGCCCGCAGGGGTTCCCGGCTGCGGCGCATCAGGACCGCCAGGACCAGAAAGCCCGCCAGGCCGGCGATGACCCGGATCTGGGTGGCGGCGAAGGGGTCGTAGGCGGGCGCGCCGATCTTGGAAAGGATCAGGCCGCCCGACTGGCCCAGGGCACCGAGCAAGGCGAACAGCGCCCCCCGGCCGCGCCGCGCCGCAGGCACGATCCTGGCGGGCACCGGAGCCGCCGAATCTGCGGGATCCGGCGTCCGGGCCAGGATGACCAGCGCGATGGCGGCCACCACGACGACCATGCCGACCAGGGCGGACGGGGAGATCCGTTCGCCCAGCACGAAAAATCCCAGCATCGCCGTCAGCAGGGGCGAAGCGGCGAACACCACCTGGGTAGTCCGGGCGCCGATGTCGATGTAAGCCTGAAAAAGGAAGACATCCCCGAAAACAAAACCCACCAGCCCGGAAAGGCTCAGCCAGAACCAGACCGCCGGCGCCGCGTCCAGGGGAATCAGGGCGCCCCGGACCAGCAGGCCCAGCAGGCCGAACATGAGCAGCGCCGCGACCAGACGCAGTATGTTCAAAGCCAGGGAACCGATGCGCCGGGCGGCAAATTCAAAAGCCAGGGCGGTCACGGTCCAGCACGCGGAAGTCAGCAGGGCGGCGCTTTCGCCGATGTGGGAATCCATGGCTACCGTGGTAGCACGGGAAGCGCCGCCGCTACAAGCTGAAGCGGGCGAACCGCAGCCGGAGCGCGTTGGCCACCACGGAGACGGAACTCAGGGACATGGCCGCGGCGGCGAACAACGGGTTGAGCAGCGGGCCGCCAAAAGCGTAGAAAACACCCGCCGCCAGAGGAATTCCCGCCACGTTGTATCCAAAAGCCCACCACAGGTTCTGCTTGACGTTGCGGATGGTCTGCCGGGACAGTTCGATGGCCCGGACGACGTCCAGCAGGTCATTCTTCATCAGGACGATGTCCGCGCTTTCCATGGCCACGTCGGTTCCGGACCCCAGGGCGATGCCGATATCCGCCCGGGCCAGGGCGGGGGCATCGTTGATGCCGTCCCCCACCATGGCTACCCGCCGGCCCGCGCTCCGCAGCCGCTCGATCTCTTCGGCCTTGCGCTCCGGCAGCACCTCCGCCAGCACCGTATCGATGCCGATCTGCCCGGCGATGGCCTCTGCGGTGCGCCGCTGGTCGCCGGAGAGCATCACCGTCCGGATACCCCGCCGATGCAGGGCGGCCACGGCGGCGCGGCTGGTATCTTTGACCGTATCCGCCACCGCGGCGATGCCCGCGTAGGCGCCGTCCACCGCCGCGTAGAGCGCCGTCTTGCCGGCGGCGGACAAATCTTCCAGCGCCTCCCGGCCCGCTTCGACGTCGATGCCCCGGGCGGCCATCAGCCGCTCGTTGCCCAGCACGACCCCGCGGCCGCCGACCCTGGCGGCCACGCCCTGACCGGGAATAGCCTCAAAATCCGCCGCCCCGGGCAGGTCCAGCCCCTCCGCCCGGGCCGCTTCGACAAAGGCTTCAGCCAGGGGGTGCTCGGAGACCTTTTCCGCCGCCGCGGCCAGGGCCAGCAGATCGCGCCGGTCCATGCCCGCCGCGGGCAGCAGGTCCGTCAGGACGGGCTTTCCCTGGGTCAGCGTGCCAGTCTTGTCGAATACCACCGTATCGACGCGGTGCGCCGTCTCCAGGGCGGCGCCGGTCTTGATCAAGATGCCCGACTCGGCGCCCCGGCCGGTTCCCACCATGATGGCCGTCGGCGTGGCCAGGCCGAGGGCGCAGGGACAGGCGATGACCAGTACGGTAATGAAGATGGAAAGCGCGAAGCCCGGGGCGGCGCCGGAAAGGAGCCAGGCCGCCGCCGCCAGCACGGCCAGGGCCAGGACCGCCGGCACGAACCAGGCGGAAACCAGATCCGCCATCCGGGCAATGGGCGCCTTGGAGCCCTGGGCGTCTTCCACCAGACGGATGATGCGGGCCAACACCGTGTCGGCGCCGATTTTTTCGGCCCAAAAACTCAGCGTCCCGTTCTTGTTCAACGAACCGCCCACCACGGTGGAACCCGGGCCTTTTTCCACCGGCAGGCTTTCCCCGGTCAGCATGGACTCGTCCACGCCGGAGGCGCCGCCCGCCACGGTCCCGTCCACGGGGATGCGCTCCCCCGGCCGCACGACGACCAGGTCGCCCACCAGCACTTCTTCCACCGGCAGGTCGAGCTCGGCGCCGTCCCGGAGCACCCGGGCCAGCCGCGGCTCCAGGGCCATCAGCTTCTGGATCGAATCCGCGGTGTGTCCCTTGGAAACCGACTCCAGCGTCTTGCCCACCAGAACCAGGGTGATGATGACGCCGGCGGACTCGAAGTACAGGCCGTGCACGGCGCCGTGGCTGCCCCGGAACAAAAGGACCAGGGAATAAAAACTCTGCACCAGGGCCGCGGAGGTTCCCATGGCGATCAGGGAGTCCATGTTGGGCCGCAGGTAAAAAATCCCCGCAAAGCCGACCGTAAAGAAGCGGTACCCCGCCGCCAGGATGGGCAGGGTCAGCGCCGCCTGGGTCAACGCGGCGCGGCGCGGAAAGGCCATCGGATCCAGCAAGGCCGGAATCCCCCACCCCAGCATGGGACCCATGGCCAGATAGAAAAGGGGTACCGCAAAAACCGCGGCCAGAACCGACTTGAAGATGAGTACGCCGACGTCCCGCTGTTTGGCGTCCCGGTGCGCGCCGGGCCGGGCACGAACTTCCGCCACCGCCCGGTAGCCGGCCTTGGCCACCGCCCCCTGAATTTCGCCCAGCGACACCGTCGCCGGGTCAAAGCGGACGGTCAGCTTTTCGGTGGCATAGTTGACCCCTGCGGCGCTGATGCCGCCCAGCCTGGCTACCGCCCGTTCCGCGCTGCGGGCGCAGGCGGCGCAGCTCATACCCCGTATGGCCAAAGTCGTCGTGATGATCATGAGCTGAATATAGTATTGCTTACTAATATAGTCAATTTCAAAAATCGGTTATTTTTGAAATTGCCTCTGCCGTTTCTCGCATTTCTTGCTAATCGCAAGAAATGCTACGAAATCAGCGCAGGTTTTGGTAGATTTTTCAAAATGCGTCTGCATTTTGAAAAATCCTCAATATAGTCAATATTATCCGCGTCCCGTAGCGTTATCCAGAATCTCCCGCAAAAAGCCCTGGTCGACGGTCCTTTCGGCGCTGTCCATGAATTCTTCCATCCCGGCGAACCCCCGGGCCCGGAACAGGGCGGCCTGCAGACCCATTTCCAGCCGGTCCAGGCGGCGCAGCAAGCGGGCTTCCGGGGAACGGCCTTCCTCGAACTCTTCCCAGAGGGCAATCAGCGCCGCTGCGCCGCTGGAGCCCGCCAGCACCCGGTACAGGGAATCCCGTTCCCGGCGTTGTTTTTCCGCCGCCGGAACGCCGTCCACCGGCGTAATGTCCCCGGCGTACACCTCGCCCAGTTCGTGGATCAGCGCCATTTTCAGGGCCTTGTCCGGGTCCACGTCCGCATAGGGCGGCCTGCCGGCCAAGAGCAGCGCCAGGATCGCGGTGCCGAAGGAGTGGTCGGCCACGGATTCGCAGTCCGCCGGGGGAACGTCGCGCTTGAGCCAGCCCTGGCGGTACAAGCCTTTGAGCGCGCTGGCCCGGGCGTACACCCGGAGCAAACTTTCCGCTGTATCCGCGCCGGTTTCCGGGGCGGCGCATTCAGCCAACAGGGACCCTTCAGGATCTTCGAATTTTCTGAGCATAGGCCAGTATACACCCCCCGGCGCCTGCGGGTCAGGGGCGCGCAGCTTGACTTGCGTCGGACTCAGGCTTACCCCTATACTAAGTCTACGACGATTGCGGAGGCAGGCATGGTGCGACACGAGGACGATATCGAGAGCGTGAAGATGGCCGGAGACGACGTCAAGGACGTTACCAAAAAGATCATGATCGGACCCCAGGACGGCTACGACGGCTTTTTGCGGGTTTTTACGGTGCAAGTCGGCGGCCACACGCCGGACCACCGGCACGACTGGTTCCACGC
>DYPP01000112.1 GCA_020719845.1 Treponema denticola | reverse complement strand
AACCCGTGGTAACGTCATTTTTAGCGCAATCGATTGCGCAATCGATTTAGGAGGCACAAATGAAGAAGTTATTGGCACTATCCCTCGCGGTCCTGACCGCGGCGGGCGTCTTTGCGGCACCCAAGAAGTTGGTGGTCTGGTCCTTTACCGACGAGATGGGCAAAATGATCGAGTACTACAAAAAGGCCAACCCGGACGTGCAGATCGAATTCGTGCTGGTGCCCAACGACGTCTACCAGTCCAAGCTCAAGCCCGTGCTGCAGAGCGGCCAGGGCGCCCCGGACGTGTTCACCCTGGAAGCCGCCTACGTCAAGGGCTACGTGGAAACCGGCTACATGGCGGACCTCAAATCCCTGAAGAAGGCTTCCGCCGACACCATGCAGTACACCAAGGACGTGGTGACCGACGCCGAGGGCACCCTCCGGGCCCTGTCCTGGCAGGCCACCCCGGGTGCCTTCTTCTATCGCCGCTCCATCGCCAAGAAGTACCTGGGCACGGATGATCCGGCCAAGGTACAGGCCATGCTGAACACGCCGGAAAAGTTCGTGGAAACCGGCAAGACCCTCAAAGCCAAGTCCAACGGCTCGGCGGTGCTCATTTCTTCCATCGGCGACCTGTTCCAGGTCTACAAATCCGGCCGCAAGGACGGCTGGGTCAAGGGCAAGCGCTTCGTCGTCGACCCGCTGATGGTCAAGCTGCTGGAACAGTCCAAGTCCTTCCGGGACCTGGGCATCGACGGCCGCCAGCAGCAGTGGGCCGAAGGCTGGTTCGCGGGCATGAAGGGCGCGCTGAAGGACGAATCCGGCAAGCCGGTGGAAGTATTCGGCTACCTGCTGCCCACCTGGGGCCTGCACTACGTGCTCAAGCCCAACGGCGGCGACACCTCAGGCGACTGGGCCATGGTTCAGGGCCCGGTCCCCTATTTCTGGGGCGGCACCTGGGTCAGCGCCTACGAAAAATCCGCCAACAAGGCGGAGGCGATCAAGTTTGTGGAGTTCATGACCACCAACGAGAAGTTCCTGGAACAGTGGGCCAAGGACACGGGCGACCTGGTTTCCAACACCGCGGTGGTCAACCGCATCAAGGGCTCCTATTCCGAAGCCTTCCTGGGCGGACAGAACCACTACGCCGCCTTTGCCGACATGGCCAGGAACATCAACGCCAAGATCCTGACCGGCTACGACCAGGACATCGAGGCCATTTTCGGGGAACAGATGGAAAACTTCGTCACCGGCAAGAAGAATATGGAAACGACCCTGGCGGACTTCAAGGCTGCGGTCAAGAATCAATATCCGGACCTCATCGTCCGCTGATTGAGGCTCTTTCAAAAGTCGGCTATTTTTAGGTAGCCGGCACGTCCATTATTGCGGCAAGCCCGCCGGTACGCCCCAGACGGCGTCCCGGCGGGCATGTTGCGGATCGTTTTTTCGGGGGTTAGGACATGAGCCAAAAGAAGCGGAGCGGCATCGACTACGACCGGTATGGATATTATTTTATCCTGCCCTTCACGCTGGTCTTCTTGACCCTGCACCTTTTTCCGATCCTGTACACCCTTTTTCTCGGTTTTACCGATTTCAAGGGCATGAGTTCGACCTTCAACCTGGTGGGCTTCAAAAACTTCAGCTCCGTCAGCTATGACGGTGAGTTTCCGGGCCTGAGCGAAGTCGACGCCCAGGACCTGGCGGACAGCCTGTTCGCGGCCCATGGAATCGACGCCGACATCGAAGCCAACGAGACCGACTTCAGCCTGCTGGTCTTCGGCGCCGAAAAGAAGGAGCTGCCCCTGGTCGCCGCGGCGCTGGCGGACTACGGCCTGGACGAGGCGGCCTTCAGAAAGGGCCTGATCCCCGTCAAGGGCGGCTTGCTGGCGGACACGTTCTTCTGGAAGGCTTTTGCCAACAACTGGATCATCTGGTCGATGAATTTTTTGCCCCAGCTGCTGGTAGCCTTGCTGATCGCCCTGGTTTTTTCCGACCTTAAACTGAAGATTTCAGGCGGCGCCCTGTTCAAGCCGCTTTTTTACCTGCCCAACATCCTGAACACCGCCTCGGTGGCCGTACTCTTCGCCACCCTGTTCTACTGGCCCGTGGGCCCGATCAACCAGTTCCTCGGCCAGTCGGGACTGCTCAGCGAGGCGATCAATTTTTTCCGCAGCCCCGGCTGGACCCGGGGCATCGTGGCCTTCATCCAGTTCTGGATGTGGTACGGCTCCACGATGATCATCCTGATCGCCGGCATCGCCGGCATCTCGCCTTCCCTCTACGAGGCGGCCTACATGGACGGCGCCAACGCCGGGCAGATGTTCTTCCGCATCACCCTGCCGCTGCTCAAGCCGGTGATGCTCTACATCATGGTGACTTCCATGATCGGCGGCATGCAGATGTTCGACATTCCCTACCTGCTGACCAACCGCCGGGGCGATCCGGACGGATCGATCATGACCACCCCGGTCTACATCTACATCCAGGCCTTCACCAACGCCAACAACTACAGCTACGCGTCGGCCGTGTCCTTCGGGCTTTTCCTGCTGACCCTGCTCTTGAGCCTGGCGGTATTCTTTGTGCTCCGCGACGGGGATGAACTCCGCCGGACCAACCGGACAAGGAGGGCGCGATGAACAACGGCACCAAAAAGACGATCCTGAACGCGCAACGGTTTTCCGTCTACCTGTTCCTGCTGCTGATGGCCGCCCTGTCGGTGGTGCCCATCTGGATCATGCTGATCAACGCCACCCGTTCCACCGCGCAGATCCAGCAGGGCATTTCGTTCCTGCCCGGCGTTTCGCTGCTCGACAACTGGAGCATCCTGGTCGGCCGGGACTTCCAGATCGCCCAGGGGTTCGCCAACTCGGCCATCATCGCCCTGGGGGTCACGGCGCTGTCGGTCTATTTTTCCGCCATGACCGCCTACGGCTTCCACGTCTACGATTTCAAGGGCAAGAAGGGGCTCTTTGCGCTGATCATCACCATGATCATGGTGCCCCCGCAGCTGGGGCTGATCGGTTTCTACCGCTTCGTGACCCAGCTGCGTCTGCTGGATTCCTTTATTCCCCTGATCCTGCCCGCCGTGGCGGCGCCGTCCACGGTCTTCTTCATCCGCCAGTACCTGCGCTCCACCTTCCAGAAGGAACTGGTGGAATCGGCGCGCATCGACGGAGCCACGGAGTTCATGACCTTCAACCGCGTCATCCTGCCGGTCATTTCGCCCAGCCTGGCCACGATGGCCATCTTCGCCTTCGTCGGCGCCTGGAACAACTTCATCACCCCCTACATCCTGATCAGCGACAAGAAGAAGTATACCCTGACCATGCTGGTGCAGCTGCTGCGCACGGACATCTACAAGACCGAGTTCGGCGGCGTCTACCTGGGCATCGCGGTCTGCATCGTGCCGATCCTGATCTTCTTTGCCTTCATGTCCCGCTACATCATCGCCGGGGTCGCCATGGGCGGGCTTAAAGAATAAGGCTGCGCCCGTCATGGTCACCATCTACGATATCGCCAAGCTTACCGGGTTCTCGCCGCCGACGGTCTCCAAGGCGCTCAACGACCACGGCGACATCGGCGCCGCCACCAAAGCCAAGATCATGGCCGTCGCCCAGCAGCTGGGCTATATCCCCAACTCCAACGCCAAGAACCTGATCACCAAAAAGTCCTGGCTGATCGGCATCGTCTACGAAGAGGACGATCTGGGCATCGGCCTGGTGCACCCCCTCTTCGCGGAGATCATGAACGCCTTCAAGACCCGCATGGAAGCCGAAGGGTACGAGCTGATGTTCATCGCCCGCAACCTGGGGCGCAAGAAGATGTCCCTGCTGGACCATTGCCGCTACCGGTCCGTGGACGGGGTGCTGATCCTGAACTGCAACGCCAACAGCCGGGAAGTGGGGGAGATCATCGCCAGCGACGTCCCCTGCGTTTCTTCCAACATCGTCTTTCCCGACGTGCCTACGGTCACCTCGGAAAACTACCATTCCTCCATCCGGGCAGTGCAGTACCTGCACGGCCTGGGCCACACGCGCATCGCCCATATCGCCGGTCCGGTGGTGCCCTTCGCGGCGGCGGCGGAAGAGCGGCTGGAAGGCTACAAGGCAGGCTTGGCCGACCGGGGTTTGCCGCCGGCCGCAGAGTTGATCGTCGAAGCCAGCCACTGGAATCCGGCGGCGGGCTGCCAGGCCATGCTGGACCTGTGGGCCCGGGGGGTCCATCCCACGGCTTTGTACTGCTCCGGCGACATCCTGACTTTCGGCGTGCTCAACGCCTGCCGCACCCTGGGCGTCAGCGTGCCGGAAGACCTTTCCATCCTCAGCTTCGACGACAGCGAAGGAGCCGTCTATTCCCATCCGCCGCTGTCCACGTTTCGCCAGGACCGGCAGACCATCGGCAAAACCGCCGCCAAACTGATGCTGGACCTGCTGCAGGGCAGAGAAGTTTCCCGCCGGACCCTGATTCCCGTCGAGCTGATCGAACGGGAATCCTGCCGACGGATATGATCCCGAGAACAGACAAGGAGTACCGCATGATCGACAGCACGTTTCCCGAGGATTTTTTGTGGGGCGCCGCCACGGCCAGCTTTCAGGTGGAAGGCGCGGGCCGGGAGGACGGCCGGGGCGAAAGCATCTGGGACCGGTTCTGCCGCACCCCGGGCAAGGTGCACGCCGGGGACAACGGCGACGTCGCCGCCGACCAGTACCACCGCTTTGAGGAGGACATCGCCCTGATGAAGGCTGCGGGCATCCAGTCCTACCGCTTCTCCATCGCCTGGCCGCGGATCATCCCGGCCGGCACCGGCGCGGTCAACCCGGCGGGCATCGCCTACTACCGGCGGCTGACGGCGGCGCTGAAGAAGGCGGGCATCAAGCCGGTGGCCACGCTCTACCACTGGGACCTGCCCCAGCCGCTGGAGGACGCTGGCGGCTGGACCAACCGCAAGACGGCGGAAGCCTTTGCCGAATTCGCCCGGGTGTGCTTTGAAGCCCTGGGTACGGAAATCGAGACCTGGATCACCCTGAACGAACCCTTCTGCTCCGCCTACCTGGGATACCTGCACGGCGTCCACGCCCCGGGCCGCACCGAGCCCGCCGCGGCGTACCGGGCGGTGCACCACCTGAACCTGGCCCACGGCCTGGCCCTGCGGGCCTTCCGCCGCACCGGGCTGCCGGGCACCATCGGCATCGTCTGGAACCCGGTCAATCCCCGGCCGGCCACGCGCAGCGACGCCGACCGCCGGGCGATGGAACGGGTCATCGACCACGACACCCGGGTGTTCACTTCCCCGGTGCTGGGCAAGGGCTACCCCTCCCTGCTGGGGGAACTGGGCATCGCCCTGCCCATCGAAGCCGGGGATATGGAAATCATCGCCGGGCGGATCGACTTCATCGGCATCAACTTCTACGCCGAACGGCCGGTGCGCTCCAGCGACGCCAATCCCCTGGGCGCGGAAGAAACGCCTTCCTGGCAGTCGGTCACCGACATGGGCTGGCCGGTGGTGCCCGGCGGCCTGCTCCGGTTGCTGCACTGGATGGCCGCCGAAGCGCCGGGCATCCCGCTGTACATCACCGAAAACGGCAGCGCCGAGGCGGATGAGGTGGTGCTGGAAAGCGACGGCCGCCGCGTCCACGACGTCCGGCGCATCGACTACCTGCGCAGCCACTTTGCCGCCTGTTCCCGGGCCATCGCCGAGGGCGTCCCGCTCAAGGGCTACTACGTCTGGTCCTTCATCGACAACTTCGAGTGGGCCTACGGCTACGCCAAGCGCTTCGGCATCGTGCACTGCGACTTCAGCACCCTGGAACGGATTCCCAAAGACAGCTACTACTACTACCGGGACGTCATCGCCGGCTACGGGGACTGAGGCTACCCGTTCCCACAGGCCGTCAAGCCCGCAGGGCGTCCATTTCGGCCATGGTCGGCGGCTCGGCGCCGTGCCGGGTGCAGACCAGGGACGCCGCCTTGTTGGCAAAGAACAGGGCGTCCCGCAGTTCCTCTTCGCCCAGGGCGGCCAGGGCGGTCCGGGACATCTTGCCGTTGAGCTCCAGCCAGGACAGGAAGGCGGCGTGGAAGGTATCCCCGGCGCCGATGGTATCCGCCACGACGACGGGCACCACCGGCGCGGTGGCGGCAAAACGCCGCCCGTCTTCCCGCTTGCCCATGGCCAGGGCGCCGTCCTTGCCCAGGGTGGTCACCACCATCCGGGGCCCCAGGTCCAGAATTTTTTCCAGCGCCGCTTCCCGGGTCAGATCGGGATAGACGTATTCCATGTCCGCCCCGGAAATCTTGACGATGCCGGCGGCGGCGAACCAGCCTTCCAGGCGGCGCACGTAGGCGGCGTGGTCGGCGATCATCACCGGCCGGACGTTGGGGTCCAGGGAGATGACCGGCGCCGCCGCGTCGGTCCGCCGGGACTCCCGCAGGACCAGGTTCTCGATGGTCGTGGCCACGGGCTCCATGGTCATGCTGATCGAGCCGAACAGGATGCAGCGCGTCTCCGGCGGCAACCGGGCCGGCAGGTCGGCGGCGGAAAAGGAGCGGTCGGCGCTACCTTCGGTATAGAAGGCGTACTGGGGTTCTTCCCCCGCCGCCAGCTTGACGAAGGCCAGGGTGGTGGTCTGGGCGGACCGGACGATCAGGTCGGTCCGGACGCCGTTGGCCGCCAGGCGCTCAACCAGCATATCCCCGAAAAAATCGGAAGACAGGCGCCCCATGAAGGCCACCGGCGCGCCGAGCCGGCCGGCGGCCACCGCCGAATTGTACGGACTGCCGCCGGGCAGGGGCCGGAAGGCTCCCGTTCCATCCGGCGCCGCAAAGGGCACCATATCGATCAAAGCCTCGCCGCAACACAAAATCATCCTTGTGCCTCCGTTC
>DYPP01000111.1 GCA_020719845.1 Treponema denticola | reverse complement strand
GTAAGGAATTGCTTAAGTCCGGTCTAAAAACAACCGGTTTTTAGACCGGACTCAACCTAAGGAGAATTCCATGAAGATCGACCTGCGTATCGACGAAAAAGCCCGTAAAAAGAACATCCAGCGCTGCAAGGACAACGGCATTCTCCTGCCCACCTACGAGCAGATGCGGGACCCGGGCAAAATTCCCCCGAATATCAAGGACGACCTGAAGGGCATCGGCCTGTGGGACGTGCACAGCCGCAACCTGTACCGGGTCACCTGGAAGAACGAACCCAAGGAGAAGGGCGGCGCCTTCGGCGGGGTCAACTATTTTGAGCTGCCCCGGGAGATCACCGGCACCAAGGCGCGCATCGCCGGCCTGGTGGGCAAGTGGTTCCCCACGGGGGCCCACAAGGTGGGCGCCGCCTATTCCTGCCTGGTGCCCGAGCTGGTCACCGGCCGCTTCGACCCCACCACCAAGAAGGCGGTCTGGCCTTCCACGGGCAACTACTGCCGGGGCGGCGCCTACATTTCCCGTCTGCTGACCTGTCCCTCGGTGGCCATCCTGCCGGCGGAAATGTCCCGGGAACGCTTCGACTGGCTCAAGACCATGGCCGAAGAAGTCATCGCCACCCCGGGCTGCGAGTCCAACGTGCGCGAAATCTTTGAAAAGTGCATCGAAATCGAAGCCACCCGGCCGGACGCGGTCATCTTCAACCAGTTCGACCAGTTCCCCAACCACCTCTGGCACTATACGGTCACCGGACCGGCCATGGACGAGGTGTACGCCCAGATGGCCCGCCACGGCGAACACCTGGCGTTGACCATGTATTCCTCCGGCTCGGCGGGCACCCTGGGCGCCGGCACCTACCTGAAAGAAAAGCACAACGGCACCAAGGTCGGCGTCGGCGAAGCCCTGCAGTGCCCGACCATCCTGGAAAACGGCTTCGGCGGCCACCGCATCGAGGGCATCGGCGACAAGCACATCCCCTGGATCCACAATCTGCGGGACACCGACGCCGCGGTGGGCGTGGACGACGAGATCACCATCCGCCTGCTGCGGCTCTTCAACGAACCCGCGGGCCGCAAGGTGCTGGCCGAAGCCGGGGTCCAGCCGGAAGTCCTGGACCAGCTGGACCTGATGGGCATTTCCGGCATCGGCAACCTGGTGGCCACCATCAAGGCCGCCAAGTACTACGAGCTGGGCGCCGACGACATCGCCCTGACGGTCTTTACCGATTCATTGGCCCTCTACGGCTCGCGGATCACCGAACTGAACCAGGAACGGGGCGCCTACACCCAGCGCCAGGCGGACAAGGACTTCGACCTGCTGCAGAACCTGTCCGTGGACCACGTCCTGGAGCTGAGCCACGTGGACCAGCGCCGGGTGCAGCAGCTCAAATATTTTACCTGGGTGGAACAGCTGGGCAAGACGGTGGAAGAAATCCGCGCCCAGTGGGACGATTACCGCGTCTACTGGGGCGAACTGCACGGACAGGTCGACCAGATCGACGCCTTGATCCGGGATTTCAACGCCGAAGTGCTCAGATAGCCGAAGGGAGGCAGGATCATGGATATTGTCAACCTGGTACGGCCGCGGTCCCTGGACGAGGCCTACGAATACCTGACGGAGAAAAAGGCTTTTCTGCTCGGCGGCGGCGCCTGGTCGCGGATGAGCCCGCGCAGCGTGGAGTACGCCGTGGACCTGTCCGCCCTGGACCTGCGCTACATCCGGCGGGCGGGCGACCGCATCGAGATCGGCGCCATGACCACCGCCCGGGACATCGAAACCTCGCCGCTGCTGGCCGAAGCCTACGGGCCGCTGTTCCGCCGGGCCGTCGAAAACATCGTCGGCGTGCAGATGCGCAACATCGTCAGCGCCGGCGGCACCGTGGCCGGCCGTTTCGGCTTCGCCGAGCTGACCACGGTCCTGCTGGCCCTGGACGCCCGCCTGGCGCTGCACCGGGCCGGGGAAGTCGACCTGGAAGCCTTTCTGGCCGGGAACGAGGGCAACCCGGCGCTGATCGAAAAAATCCTGATCCCCGGCGCCGCCGTCCGGGGCGCCTACGCTGCGGTGCGCAACACCCGGGCCGACCTGCCCATCCTCAACGCCGCCGCCGTCCTGGCCGCCGGCTCCTGGCGGGTCGCCGTGGGCGCCCGGCCCGGATCGCCCCGGCTGGCCCGGAAGGCTGCGGAACTGCTGGACGGCCAGGCCCGTCCGGACGCGGCGCTGGCCGAAGAAGCGGGCCGCGCGGCGGCGGAAGAACTGAGCTTCGGCAAGGATATCCGGGGCACCGCGGAATACCGCAAAAGCGTCTGCGCGGTGCTGGTGCGCCGGGCCATCGGGGAGGTCGGAGCATGAACATTCAGGTAAGCATCAACGGACAGGAGCGTACGCTGGCCATCCAACCCGGGGACCTGCTGGTCGACGTCCTGCGGGACTCGGGCTACACGGAAGTCAAGAAGGGCTGCGACACGGGCTCCTGCGGCGTCTGCACGGTGCTGCTGGACGACCAGCCCGTGCTTTCCTGTTCCTTTTTGGCCTTCAAGGCCGACGGGCGCCGGATCACGACCATCCGGGGCCGGGAAAAGGAAGCCGCCGAGCTGGCGGACTTTTTGACCGCCGAAGGGGCCGACCAGTGCGGCTTTTGCGCCCCCGGCTTTGCCCTGACCGTGCTGGCCATGAAGAAGGAACTGCATTCCCCCAGCGAAGAGGAAATCAAGCACTACCTGGCGGGCAACCTGTGCCGCTGCAGCGGCTATGAAAGCCAGCTGCGGGGCATCAAGAAATACCTGGAGGCCGGACATGCCTAAAAAATTCAGCGAAGTGACCCGGAGCCGGGCCAAGATCGACGGCCAGGGCCTGGTGCTGGGCCGTCCGGCCTACACCGACGACCTGGCGCCCCGGGACGCGCTCTACGTGCACATCATCCGCAGCCCCCACGCCTTCGCGCGCATCCTCTCCGTCGACGCCTCCCGGGCGCTGGCCCTGCCCGGCGTGGCCTGCGTGCTCACCCATCAGGACGTCAAGCGCATCCCCTATACCCGGGCCGGCCAGGGCCATCCCGAACCGAGCCCCCACGACAAATTCATCCTGGACGAGTACGTCCGCTACGTGGGCGACGAGGTGGCCGTGGTCGCGGCGACGGACGAAAGCGTCGCCCGCCGGGCGGCGGCGCTGGTCACGGTGGAATACCAGGTGCTGGAAGCGGTGCTGGACTTTGAAAAAGCCATCGACCACCCCAGCGTCATCCACCCGGAGCCGGAAATCCACGACATGTTCCCCATCGGTTTTGAGCCCAAGCGGAACATCGCCGCGGCGTACAACATGGAGGTCGGCAGCGTCGAAAAGACCCTGGCCGACTGCGACGTGACCGTGGCCGCCACCTACTACACCCAGGCCCAGGCCCACGTCGCGCTGGAAACGCACACCGCCTATACCTACCTGGACCTGCACGGCCGGCTCAACGTGGTCACCTCCACCCAGAATCCCTTCCACACCCGCCGCCTGATGGGCCAGGCGCTGGCCCTGCCGCTGCGCAGCATCCGGGTGGTCAAGCCCCGCATCGGCGGCGGCTTCGGCGCCAAGCAGCACGTCCACGTCGAACCCTACGCGGCCCTGGTCACGCTCAAGACCGGCAAGCCCGCCAAGGTGGTGATGACCCGCAAGGACGTTTTCGAAGCCTCCTTCGCCCGGCACCAGATGCGCCTGGACATCCGCATCGGCGCCCAGCGGGACGGCCGCATCCGGGCCATCGACATGCAGGTGCTGTCCAACACCGGCGCCTACGGCGAGCACGCCCTGACGGTCTTCATGGTCGGCGGCTCCAAGACCCTGCCGCTCTACAACAAGGTGGAGGCGGTCCGCTTCGGCGGCAGCATCGTCTACACCAACAAGATTTCCGCCGGCGCCTACCGGGGCTACGGCGCCATCCAGGGCAACTTCGCGCTGGAGTCGGCCATGGACGAGCTGGCCCACAAGCTGGGCCGGGACCCGATCGACCTGCGCAAGCGGAACATGATCAAGGAAGGGGAAACCAGCGAAGTCTTCAAGATCATGGGCGAAGGCGGCGAAGGCGTCGAGATGATCATCGAAAGCTGCAAGCTGGACCACTGCGTCCGCCGGGGCGCCGAGCTGATCAAGTACGACCCCCGCCGGCTGGCCTGGCCGGTGGGTCCCGGCAAAATCCGCGCCCAGGGCATGGCCATCGCCATGCAGGGTTCGGGCATCCCGCTGATCGACATGGGTTCGGCCAACCTGGAACTGCAGGACGACGGCTTCTTCAAGCTGCACGTCGGCGCCACCGACCTGGGCACGGGCAGCGACACCATCCTGGCCCAGATCGCCGCGGAGGAACTGGGCGTGCCCGCGGAGGACATCGTCGTCTACGCCTCGGACACCGACCAGACCCCCTACGACGTCGGCGCCTACGCCTCCAGCACCACCTACGTGTCGGGCAACGCCGTCATCCGGGCGGCCCAGAACATGAAGCTTGCCCTCTGCGCCGCGGTGGCGGACAAGTACGGACTCCCGGCGGACAGCATCGAGTTCGACGGCGGCCAGTTCAGCGACGCGGCGGGCAAAAAGATCGTCGGCCTCAAGGAATGGAGCTACGACACGCTCTACCACAACCACGAAAAGATGAAGACCATCACCGCTTCCGGCTCCTATTCGGGGGAAAAATCGCCGCCCCCCTACATGGCCGGCTTTGTGGAGATCGACGTGGACGTGGAGACCGGCAAGATCGACGTGCTGGATTACGTCGCCGTGGTGGATTGCGGGACGCCGATCAACACCAACCTGGCCCGGGTCCAGGTGGAAGGCGGCCTGCTGCAGGGCATCGGCATGACGCTGTACGAAGACGTGCAGTACAACGAGCGGGGCCACCTGCTGACCAACAACCTGCTGCAGTACAAAATTCCGTCCCGGGAAGACGTGGGCCGGCTGACCGTCGAACTGGCGGACAGCTACGAACCCTCCGGCCCCTTCGGCGCCAAGTCGGTGGGCGAGATCGGCATCGATACACCCCTGGCGGCCATCGCCAACGCGGTCTACAACGCCACCGGCGCCCGCATCCGCGAGCTGCCCCTGACCCCGCCCCGGGTGCTGGCGGCCATCCAGGCGGCCAGGAAGAGCTAAGCGATTCAACCGGACCGGAAACAGTAGTTTCCGCGGAAACAGTAATTTCCGGTCCGGTTTTTTTCAACCCAGGCTGTGGGCCGCTTCGTCCGCCCATTTGCGGATCGCCTCCCAGTCCCGGGTATCTTGCCCCAGGCCCCGGGGGATGCCGAACATAAAACGAAAAATCCCGGGCAGGACCACCTGCATCCGGCCGCCGAAGATGGTCCAGGCGCGGGCCTTGATCCGGCCGGCGACGACGGCCACGCCCTTCTCCATCGTCCGCTTCCACTTCTTGCGGCAGTTGCCGTACATGTACGAAACCGCGAACACGGCGGTCTTCTTAGTCCCCAGCGCCGCCGCCTGGGCGATCATAAAATTGGCCGCTTCCGCTACGGGCTTCATGCCGTTGATCGGAAAGCCCACCAGCACCGCATCGAAGCCCTCGATGCTCACCGGCTCCGCCGCGTTCCGGACCGTAACCGCGTGCCCCGCAGCGCTCAGTACCGTGCCGATCTCGGCGGCGATCTCTGCGGTGGTTCCCGTTTTGGTAAAATAGACGATCAGGGTTTGGGTCATGTTGCTCCTCCCCGGATGGGTAGGCTCATTTTAACCGGGCCTCCGCTTTTAGTCAAAACAAGGTTGACCACGATCAACCCGCCAGCACCCCCCATTCACCTTTTCATCCGTCAACTTGACCGCGTAAAATGGGTGTTTTATACTGTGCGCATGCGTAGCCGGCCGTAACCGTCACCACCGACTGGGCTCCAGCGGCGCGTTATCCCGCCCGGCGGCAATTAAAGGGAGGCTTCTATGATCTTTCTACCCATCGGTCTGGCGGCGGTCGCGGTCATCCTGTTTTTTGTCGGCAAAAGCCAGGGGAACAAGGCGCTGGACATCGCCGCCACCGAAACGGCAACCGCCGCCGGTCTGGCGACCGAAGCGGCGGACGTGGCCGGAGAAATCGGCGCCGGATCGTACACCAAGGTCGCCGAACTGAAGGGCGTCGTCGAGTGCGGCGCGCCCCTCACCGCCGAGATGTCCGGGACGGCGTGCGTCTGGTACCGTTCGACGGTAACCCGGGAGTACGAGGAGTCCTACACGGAGCGCGACTCCGACGGCGCTACCCGGACGGGTACCCGGCGGGGTTCGGAAACCGTGTCCGCCAACGAGCGGCGGACGCTCTTTCAGGTACGGGACGAATCCGGCGCCGTGGAGGTCGATCCGGAGGGCGCCCCGGTGGAGGGCGTCAAGGTGCTCTCCACCTTCGAGCCCGGCGACCGGGGTTCGTCCTTGTCCGTGGGCGGCTTCCATCTATCCCTGGGCGCCCTGGGCGGCGGCCGGCGGACGATAGGCTACCGGCTGGAAGAGTTCGCCCTGCCCCTCGGGACCCGGGTGTACGTGCTCGGCGAAGCCCGGGACGATTCCGGCCGCCTGCGGGTGGCCAAGCCGACCGCCAAGGGCGGCCGGTTCCTGATCACGGTAAAGAGCGAGGAGCAGCTGCTCAAGTCGGCCAAGTCGGGATCCCGGGTAGCGCTGATCGTCGCCGCCGTGTCGGCCGCGGCGGCGGCGGTCACGCTGGCGCTGGTGGTTTTGGGAGTGCTCTGACGCCCGACCGCAAGGTCGGGGTCGGCGGACCTGCCGCATCCCCCGAGGGTTGACCCCACGCTAACGTCGACCCTGGGCTACACCTTGGGGGAAACCCGCAAATAAAGCGAGCATCCGTACTGTTCGCCCTCGGCGTCCTCGCCCGCGCGCTTCTGACGA
>DYPP01000110.1 GCA_020719845.1 Treponema denticola | reverse complement strand
GGTCTTCAAGTATGTCTGCGGCAGGATGTTTCTCTTTTCAGCTCGATTTAAATGGAACTGTCATTTCGGGATTTTTGTGGTTTTCCGTCGAAATTCGGTTTTTGCCCCGAACTACGACTGTTTTCCCAGCCCGAACAACTGAACCCACCATAATTTTTCGGCAACGCCGACAACAGGAAGTTTAATTCCAGTCTGTTTCTGCAGTCAAGCCTTGAATTTGGGCGATTTTGCCTGAGCTGCGCTCAGGAAACAACACAGGCGCATAACAGTTCTTGTCCGACACGCCCATCCTCATACTGGACGGGGCGACCAGTTCCCTCGATACCATCAGCGAAATGGTCATCCGTGACTCGCTGGAGCGGCTGTCGCATGGCCGGACCACGTTCATCATAGCGCACCGTCTGGCTACCGTCCGCCGCGCCGGGCGAATTGAGGCTGTCTGATAACTCGGTCAATTATCAGACAGCCTCAATTGTTGTGCTGATCGAGGACGGCACCGCGACAGCACCCAGCTTTTCCTGTCCGCAATCAGGCCTTGAAGCGGCCTATTTCCTGGTACAGGGCGTTGATCTGGTCGCGGTTGAGCGTGCTCATATCGTTTATCCTGTTGGTCGAGGTGTTGATGAGGTTGGTGCCCACGGCCATCTCGTTCATGCCGGAGCGCATGTCATCGGTAACGTCCGCCAGATTGCCCATCTCGGTCTGAATCTGTGCAGACCCCTGCAGCATTTCTGCCGAGCCATCCTTGACGAGCGTGGTCACCTCGCTGATGCGCTGAATCGATTCGAGCACCTGCGATCCACCGACGCTCTGCTCGTCCATGGCGTGCTTTATGACCGATTCCTGGTTCTTGACCATCTGGCTCAGCGAAAACACCTGCTGAAACTGCCCCTGAGCCGTTTCGGTAGCCTGGGTTCCCTGGTCTATCAGGCTTTTCAGGTTGTTCAGCACGCGGGAGATGGTCTTTGCCTGCTCGGCAGCGTCTTCGGAAAGCTTGCGGATCTCGTCTGACACGACGGCAAAGCCCTTGCCAAACTCGCCGGCGTGCGCCGCTTCGATGGCGGCGTTCATGGCCAGCAGGTTGGTCTGGCTGGCTATGCCCTGTATGACGGCGCTGGCTTCCAGGAGCCCTTCAGATTCGCGGGCAATGGTCGACACGAGCGTGGCCACCTCGTCCATGCTCGAGGCTCCCTTTTCTGACGATTGGGCAAGTTCGTCCACACTTGCGGCGTTGCGCGCCAGCGTTTCCGTTACCGAGCGGACGTTGGCGACCATCTCTTCTATGGCAGAAGACGACTGCTCCACGCTTGCCGCCTGCACTTCAATATTCGAGTTGAGCTTGCCTATGTTGCGGACTATTTCTTCAATGGTCGCCTGCGTCTCGGTGACGCTGGCGGACTGGTTTATGGTCTTTTGCTTGAGGCTTTCGATGTTTGCGTGAATCTCGTTGACCGCGCTCGCCGCCTCATCCATCTCCGACGACAGTTTCTGGCCGTTGGTCCTGAGCGCTTCTGTCGATCCGCCAATGCTCCTGACCATGGTGCCCAGTTTTTCCATTGTCTGGTTGAAGAGGCTGGCCATGCGCCCGACCTCGTCACCCGACTGCACCGGCAGGCGTTGCGTCAGGTCACCTTCTCCGGATGCGATATTTTCCAGCGCCCTGACCGCCTTGACGAGCGGGATGGATATCGCCATGGACAGGGTAATGATGAAGAAAGCCGCAAGCGCCAGTGTCACCCCCACCACCGACAGGTTGACCACGAGCACCACAAGGACTTTTTTGGCTTCGGACTCCATGGAGACCAGCAACTGGCCCGCAAGGTAATCTTCAACCTCTTTCATCGTATCTATCTTTTTGGTGATGGTAGAGAACCAGTCCGCCGGCTTGATGCCGAACTCCGTGCCTTCCAACGTTGCCATGATGGATGACCGGTACATCTCCACCGTCCGCGATGCGTCGTTGTCCAGATGCTTGTCTACCCAGGCTGTGCGCTCCGGGCTGTCAATGATGCGGTACAGCGCAAGATAGGCATCCTGCTTTGCCATGATGCCGATGAAACGGCGGTACGACTCGTCGGTAAAGCTCCCCCTGGACAGTATTTCGTTGACCGTTGCGCGTTCCTGGCCGGCGTTTTCCTTGCAGCGGAGGAAGGTGTCGATTGCCTCGCCCTGCGCGACGAGAGACGCGATGGAACCGTTCAGGTAACCCTTCGAAGTGAGTTCCAGGAGCGGGCCGATGATCGATGTATAATAGGCGAACGAGTCGGCCGCCACGATGCGGAGGCCTGCTATATCTTTGCGCCTGGATTCAAGCTGGTCGAGCGCCGTGCCGGCCCTGGCCATCGCCTCGGCAACCTGCTCCGAAGGTCTGGTCAGTCCTGCCAGATGCTGCCGGTACTCGGCAAGACGCCCGTCCGTGGTTTTCTGTTGCGCAGGCAACTCGGCGGTGTAGGTTGAACCTTTCGAGCCTATCCAGCCGGCGCTGAGCCCGCGCTCTTTCTGCAACTCGTGTACGAGTCTGCCTACGCTCAGCGACAGGTTGATAAGTTCGTGGGTTGAGCGGTTGGCAGACAGCACCTTCACCTGCGAGAGCGTGTTCCCCGCAGAAAAATACAGCATGCCGGCAATGGGGAACAGCAGCATGATGATGATCTTTACCCGTACGGGCATATTCCTGAACATTGCTGACTCTCCTGGGCTGAAGTGCGGGATGGAGGGGCCGGGCATGGCCGCGTGCCGTACACGCTGTCAAATGGTGGAACTGTCATTTCGGGATTTTTGTGGTTTTCCGTCGCAGTTCGATGTTTACCCCGAACTGCGACTGTTTTCCCAGCCCGGACAACCGAACCAACCAGAATTTTTCGGCGACGCCGACAACAGGTAGTTTAATTCCAGTCTATTTTGCTGTCAAGCCTTGATTTGGGCGATTTTCTCAGACCCTAAGACTATAACGCCCCCAGGTCGCCGTAGAGGCAACGATTTCGAGGTGTCATCCTGTTCCGCATAAACATACTCAGGGCACCCGGAATTCTCGCCCCTTGAGTATGATGCAGTTCCACCTGACAGGATTTGCAGGTGAACTGCATCCAGTACTTGATCTTAAGGACCCAGTGCCGGCTCAGGGGGTGAGCGGGCGCATACGGTCCGTTGCGGCTCCCTTTCTTGCCGCTGAGCCCATTCGATAATCTTGACAAGTTCCTTCAGCAACAACCGTGCCCGACTTTGCTTGCGCAGCTTAGACCAGGCATCGGGAGCTTGGGTAGATGCGGTATCCTCCGGCAATGTTGCTTGTTCAAGGGCATCCTTTTCAGGATGCCCTGTACCCTTCCAAAAAGCGGGGCCGGAACCAGACCACCACCAGGGGCACGGGCCTGCTGTTCAAGGGCGAGCGCCTGCGGGCGGAAGCGTAGCCGCGGCGCCGCGGTTTTCAGGCTTCGTTCCCGGCCAGTCCGGAAAACAGCAGGAAGGACATGTCGTCGTGCTGCGGCGTGCCGCCCCGGAACAAGTCCAGCGCCGCCGGCAGGGTCTCCTGCAAGGCCGTCCCGTCGATCAGAGCGCGCTGCACCAATTCAACCAGGCGCCGTTCCCCGAACTCCTCTTCCGCCGCGTCTTCCTGCTCCACGATGCCGTCGGTGTACGCCACCAAAGTGTCCCCCCGCTTGATGCGGATCCCCAGTACGGCCGGATCGATGTCGTGGACGATGCCGATCGGCAGGTTCTGCCGCGAGCCCCGCACCGCAACCGGCTTGCCGCCCCGGAGAAACAGGACGTGGGAATGGCCCATGTCGGCGCACAGTATTTTATGCGTCCCCGGATCGTAGATCATGAAAAATCCGGTCAGGTATTTTTCCAAGTGGAAGGTGCCGACCACCGCCTGGTTCAGGTTGACCAGCAGTTCCTTCAGGCCCTGCTTGAATTCGTACCCCCGCAACAGCCCCCAGACCATGGCGACGACGATCGAGGCGGCGACCCCCTTGCCGGACACGTCGCACAGGGCGGTGAACAGCCGGCCGTCCGCCAGTTCCCGGACAAAGTAGAAATCGCCGCCCACGCCCTTGGCGGACCGGGACCAGGCCTGGATCCGGTAATCCTCCCGGGTCCGCAGGTCGGCGCCGGCCATCAACCGTTCCTGCAGCTGTCCGGCCATCTCGACATCCTCGCGGGTCATCGAAGCCAGGTAATTGTCCAGGTCCTGCAAGCCCAGGGTGCTCTGGAAAACCCCCTGCTCGTTGGTCAGGACGATATACCGATCCCGTCGCTCCAGCGGGTTGCCCGCTCCGGACTGGTCGATGGCCGCAAAAATATTGGTGCGTCCGTCCAGAACCGGGGTCGGCTCCGCTATCTCGCCGATCAGGCTGCGGGACAGCACATCCCGGCCGAAGGGTTTGCCCACCAGGCTGAACAGCCGTTCCCGCTGCACGATGCCGGTAACTTTTCCGGCCCCATCCACTATGGTAAGCACCAGAACTTGGGGAAAACGCTGCAGCTCATCCGCCAGATCCAGGATACGCACCGAATCCGCCACGTACCAGGGATGGGCGGCAATGCTCAGCAAGGAGTTGGAATAGCGGCGGGTGGGTTTGGCCTCCAGCACCAGACGCATGGTTGCCTTCAGTTCAATCATAGTGGCCGTAGTATCCACGTGCTGTGTTAGGAACGAATTAATATAATTGATTTTATTGATTTATTAATGATTTATTCACCGTTTCCAAACGTTGGTCGGCGCATGATGCGCCCATGGAATGGAACATGGTGGAAACGCCGGAAGGACTGCGAAAAATCCGCCTCCGGGGAGAGATGGACCTCTACGCGGCGCCCAAAGCCCTCAAGCTGATCCTCGGCTTTCTGGAAGCCGGCGACAAGGCGATCCACCTGGATCTGGCGGAAGTCAACTATCTGGACAGTTCCGGCGTCGGCGTCCTGATCAGGATCCTGCAGCACGCCAAAACCAAAGCCGCGGCGATAACCTTTTCGGGCATCCAGGGCACGCCCCGCAAGGTGCTGACCCTTTCCAACATTTTACCCCTGCTCAAGGAAACCGACGGAGGGCTGATAAAACGAAAAATCTGATCGCCAGAAAACTGATCGTCGATGAACGCAACGAACTCTTCGACGCCCAGGGCATGCGCTACATCGAATTTCCCAGCGACTATTCCAAGATCAGGGAATACACTTCCCAGATTCTGGAAGATTGTCCGCCGGCGTTCCGGGAGGACAACCTGCTGGACCAGCAGCTGTCGGAAATCATCAAGAACGGGATCAAGCACGGCAACCGGCGCAACCCTTTCAAAAAGTTGAAAATCTGGTACGACCTGCGCAAACGGGTGCGCTTCATCATCGAGGATGAGGGAGAAGGCTTCAAGGAATTGGAGCAATGGAACGCTTTTTTTCACCGACGGCAGGAAGCCCTGTTCCGGCAGGACTTCGACACCTTTCTGGACTTGGCCAGCTACCGGGGCCCGAACAGCGACGAAGAAGACGGCGGCAACAGCCTGATCGCCGCGCTGGAATTCTGGAACGGCGGCATAATCTACAACGAAAAGCGGAACAAGGTCGGCGTGGTGCGCTGGTTCACCAACGGAGGCACCAGCTAGGCTTGGTCCGCCGTCTCGGGTATGCTGTGGCCCGGAGGCAGGCATGATCGGCATCATCGGCGCCATGGAAGAAGAAATCGTCCTGCTGCGGGGGGCCATGGCCGCAGAGCGGGTGGCCGCGGAGCGGGCAGAAAGCACGGCGGGCTTTGTTTTTTATAGCGGAGAAATCGAGGGCCGGCCGGTCGTCCTGCTCCGCTGCGGCATCGGCAAGGTCAACGCCGCCGTGGGCTGCGCCCTGCTCATCGACCGTTATCATCCCGACTTGGTCATCAACACCGGCTCCGCCGGCGGCATCGACCCGCGCCTGGGCTTGGGAGACGTCGTCATCGCCGACGCCTTGGTCTACCATGACGTGGACGTGACCGCCTTCGGTTACGCCTTCGGCCAGGTGCCCGGGCAAGCTGCGGTGTTTCCGGTTCCGGAAGATCTGGTTTGCCGGGCAGAAGGCGCGGTGGACCTGCTCAGAGCCGCCGGGCGGCTTCCGGCGACGCTCAACCATACCCGGGGCCTGATCGGCTCGGGAGACGCGTTCATGCACGACCCGGACCAGATCGCGGCGCTGCGCGCCCGCTTTCCCGCCCTGGCGGCGGTGGAGATGGAAGGCGCGGCCATCGCCCACACCTGCGCCTTGTTCCAGGTCCCCGTCCTGGTCATCCGTGCCCTGTCGGATATCGCCGGCCGCGAGTCGCCGCTGAAATTCGATGCATTCCTGCCCATCGCCGCCCGTCATTCCGGCGAAATAACGCGTCGCATCATCAAGGAGAGCTGAATATGGAAAAGATCGCCAGTTTTCAGATGGATCACCTACGCCTGAAACGGGGCGTATTCGTTTCCCGCAAGGACACTTTCGGGACCGCGACCCTGACCACCTTCGACCTGCGCATGAAGGAACCGAACCGGGAACCGGTCATGGATACGCCGGTCATGCACACCTTCGAACACCTGGGCGCCACGTTCCTGCGCTCCCACCCGGACTGGACCAGGCGCATCGTCTACTTCGGCCCCATGGGCTGCCGCACGGGCTGCTACGTGATCATTGAAGGCAACCTGGAATCCCCGGACGTGCTGGGCATCATCCGGCAAATGTGCGAATTCATCGTCGACTTCGAGGGGGACATACCCGGAGCGGCGCCGGCGGAGTGCGGCAACTGGCGGGATCACAATCTGGAGATGACCAAATGGGAAACCCGACGGTACCTGGAGGTACTCCGCCGGCCTCTGCCGGAAAACCTGGAATACCCGGCATAAAAAGCGGCCGACGGGAGTCGAACCCGCGTCACGAGCTTGGGAAGC
>DYPP01000221.1 GCA_020719845.1 Treponema denticola | reverse complement strand
GGATGGCGCCCCGTAAAAGCGCAGTTTCGCCTTGGCGAAACTGCCTAAGGTTGAACAGACAGGATGTCTGTTCAACCGACATTGACAGGATGCGCCCTTTCTCCCTATCATCGCGCTACCACAACAACCCGGAGGGCGCCATGATCGAACGTTCCACCTACTACGACGATGCGCAATGGGAACGGTTCATGACCGCCGCGGAGGGAAAGGAAACCCCTTTCATCCTGGTCGATCTGGCCATCGTCAGAAAGAGCTACCAGCGGCTGGCGGAGTACTTCCCTTTTGCGGACCAGTACTTCGCGGTCAAGGCCAACCCGTCGCCGGAAGTGCTCACCCTGCTGCGGGACCTGGGCTCCAACTTCGACATCGCTTCCCGCTGGGAGCTGGACAAGGTGATGGCCCTGGGCATCGATCCTTCCCGGGTATCCTTCGGCAACACCATCAAGAAAGCCCGGGACGTGGAGTATTTTTACCAGAAGGGGGTCCGCGTTTTTGCCACGGACAGCAAGACGGACCTGCACAACATCGCCTCCCAGGCGCCGGGATCACGCATCTACGTCCGCATCCTGGTCGAAGGCTCCCAGTCGGCGGACTGGCCCCTGTCCCGCAAGTTCGGCTGCCATCCGGACATGGCCTACAATCTGCTGGTCGAAGCCAAGCGGCTGGGGCTGGAGCCCTGGGGCATTTCGTTCCACGTCGGCAGCCAGCAGCGGGATATCGGCCAGTGGGACGAAGCCATCGCCAAGACCAACTACCTGTTCCGGGCGCTGGACGAAGAAGAGGGCATAACCCTGCAAATGATCAACATGGGCGGCGGTTTCCCGGCCCACTACACGGCGCCGGCGCACGAGCTCAACGTCTACGCCAAAGAAATAACCCGCTACCTGCACGAAGACTTCGGCGACCAGCTGCCCCGGATCATCCTGGAGCCCGGGCGCTCCATGGTGGGCGACGCGGGCATCATCGTCAGCGAAGTGGTGCTGGTCTCCCGTAAGAACAATACCGCCCTGCAGCGCTGGGTCTACACCGACGTGGGCAAGTTCAACGGCCTGATCGAAACCCTGGACGAATCCATCAAGTATCCGGTGGTCAGCGACCACGCCCCGCCCCTGAAGGAGGGGGACGTGATCATCGCCGGGCCGACCTGCGACAGCATGGACATCATGTACGAACGGTCCAACTACCAGCTGCCCCTCAACCTGGTGGCCGGCGACCGCCTCTACTGGCTTTCCACCGGCGCCTATACGTCCAGCTACGCCGCGGTGGAGTTCAACGGCTTCCCGCCGATCAGAACCTATTTCATTCCCGAGAAAGCCTA
>DYPP01000220.1 GCA_020719845.1 Treponema denticola | reverse complement strand
AAACTGAAATTGCCGCTATTCAGATTGGAAAAAGCCTGATATTTGAAAAAGGCTCTAGAATAACCATCATTTATTATGAAGCACATGGAACATATATCATGCGGCACGGGACACATTCCGATCCTGACCTAGACCGGCAACAGCGCCAAGCCGACGGCGGACGCGGCGGTCCTGAGGGCGGCGTCGTGGCTGCAGAGGGTTGCGCCTTCCCGGGCCGCAAGTTCCAGGTACGCGGCATCGTACGCGGTCAGGCCGTGTTCCCGCGCGATCAGAAAAATGGCCGGGAAGAATTCCCGTATCGGGCGGCTATCGTCGGAAAGCCTGAGGAGTCGGAGCAGTTCCAGGGTCCTGAACGCCTGGGCTTCATCAAGACGGCCCCTTTTAGCACTGGCCCACAGGACGTTGGCCATCTCGTACCAGAAAAGGGTCGGGACGATAACCTCGCCGGCCCCCAGGATGGTTTGGGCGGTTGTATTTTCCTCATCCGGGAGAAAGAGGCTGGCGGCGATGCTCGCGTCCATCACGTACTTCACCGGCGGCCCTCATCCTTCAGATCCTTGACGGAAGGACCAGGCCGGGCCGCCGCGCGGATGGCGCCGAACTCGGCGATCAAGGCGGCGAGTTCTTCACTGCGGTCGCCCATGGAAAGGATCCGGGCCATCGCTTTGCCTCGCCGCGTGACGATGATCTCCGCGCCGCCTCTAGCCGCCTCGATGAGCTCGGAAAAGTGCGTCTTGGCTTCGAACGCTCCGACTTCCATGGTCTTGTTCATAAAAACCAGTTTAATCAACCAGTTTGAGAATAGCAAGGGATACGGCTCCGATACCGGTCCTCAGCTCCCCGCGCAGTCGTTGGTCATCAGCCCGGCCAGCAGGGCGGCGGCTTCCGCGTCGGCCTTCCAGTGCTCCATGCCCGCGTGGCTGCCCATCCCGGACAGATAGCCCAGGATGGCCAGCAGGTCGTTGCGGCGGCTCCAGTAGTCGGGGCGCTCGGCCTTGAGGTAGTTGAGGCCCTCCCGCAGGCTCTCGGTGCGGGCGGTTTCGTGGATGGCGAACAAGAGGTGGCGCAGGATGGTGGCGCCGAAGCCGTCGCCGCCCGTCGCCGTTCATATGCGCCGCCAGGTTGGCGTAGATGTCGACCAGGGCCTGCTTGAAGTCCTGCCCGTCGCCCTTGACCGCCAGCGCGGAGCGCGAGTCTGCATACCATTCGGGGAACAGCCAGGGCAGCTGCTTCTCGTACCACGCGAGGAAGAAGTCGGCCAGCTCGTGATAGTTGACCGCGTCGGCGTAGGGCGGGTCGGTGATCCAGTAGTCGGCGGTCCA
>DYPP01000219.1 GCA_020719845.1 Treponema denticola | reverse complement strand
TCTCCGTGTCTCCGTGTCTCCGCGGCAAAATTACATTTCCAGCTTGTTCCCGCGACTTCCGGGGCGTTTCAGCCCTTCGCCGGCAGGTCTTTCCCGAAGACGGCAAACAGGATTGTTCCAAGCGCCCCGAAGCACGCGGCTACCACGAAGTTGACCGTCGGGGAGATGTTCCACAGGAGGGCGCTCGACAAGGCGGCAAGCGATACGACTATGTCCCGCACCAGGTAGTAGGCCCCGAAAGTCCGCGCTTTCGCGTCTTCGGGTGCCAGGTCCATGATGAGCGCCTTGCGTGTCGGCTCGCCGAATTCCTTGAGCCCCCGGACGATGAAGGCCACCACGAGCATCGGGAACGACCTTGAAAACAACAATACAAGGGGGAACGCCGTGAAGAACCCGAAGGTGGCCAGGACAAAACGCTTCTTGCCGTACGAGTCGGACAGCCTGGCCACCGGAATGTAGACGAGCATCGCGGTGACCATCTCGATGGTCGTAAGCAGTCCGAACCGCAGGGGCGTGATCCCGTTGTTGTCGACAACCCAGATGACGACGAAGGCGTACGGGATCTGCTCGGCGAACCTGACCAGGATGTCGCTCGCCAGCAGGTTGCGCATGCCCGGGCTGAACAGATGCCTGGTTCCGGTTCGAGCCGCCTGTCCGTCGGACTTTGTCGGACCGTCGTCGGCCATGTAGCGCTGGACAAGAACCAACGCCAGGACGCCCATCGCGAACGCCGCCGCGAATGCCACCCGCACGCCGATGGTCCTGCCGTACGCCCCGATGAGGACACCGCCGATCACCGGCCCGAGCGCCATCGGTATGCGGCGGAAGAACGAATGGAGCGAGACGCCGAAGCTGCGTTTTTCCTTGGGCACGGCCTTTGCTACGAGGCTCATGATCGCCGGGAGCGATACCGCCGTCCACGAGATGAAAAACACGGAACCGACGAGGACAGCCTGCCACGCCGGTATCAGAATGACGATAAGGTAGCCGAACATCGCGACGGCGGTGAAAAGCTGGAGCGACTTTTTGTAGCCCATCCTGTCCGCCAGATAACCACCCGGCAGGGAATAGAGCGCGGACAGCAAGTTGTCCATCGAGTTGATGAGGCCTATCACCCATGTACTGCCGCCGATGGCCAGGAGGTACAGCGGCAGGAACCGTTCGGCCATCTTCTCGCCCAGACCGACGAGTATCACCAGGATGATCATCGTCGTCATGCTGCCGTTGCGCTTGAAGAAAACCCCTGGATCGAAATTCCCCATCGTCCGGATTACCTGGCTACCTGGAGCCTGCACCAGGCGTACAGCGAATCGTACAGCTCG
>DYPP01000109.1 GCA_020719845.1 Treponema denticola | reverse complement strand
ATCCGGAAAATCGTTCACGAGGGTTTTACGGACAAAGAAGCGTATCAGTACTATCAGGACGGGATAAACAAATAGCGGCCCCGGACCGTACCGGGACGGCGTTCAGCGGACCTCGATCGTCCAGCCGGGAAACTCGCTTTCCATAGCCTCTATGATGTCCCGGGAAATGGATTCGACGACAAAGCCGTTCACTGCCGCACAGCCCAGGCACTCGACGCGGTTCTCCTGGACGTCCAGGTGCACGACGATGGTTTTTTCCGCTTCGTGGTAGCTGAACTTCTTAACCAGTCCCAGCTCGGCCAGGCTGAGCTCGGACTGGGTGTCCTTGACCCGCTGCAGTACGGCGTCGAACTTGTTGGTGATCCCCCGATCCAGTTCCATGCGCTTGCCTCCTAGTCTTGTTTCGGCGTCGGCTTGGCCAGGAACAGCGGCAGGCGGACGTAGATCGCTTCCAGCAGGTTCTTGATGTCGCCGTTCTTGGGGGTGACGTGGATATGGAAGGTTTTGGTCTCCGGGTAGGCGCAAAAGTGGCGCAGCATGCTGGAGTCGGGAATCGCGTCCAGGATTTTTTCCAGTTCCGACTCCAGCTTGGCGCCGCGCCAGAGCAGGATGAAACGCTGGTTGCCCTTCCGGACTTCCCCCCGTTCCATGGATTCTATTCCTTCTATGGTCGTCTTGCGCAGATACGTGTCGGTGATCAGGTGGGCTTCGCCTAAAAACTTGGCTTTGGTGAACAGGTTGATGAAGTAGCGGTCCCGCATGCCCAGCAAGAGCGAAAAGGGCAGGTACAGGAGCGAATGCCGGGGACTCAGCGTCATGGTGCCCTTGGCGTTGGTGTAGGGAGCGGGCAGGGAATAGGTAAAGTTGTAGCCGATGGCGCCGCCGATGTTGACGTAATTGGTGTTGGTCGGCTTGAACACTTCTTCCGCCTGGCGGGACAAGATGGAAGAAAGCCAGCGGTTCTTTTTGGCGCCGTAAAAATAGGCTACCGTGGACAGCACGGCCAGCAGGATGATGGGAGTAATAAACATCAGGTTCATGCGCGTCCCTTAAGGTGAATTAATTCGCCGTAAAATCGGCGATCAGAGCCGAAGTATCGATGGTCATCAGGTCGGAGCGCTTCTGCAGCCCGCCGGGGATGAAGTCCATGGGGAACAATGGCGCCTTTTCCAGGCGTTGGTCAATACTCCAGGCGGCGGTGGAAACGCCGCGCTTGTTCAGGCAGATGCCGGACAGGGGAATGTTGATCCGGTCCAGTTCGTCCTTGATGCGGATGGCTTCGGATACGGACAGCACGTCCGGATTGACGACCACCGCCATGTAGCTTTCCCGGCCAAAGAGCAGGGCCAGGTCGCTCAGCCGCCGGTTGATGGACCCGAGCTTGCCGTAGACCTTGTCGTCGTCCTTGTCCACGCAGCTGGAAGCCACCGGCGACTCGGGATTGATCCGGGTAATGGTCTGCCGCTTTTCCAGAATGCGCAGCCGCAGTTTGGTCAGTTCGGCGATCCAGATCTGGGAAATCGCCGGCATGGCCAGAAAGCGCAGCGACAGGGCGGTGGGCGGCGTATCGTAGACCACCAGGTCGTAGTCGCCGGACAGGTTGCAGCGGATGTGCTCGATGGCCCACAGCATGGCGTACTCTTCCGTGCCCGGGGAATACTTCATGATGTCGAAAAAGGAATTCAGGTTCAGCGTCATGTTGTAGGAATAGTTTTCCTTGAGCTGCTCCTTGCTTTCGTGCAGGTAGATCTGCACCCAGGCGTTCAGGTCGATCTCCAGGGCGTGCAGCCGGGGTTCCACTTCCCGGGGCTTGTCGCCCAGTTCGGTGTCCAGCACATCGCCCAGATTGTGGGCCGGATCAAGGGAAGCGATCAGCACCCGCTTGCCCGAGCGGGCCATGGCCAAGGCAAAGGCCGCGGAGGTCGTCGTCTTGCCGACCCCGCCCTTGCCCAGAAAAAAGGCATTCGATTTCATGTTGTTGCGTCCTTTTCAATCTACTTCGAGGATACCGAAGAGGGGCGCCAGCGGATCCTGGGCCATATCGGTACGGGCCAGCATGATGGTCAACTCCCGTTCCATATAGGGGAGCAGTTCAATGGCGATCGGTACCGGCGGCGAAGGCATGCCGATAAAGCCGCCGAGCAGCAGCAGCGAAAAGATGTTTTCCAGCTCTTTGAGCTCAAATTCGATGATCTCCGACGCCTTTTCGCGGTGTATCTGTCTAATAATTTCAAACGCGCGCCGGAGTTTCCGGGTCAAGCCTGCCATGATGGGTCCTTCGTCGAACAAACGGGGAAAAATAAAGGGCTTCGCGATGAAGCCCTGCACAAGGGGAGAAAACCCGGGAGCGTCGCGACGCTCCCGGAGGGTAAGCGGGAAACGGCGGCATCGCGCCGTTCCCCGGATGCCTTACGCTGCGGCGGTCGCCGGCTTGGTCTTCCAGTTCTTGAGGAAGCCGAAGAAGATGATGAAGTTGAGGATCAGCATGAACAGCGTAATGCCGCCCACGGTGGCGCCGGTGATGACTTTGGCGCTCTTGGTCATATCCACGAAGAAGGTCGGGATGACGAAGATTTCGTACCAGATGAGGGCGGCGGTGACCGTGACCCACAGGAAGATGGCCGGCACAAGCACGGCCATCGTGTACTTGGGATCCAGCTTCTTGTTGACCCAGATGGCGACGGTCAGCATGACCACCGAGGCCAGCAGCTGGTTGGCGCCGGAGAAGGCGGGCCACAGGTAGGTATAGCCGCCGGCCCGGGCCAGGTAGATGCCGACGAAGGCGATGATCAGCGAGGCGATCCATTTGTTGCTGAACACGTTGTAGATCCCGGGGCTCTTTGCTTTAAGGGGCAGGGCCATTTCCTGGATGATGTAGCGGCCCAGCCGGTTGGTCGTGTCCAGGGTGGTCAGGGCGAAGGTGGAGACCCAGACTGCGGCAAAGAGGGTCATGAAGTTGAAGGGCAGGAAGGGCAGCTGGGTGCTGACCATCTTGGCGTAGGACTGTACAAAGCGGGGAATGGCGGGGGTGGCCATCAGCTTGTCGCCCAGGGCTTCCAGGCCGAAGGCGGCGATGGAAATGACGACCAGGGTGGAAAGGAAGCCTTCGGTGAGCATGCCGCCGTAGCCGACGAACTGGGCGTCTTTTTCGCTGGCAATCTGCTTGGAGCTGGTGCCGGCGGCTACCAGGGCGTGGAAGCCGGAAAGCGCGCCGCAGGCGATGACCAGCGGAACCGTCGGCCAGAAGGGACTGGGCACGCCGCCGATTACCTTGGCGCTGAAGCTGGTGTATACCGGGATGGAGTCGAAGGCGCCGAAGCCGATGATGGCGGCGATGCCGCCAGCCGCCAAGCCGAAGTACAGGAAGAAGGAAGACAGATAATCCCGGGGCTGCAGCAGCAGGTTGACCGGCAGGGTGGACGCCAGCACGATATACACGAAGATGATGGCGAAGTAGACGTCCTTGCTCCACTTGACCTGGACCATATTGCCCAGATAGAAGGCGACGATGATCAGCGCCAGGCCGATCAGGCTGCCCCAGCCCAAGCCGGCCTTGGTCTTGTACATGAAGTAGCCGGAAATGACGGCGGCGACGCAGAAGAACACGAAGGCCGCGAAGACCCGGCCGTCGGCGGCGAACTGGCCGGCGACGATGTCGCCGAAGGCGGCGACGACCAGGATGCAGAGGAACATGATGAACCAGCCGAACGCCTTGCCGGCGTTCTTGCTGATCAGGTCCTGGGCCACGAATTGCATGGAA
The DNA here is from genome assembly GCA_020719845.1 of Treponema denticola. GTDB lineage: Bacteria > Spirochaetota > Spirochaetia > Treponematales > Breznakiellaceae > DYPP01. The sequence continues at coordinate 3,253 of DYPP01000109.1, read as the reverse complement.
CGTCCGTCGTAGCGCACCGACGCCGCCAGGGACAGGTAGTCATGGATGGCTCCAAGAAATACGTTGCCGAACCAGATCCAGATCAGGCCAGGCAGCCAGCCCCAGGCCACGGCGATGGCCGGACCGGTGATCGGGCCCGCGCCGGCGATGGACGCGAAGTGGTGGCCGAAGAGCACGTACTTGTTGGTGGGGACGTAGTCCACACCGTCGCTGAGCCGCTTGGAAGGCGCGTCCGCCGCCTGGTCGCTTTTCAGGACCTTGTCGCGGATTGTCTTGCCGTAGGTAAAGTAAAAAACGACGTACAGAGCCAGTGCGAAAAGCGCTATAATGGTAGTCATTACGCTTTTCCTCCTTAAAAAAGATTGGTGAGCAGTACAGCTACTGAGGGTAAAACCGTTTTGCCCGCTTGTCAACATATTTTTAACGATATATATCCTGACAAGAATAGGCTGCTAGCGGAAAGCTACAAAAAAGTAGTATCTTGGGTGCATGGATAGCGAAGTAGCCGCCTGTACGGACACCAACGAACAAATGCAGCGTCGTCTAGACGAATTGACCCTGCTCTTCGACCTGGCCCACACGCTGGACAAGCACGTGGAGCTCAGGAGCGCCCTGGGGCCGCTCCTGAGCCTGCTGGAAACCCGCTCCGGCCTGGCCCGGGGCATGGTGACCCTACTGGACCGGGCCAGCGGGCTGCTCAAGATCGAAGAAGCCTACGGTCTGTCGGCCGACGAGAAGGGACGCGGCCTGTACCGTCTGGGCGAAGGTCTGGTGGGGCGGGTTTTTGAATCCGGCATCGCCCTGACCGTGCCCGACCTGGCCCGGGAGCCCCGCTTTCTGAACCGCGCCGGCGGCCGACTCAAAGAAGACCTGGCCGGCGTGGCCTATTATTGCCTGCCCATCCGTTCCGGCGGCTCGGTGATCGGAACGCTCAGCGCCGAGCGCCGACTGGGGACGGAACCGGAAGCGGAGCGGCTGGCCACCGACCGGAGCCTGCTGGAACGGGTTTCTACAATAATAGCCGATTCCGCCAAGCTGCGGGAGCGCATCATGGAAGAACAATTCCGCCTGCGCCAGAACGAAGGTCCCGGCAGCGGCCGCCGGGACGGCGACCATCCGCATCAAGCCCTGAGCGTCGTTCCGGGCAGCCCGATCATCGGCACCAGCACGGCCATGAAGGCCGTCTTCGACCTGATTGCCCAAGTTGCCCCCAGCGATGCTTCGGTGCTGATCACCGGGGAAAGCGGCACCGGCAAGGAGCTGATCGCTTCCGAGCTGCACCGCCTGTCCCGGCGCGCCCCGGCTACCTTCGTCAAGATCAACTGCGCCGCCCTGCCGGAATCGATCATCGAAAGCGAACTGTTCGGCCACGAGAAAGGTGCCTTTACCGGCGCCCTGGCCCAGCGCAAGGGCCGCTTTGAGCTGGCCCACGGGGGCACGCTCTTTCTGGACGAAATCGGCGAGCTCAGCCCCAACGTGCAGGTCAAGCTGCTGCGGGTGCTGCAGGAACGCGAAATCGAGCGGGTAGGGGGCTCGGGGGTGATCAAGGTCGACGTCCGCCTGATCGCGGCGACCAACCGGAACCTGGAAGAAGAAGTCCGGAGCGGCCGCTTCCGGGAAGACCTCTACTACCGGCTGAACGTGTTTCCCGTCCACGTTCCGCCCTTGCGGGAACGGAAGAGCGACATCGTCCTGCTGGCCGACAGCTTTGCCGAAAAATACGCCGAAAAAATCGGCAAGCTGATCAAGCGCATCTCCAGCCCCGCCCTGGACCTGCTGACCAGCTACCACTGGCCGGGAAACGTGCGGGAGCTGGAAAATTGCCTGGAGCGGGCGGTCATCCTTTCCACGGATACGGTCATCCACGCCTATCACCTGCCGCCCAGCCTGCAGTCCGCCCAATCCACCAACACCGAGCCCACCACGACCCTGGAAGCGGCGCTTTCCCGGCTGGAAAAGGAGCTGATCCTGGAAGCCCTGAAGATAGCCGGCGGCAACATGGCCGCCGCGGCCCGCCGGCTGGGCGTGACGGAGCGGCAGATCGGGCTACGGGTGCACCACTACGGCATCAGCTGGCGCCAGTTCCGGCTTGCAAAAATATAGGATGTCTTTATAATACCTACATTATTGTAATAATATAATGCTGGATATTCCCTAGCAATGCGGAGAAATATGCTGATTAGGCGGATAATAGCGGTCAAAACCAGGTGTAAATGATAAAAGCTACATGATTGTAATAAAAATATTCAGTTATACTTGGAACGATTGCTGCCAAATAAGGGTTATACCTTTTGAGGAGGACGGAATCGTGGGAAAAAGAACTGCTCTATTACTCTTGCTCACCTTCAGCGTCGGCATTGCCGTCTTCGCCGAAGAAGTCGTGGGAACCGAAGCTTTGGTGGGCGCCATCGACATGCTATGGCTGATCATCACCGGCGCTTTGGTATTCTTCATGCAGGCCGGATTCGCCTTTGTGGAAACAGGGCTGACCCGGGTCAAGAATGCCACCAACATCCTGATGAAGAACCTGATGGACTTCTGCTTCGGCTCGATCGTGTTCTGGATGATCGGCTGGGGGTCATGTACGGGGCGGACAAGCTCGGGGGCTTTATCGGGTTCGGCGACTTCTTCAAGGGGCCGATGAGCGACCCGACCTTTTATCGGAACTGGTTTTTCCAGGTGGTCATTGCGGTTGCCTCGGCGACTATCGTCTCCGGCGCCATGGCCGAACGGACCCAGTTCAAATCGTACCTTATTTACACGGTGTTCATCTCCGCCCTAACCTACCCGGTTTCCGGCCACTGGATCTGGGGCGGCGGTTGGCTGGCCAAGATGGGCTTCCATGACTTTGCCGGATCCACGGTCGTACACTCCGTCGGCGGATGGGCAGCCTTGATGGGCGCCATCGTGCTGGGACCGCGTATCGGCAAGTACGTCAAGGTCGACGGCAAGACGAGCGTCAAGGCTTTCCCCGGCCACAATATCGGCTGGGCTTTCCTGCGCCGTGGTCAGCCCCGGCGCTTCGGTGGTGATCGGCCTGATCTCCGGCGTGCTGGCCGTGCTCTCCGTCGAGTTCATCGACAAGGTGCTCAAGGTGGATGACCCGGTGGGCGCCGTATCCGTCCACATGGCCAACGGCGTGTTCGGCACCCTGACGGTGGGCATCGGGGACGGCAAGATCTTCATCCTGCCCCTGGAAGACTGCGTGCGCATCCGCACCGGCGACACCGGTTCGGACGCTATCGGCTAATTG
>DYPP01000108.1:2168-7023 GCA_020719845.1 Treponema denticola | reverse complement strand
TGCCGTATCAGTACCAGAGTACGCATTCGTCCTTCCTCCCTTTCGTATGACAGCTGTTACGCGATAGTACGAATATAGCAAGAGTATTTGACGCCGGAACGGTAAATCGTTACAATCTTAATTCGATATCCGGCAAATTAATGGCGGGGAACAGGAGCGTGTAGAATGAAGGTGGAAAAGACCGTGTTTATTTCCTTGCGGGTTAAATTATTGGCGTTGGCCCTGGTTCCGCTGGTTTTTGCGGCCTATTTTGCCGGTATTTTTTTGAAGGGCGATTATGACGAAATGAAGCTGCTCAACGAGTTGTACGCCAATACGGCCGGCGTGCAGGCGGTGTCCAACCTGATCGACGCCGTGCAGCGGGAACGGGGTACCTCTACGCTCTTTTTGTCCGGCGGGGTCGACCGGGCTACCCTGGACAGCCGTCGGCAAGAGACCGACGCTCTGACCGTTCCCGCCAAGGCGTCGGTGCAGAAGACAGTTTTTGACGCCAAGACCAAAGAAACCCTGATCGCCACCGTGGACGGCATCCCGGACTTGCGTCAAAAGGTGGACGCCCAGGGGACGAGCGCGGTGGACGTGCGCAAGGCTTTCAACGAGACCATCAAGAAGCTGCTGGGCGTGGGCCCCGCGTTTGCCCGGGGAAACACCAGCTACGGCACCGGCAAGATCATCGCGGCGGTCGTCCTGCTGGAAGAAGCCAAGGAAGCTGCGGGACGCCTGCGGGCCAATCTGTCGTCCTACGCGGCGGCGGACCAGCCGCTGACCATCGATGAAGTCATGGTAGCACTGGACCGGGAAGCGGCGATGAACGTCAACCTGGCTTCGCCGGCCATGACGCTGGACGCCAAGTCCAAAGAGATGCTGGACAAGGTGGCCGGGCACAAGGCCCGGAAGACCGCCCGGGCAGCGATCCAGACAATGATGGACAAGCGCCTCGTCGGCGGCTACGGCGTCGACGGCGCCGCCTTTTTTGCGGAGATGACGGAGTACATCGATCAGCTGGCGGGGGTGGTCGCATCGGCGACCGCCGGCGTGGAGTCCAAGATCATCGGGCTTCAGGACAGCGCCCGGCGGGTGTTCATCACCACCACCGTCATCCTGCTGCTGATGCTCGGCGCGGTGGTGGCGTTCATGTTGATGACCATCGCCGGGCTGATGGCCACGGTTTCCGGCCTGGGCAAATCCCTCAAGGACATCGCCCAGGGCGAAGGCGACCTGAGCGCCCACATCGACGTCCGCTCCAACGACGAGCTGGGCCAGGTAGCCCAGTACTTCAACCAGTTCCTTGAATCCCTGCGCCTGATCATCCAGGACATCAAGACCCGGGCCGTCGCGACCAGTACGGCTTCGGACAGCCTGAAAGACATTTCCCAGGCCCTGTCCAACGGCGCCAACGATACCAACCGTTTGGCCGAGTCGGTGGCCGCGGCGGCGGAAGAAATGAGCGTCAGCATGAAGAACGTGGCCGATTCCATGGACCAGACTTCCCGCAACATCAGCATGATCGCCACGGCGGCGGAAGAAATGACCGCCACGGTGGGCGAAATCGCGGGCAACGCCGACCGGGCGCGGGTCGTTTCGGCTACTTCGGTGGATACGGTCAAAAAGGTGGCGTTGACCATGGACCAGCTGGGCGTTTCAGCCCGGGAGATCGACCGGGTTACGGAGACGATCAACGAGATTTCGGCCCAGACCAACATGCTGGCGCTGAACGCCACCATCGAAGCCGCCCGGGCGGGGCAGGCGGGCAAGGGCTTTGCGGTCGTCGCCAACGAGATCAAGGAACTGGCCCGCCAGACGGCGGTGGCCAGCGAAGACATCCGTGAGCGGGTATCGGGGATCCAGGCTTCCACCGCCAACGCGGGCGCGGACATCGGCGCCGTAACCAGCATCATCAGCGAGGTGGACGGGATCATGTCCGGCATCGCCGCGGCCATCGAGGAGCAGGCGGCGGTGACCCAGGATATCGCCCGCAACATCGCCCAGGCTTCCCAGGGGGTGGAGGGCACCAACCTTAATATCGCCCAGTCCGCCGAGGTAACCGGTTCCATCGCCAAGGATATCCATGGCGTGACCCACGCCATCGGAGAAATAGTGCGTTCCAGCGATACCCTGCTGGTATCAGCCGAAGACATGGCGTCCGGCGCGGCGGAACAGGAAAAGATCGTTTCCAAGTTCAAGCTGTAGCGTCGGGGCCGGCAGTTCCATGAAGCAGCGTCCGGCTACTCCGGTCATCCTGGTGGTGGACGATGACGGCATCACCGTCCGCATCCTCAGCTCCTGGTTGGCCGCCGCCGGGTTTGACGTCCTGGAGGCGGGCGATCTGGCGCAAGCGGAAGAGCTCTTCCGCAAAAACCGGGTTTCCCTGGTCCTGCTGGACGTGCACCTGCCCGACGGCGACGGCTTTGAGGTCTGCCGGCGGCTTTTCTTCCCCGCCAACGTGCCGGTCCTGTTCGTTTCGGCCAACGAGGACGTGGACACCAAAGTCAAGGGTTTTGCCGCCGGCGGCGTGGATTACATCACCAAACCCCTGGCCGGGGCGGAAGTCCTGGCCCGGGTGCGCACCCACCTGCGCCTGCGCGCCGCCTATGAATCTTTGGCGGAACTGGACGCCGAACGGATCCGGCGGCTGGCGGACTCCCAGCAGTACATCATGCCCCAGCCGCAATCCCTGCCGGACGCGCGCTTCCATGTCTATGTGCGGCAGGCGCTCAGCGCCGGCGGGGACTTCTACGACGTCATCGCCTCGGGCCTCGGTATCCACGACTACGTGGTCGCCGACGCCAGCGGCCACGACCTGGGCGTTTCGCTCTGGACTGCGTCCTTCAAGACGCTGCTTTCCGAGTATGGTTCGGTCATGCACTCACCGCTGGAAATCGTACGCATGCTCAATAATTCCCTGATCCGGATTTTGCCGGAACAGGTTTATTTTACCGCCCTGTACGTCCGTCTGAACCGGGCGGCCAAAAAGGCCATTCTGGTCAACGCCGGGCATCCGCCGGCGATATTCATTCCCCTCAAGGGATCGCCCCAGCTGCTGGACCAGGAAGGGGACTTGGTGGGCATGTTTCCCGACCCGGTGTACGGCTACCTGGAGCGGTCCGTGGCCGCCGGGGACCGGTTGGTGCTCTACACGGATGGTCTGATCGAAATGGATGGTCCCCGGGAGGCGGGCACGGAACGTCTGTTGGCGGCCTGCGCCGCCGCGGGCTCCTTGCCGCTGGAAGCGATGACCGCCCGGGTGATCGAGGAGCTGGTCGGGGACCGGGAATGCGCCGACGACATCATCCTGAAGGTGATCGGAGTATGAACCGGCTGGCGGGCACGATCGGGTCGGATCTGGCCCAGGTCGAACCGGTATGCCGGGACGCCCGGGAATTGCTGGGCAAAACCGGACTTTCGCGGCACGAGTTTGCCGTGGATTTGCTGCTGCGGGAGTTCCTCAACAACGCCATCGTCCACGGCAACCGGGAAGATCCGGACAAACGGGTCGCCTACGACTTCCGGGTGGGGCCCCGACTGATTTCCATCGTCATCCGCGATGAAGGCGCAGGGTTCAGACCCCGGCGGGACGGGTTCAAACTTCCCGACCCGGCGGTTCCCGGGGGGCGGGGATTGGCGATCGGCAAAGCATACGCGGATCGCCTGCAGTACAACCGGAAGGGTACGGAAGTCCGGCTTTGGATCAGGATCGTAAAAAGGAGCGCCGCTGATGTCTGACTTCAAGATTGAAAGAAACGGTAACAACGCGCGGATCGTACTTTCGGAATCGTTGACCGCCGCCCGGCTGGCCGAACTCCGGGAAGCCATCAAGCAGGAACTGGGGACCGGCGCGCTGGAGCTGGTTTTTGATATGGCCCGCACGGAAGCCATCGATTCGTCCGGCCTTGGTCTGCTGATCGCCGCCGGCAACAGCGTCCAGGCGGTACAGGGCAGCGTCAAGATCGAAGGCGTTTCGGGCAACATCATGAAACTGCTCAAAAGCATGCGCCTGGTCGATCGGCTGCACGCCGGTCCGGCCGTCAAGGAGTAGGATATGGATGAAAACGGCTCCGAAGCCGACCAGATGGACGAGGTCCTGAAAATATTCATCCTGGAATCGAGGGAACACCTGGCGACCATCGAGACCGATCTGCTGACCATCGAGGACGGGGGCGCCGACATCGATGAAGAATTGGTGAACAAGGTCTTCCGGGCGGCGCATTCCATCAAGGGCGCCAGCGGTTTTTTTGGTCTGGTCAAAATCAAGGAATTGGCGCACAAAGCGGAAAACCTGCTGGATATGATCCGCTCGCGCAAGATCGTACCCAACGCGGAGGTGACCAACCTGCTTCTGGCGGCCTTCGACAAGCTGCGGGAGATGATCAACGATATAGAAAAAAGCGAATCCTACGACGTGGAAGACCTGATTGCCAGTCTGGTTTCCATGACTTCATCGTACCTGCCGCCGGCGCAGAAAGCCAGCGTCGCCAATATGGTGACCCTGTCCCTTCCGGGGGCTTCGGAGGTCGTCATTTTGCCCCAGTACGACCTGGACCGCGTGCGCCGGGATGGATTGTTCGTCGGCCTGCTGGATCTGGATCTATTGCACGACATAGAAAAGAAGGGCATCAATATCCTGGATTTCTTCAATCTTTTGCCCCCGGATCTGGAAGTGCTGGACTGTGCCCTGGACTACGCGGCGGTGGGGACGCTGGACGATCCCCAGGTCAACCGCATCCCGTTGCGGGTGGTCATCGCTTCCCGGGAAAACCCGGCTCAAGGGGGCGGTTTTTTATCTGCCCTGGATCCGGCGCGGATCAAGGTTTTTATCGAACCAGCGCCCAGTACCCCGTCGCGGTCGGCTGAGCCG
>DYPP01000108.1:0-2068 GCA_020719845.1 Treponema denticola | reverse complement strand
TGCTCGAAAACCTGATGAACCTGGCGGGAGAATTGGTCCTGAGCCGCAACCAGCTGCGGGCGGCGGTAGCCCGGGACGATACGGCGCTTTTAACGTCCGCGGACCAACGGATCGACCAGGTTACCTCGGAACTGCAGGACGTGATCATGCAGACCCGGCTGCAGCCGATCGGTAACGTCTTTGCCAAGTTTCCCCGGCTGGTTCGGGACCTTTCCCGCACCCTGGGCAAGGAGATCCAGCTGGTGATGGAGGGCCGGGACGTCGCCCTGGACAAGTCCATGGTGGAAGGCCTGTCGGATCCGCTGACCCACATGATCCGCAACGCCGTGGACCACGGCGTGGAAGCGCCGGACGTGCGCACCCGGCTGGGCAAAAAAACCACGGGCACGGTCCGTCTGGAAGCCCGGCACGAAGCCGGCCAGGTCGTGGTGGACATCAGCGACGACGGCGCGGGCATCGATCCGCAAAGAATCGCCGATTCCGCGGTGCGCAAAGGGCTGCTGAGCGCCGAAAAAGTGCGGGTCATGTCGGACAAGGATAAGCAGGCGCTGCTCTTTTTGCCGGGGCTGAGCACGGCGCAGGTGGTTTCCGACGTGTCCGGCCGGGGCGTGGGCATGGACGTGGTCAAGACCAATCTGGACCGTCTGGGCGGCCAGGTGGAAATCATGTCCACCCTGGGCAAGGGCACTACCTTCCGCATCAAGCTGCCCCTTACCCTGGCCATCATGCCCTCCCTGCTGGTGTCCGTCGCGGGGGAGCAATTCGCCATTCCCCAGAGTACGATCGAAGAACTGCTCCGGATCAAGCCCGGGGAGGTCAAGACGCGCATCGAGATTCTGGGCGATTCGGAGGTTTTGCGCCTGCGGGACAAAATCCTGCCCCTGGCCCGCTGCGCGGACATCATCGGAGCCCTGCCCACTTACCGCGATCCGCTCAAGAACACGCCGGAATTCGACCGGCGGCGGCGGATGGCGGATCGCCGGTCGCCGCGGTTCATGCCCGTGCCGGCGGCCGAAGCCGGGCAGGCGGCCGAAGCCGTGCCGGCGGGGGCAACAGCCGGCGACGGCCCGGAGGTGGTCGGGGAAGCGCCGGCGCGTCTTCAGAACGAACGCCGCCAAAGTCCCGATTCCATCATCAAAATCGTGGTCGTCAACACCGGAACCTTTTCTTTCGGGCTTTTGGTCGATGACTTCCATACCACCGAAGAAGTGGTCGTCAAGCCGCTGGGCAGCCGCTTCAAGCGCATGAACCACTACTCGGGCGCCACCATACTCGGCAACGGAGCCCTGGCGCTCATTCTTGACGTGGCCGGATTGGCGTCCATCGCCGGCCTGAGCGCGGTCAGCGGGTCCGCCCGAGCCGCGGAAGTAGCCCTGGCTGCGGAGGCGCAACGCTTTCAGAGTACGCAATCCCTATTGCTGTTCAACAACGGGCCGCAGGAACGCTGCGCCGTCGCCCTTGATCTGGTGCAGCGCATCGAAACCGTCGCCCGGTCGCAGCTGGAAACCATCGGCCAGCTGCGCAGCATGCGCTATCGGGGCAAATCCTTGCCCCTGGTCTGCCTGGCGGACGTGACCCGGCTGGCCAAGATCGAAGACCGGGACGATCTGGTCGTGCTGGTCGCCAACGCCAATGGCCGGGAGGTGGGCCTGCTGTGCACGCTGCCCATCGACACGGCGGAGACCAAGGTGGAAGTCGATCAGTCTACCCATCGGTCTACGGGTGTCGCCGGCTCCTTGGTGCTTGATGAGGTCACTACCCTGTTGGTGGACCTGTTTGAGCTGGTCGACGCGGCCCACCCGGACTGGCGCACGGAGCCGCGTCGGGATCCTGCTTCGGCGAAGGATGTGCCAAAGAAGGACCTTACCGTTCTTCTGGCGGAAGACTCGGATTTTTTCCGCGGCCAGCTGATCAAATACCTGGAAGAGGAAGGTTTTTCCGTGCTGGCCGCCGCAGACGGGGAAGCGGCCTGGGAGCTGCTGAACGCCAATCTGGACGCGGTTTCGGTGGTGGTGACGGACATCGAAATGCCGCGGCTCACCGGACTGGAGCTGGCCGCCCGCATCCG
>DYPP01000218.1 GCA_020719845.1 Treponema denticola | reverse complement strand
CTGCTCGGGGGGGTGGTGGACCTGTGCATTCCGGTCTTGTTATCACTCCAAAAAGCGTGATAGTCGGAAAAACTGTATATCTCCACATGAAACGTTTAGCAGAGGTCTTGCGGGTGGCGGTGGCGGCTCGGATGCGGGAGCTGGGGGTTCCGGAGGTGGAGTGGCCCGACCGGTTGCGCTGGTTGCGCTTCTATCTGGATTTCTGCTTCAAGTATGCTTTCCCGCCGCGGGATGCGGACAGTTTGGAGCCGTTCCTTCAGAAGATGGCGGCCAAGGGGCAGGGGCCGGATATCCAGCGGGTGGCGGCGGAGAGCGTGGGGCTGTACTACGCCTTGATGAAGACGTGGGGTGCGAGGCCGGAGGCGGCACCGTCGGATCAGGCCCGCCAAGGGTGGCAGCCGGCGTTCGATGAGCTGAAGGCGGCCATAAGGGTCCGGCAGTATTCCCCCAAGACGGGCAAGACCTATGCGATCTGGCTGGATCAATTTCGCCTCTTCTTGCAGGACAAGGATCCGCAGCACGTGGAGGCCGAAGATGCGGCCCGTTTTCTGACGCATCTCGCGGTGGATCGGCACGTGGTGGCGTCCACGCAGAATCAGGCCTTCAACGCGCTGCTCTTCGTCTTTCGCCATATCTGGAAGCGTCCGTATGAGTTGGGCGACACGGTCCAGCGGGCGCGGCGGACCCGTTACATCCCGGTGGTGCTTTCCCGCGAGGAGGTGGATGCGGTGGTGGCGGCGCTCGACCCGCCCTGCCGGCTGCCGGTCCAGCTGCTTTATGGGTGTGGATTGCGTCTCGCGGAGTGTCTGAACCTCCGTGTCCAGTGCTTCAACTTCGACCAGGCGGTGTTGACGATCCACGATGGCAAAGGGCGAAAAGACCGTACGGTGCCGCTGCCGAAGGCGCTTCTGCCGGACCTGAAGGCGCAACTGGAGGTCGTGCGCGCGCTGCACGAGCGGGATGTGGGCGAAGGGTACGATGGGGTGTTTATGCCAGGAGCGATGGATCGAAAGTGGCGCAATGCCCCCAAGGAGCTGGTCTGGCAGTGGTTTTTCCCCGCGACAGGGTTGACCTATGTGCCCGGCACGGGGGAACATCGACGTTATCATCTGCACGAAAGCGTGTTGCAGAAGGCGCTCTACGCTGCCGTCCGCAAGGCCGGGCTCACCAAGCGGGTCACGGCGCACACGTTCCGCCACACGTTTGCGAGCCATCTGCTGCGGGCCAATTATGACATCCGCACGATCCAGCAGTTGCTTGGGCACAGCGATCTGCGCACGACGATGATCTATACGCACACGGTGCAGAGCCGGACGCTGAAAGAGGCGGGAAGCCCGCTCGACCTCAGCGCGGAGGCGCT
>DYPP01000023.1:26955-36207 GCA_020719845.1 Treponema denticola | reverse complement strand
GGCAAACGATTGACGTTTCTGCCCATGCGCGATCCAGTCACTAGTAGCGTTCAAGGCATGTTCCGGATTGATCAAGATATCACTCCTATAGTACAACGCCAGAAAGAAGACTTGTCATTAATTGTTTTTATAACTGTTCTGGCCGGGCTGGTAATAGCCGTCGTCGCCAATTTATTGGGTGTTTCCATATCCAAACCTATTACACGTCTTACAGCCTTGCTGCAAAACATCGCCGAGGGTGAGGGCGATTTGACAAAAGAGCTTGAGATCATGTCTAGCGATGAAATTGGCGATATGGCTAAATACTTCAATCTAACCTTTGGAAAAATAAAAAGATTGGTCTCCCTTGTAAAAAAGCAATCATTGACACTGCAAGGCGTCGGAATTAATCTGGCGTCCAACATGGTAGAAACTGCCGCTGCTATCAACGAAATTACAGCGAACATTCAAAGTATTAAAAATCAAACGATAAATCAGTCGGCAAGCGTAACCGAAACAAGTGCAACAATGGAGCAGATTTCAAAAGGTATAGATAGACTCAGCCGGTTAATAGAGAATCAATCTGACAATGTCACAGAATCATCATCCGCAGTTGAAGAGATGATAGCAAATATTAAAAGGGTTACTCAAACATTGGTAAAAAACACTGAGAATATAAAGAAATTATCTTCTTCTTCAGAATCAGGAAGGTCTGTGCTTGAGAAAATATCTGTTGCTATTCGTGCTGTTTCAAAAAATTCTGAAGGTCTAATGGAAATCAGTAAAATAATTCAAGATATGGCAAGCCAGACGAATCTACTATCAATGAATGCTGCTATTGAAGCTGCCCACGCGGGGGAGTCAGGAAAAGGCTTTGCTGTTGTTGCTGATGAAATCAGGAAACTCGCAGAATCATCAAGTTCGCAAACTAAAACAATAAGCTCGGTATTGAAAAAGATTATGGAATCCATGGCAGAAATCAACAAGTATTCCGAAGATGTACTATCAAAATTCACTACCATAGAAACAGAAGTTGCCATCGTAGCTGAACAGGAAGATCATATCCGAAATGCTATGGAAGAGCAAACAGAGGGGAGCAAACAGGTTCTTGAAGCAATAACAGTGCTCAATGATATAACGCGGAAAGTTCAAGCAGGTTCAATGGAGATGCTTACAGGAAGCAATCAAGTATCAAAGGAAGCAATAAACATGAATGCTATAACACAGGAAATAACTGGTGGCATGAATGAAATGGCCAGTGGTGCTGATCAGATTACCGTCGCCGTAAACACAGTTAATGAACTTAGTTTTGAAAACAAAAATAGCATTGATGCACTGATCAATGAAGTGAACAAATTCAAGGTATAAAATAGACCATAGAGCAACGGTAACCTTCTCAGCAAGCCAGTTCTCTATAGTGGATTTTTCAAAGTGCGTCCGCATTTTGAAAAATCCACGAAAAATTGCGCTGATTTCGTAGCATTTCTTGCGATTGGCGAGAAATGCGAGAAACAGCAGAGGCAATTTCAAAAATAACCGATTTTTTAAATCGCCTCTTTAGTCCTACATTATTTTACGTGAACCCGGCTTGACCGCGGGCAGCCCCTGGGCGCAGAGCGGGCAAGCCGCAGCTTCCCAGGTGGTCACGGCGACCCGGGCGGCGGCGTAGAGCGGCCAGGAGACGGACACGTTTTCCCCGCGGCGGTCCACCAGGCAGGCCAGGGCGACCACTTCGGCGCCCAGGGCTTGGAGCACCGCGGCGCTTTCCGCCGAAGACTTGCCGGTGGTCACGACGTCCTCGGCGATCAGGATGCGTTGACCCGGACGGACGGCAAAGCCCCGGCGCAGGGCCATGGCGCCGGAGTCGTCCCGTTCGGTAAAGAAGGCCGGCAGTCCCAGCTGACGCCCCAGTTCCCAGGCGACCAGGATGCCCCCCATGGCGGGCCCGACGATGGCGTCGATCGCCAAAGAACCTGCGGCCATATCTTCCCGCAGGCGTGCCGCCAGCGGCGCCAGGGCTTCCGCCGCCTGGTCCGGGTACTGCAACAGCCGGGCGCACTGAAAATAGCGGTCCGAGTGCCGACCGGAAGAAAGCAGGAAGTGGCCCTCCAGCAGGGCTTCCGATTCCTTGAGCAGTTCGATGGTCGTCTTCATGGCGTCTCCTTGTGCGCGGTCCGGGGGCGATTTCCCGGATTCCCCGGGTTGATCGAAAGTTCCGAAAGAGTGGCCAGGCCGTTGGCCGCCAGGTACTCCCGCAGGCCGGCGATGATTTCGGTCATCGCCGTCGGCCGCCGGAAAGTGGCCGTGCCCACCTGGACCGCCGTCGCGCCGGCCAAAAGGAATTCCAGCGCGTCTTCCGCGCCGGCGATACCGCCCAGGCCGACCACGGGCACCCGGACCGCGGCGCAGACGTCCCAGACCAGCCGCAGGGCCAGGGGTTTGATGGCCGGTCCGGACAAGCCGGCGGTCAGGTTGTCGAAGACCGGCGCCCGGCGGCGGATGTCGATGGCCAGGGCCTGGAAGGTGTTGACCAGCGAAAGGGCGTCCGCGCCCGCGTCCACGCAGGCCCGGGCTACGGCCACCGGATCCGCCGCGTTGGGCGATAGTTTGACCATCAGGGGTTTCCGGGAAACCCGGCGCACGACGGCCACCACCCCCGCCGCGTCTCTGGGACGGAGCCCGAAGGCCATGCCGCCGGCTTTGACGTTGGGACAGGAAATGTTGATTTCGATCATGTCCACGGCGGAATCGGAAAGGAGCATCGCGCCCTCCGCGTAGTCGTCCACGGTGGAGCCCGACAGGTTGGCGATCACCGCCGGGCCCAGGGCGCGGAGCGCCGGCAGTTCGTCCCGGATGAAGACGGCGATGCCCGGATTCTCCAGCCCGATGGAGTTCATCAGCCCTGCGGCGGTTTCGTGCAGCCGGACGCCGCGGTTCCCCGCCCGGGGCTCCCGGGTCAGGCCCTTGGTGCAGATGCCCCCCAGGGCGCCGACGTCGAGCAGCCCGACGTATTCCCGACCGTACCCGAAACAGCCGGAAGCGGCGATGACCGGGTTGCGCAGCTTCAGGCCGGCGATTTCCACCGACAGATCGGCTTCAGTCAAAGAGCACCTCCGATGCCGCGAAGATCGGGCCGTCCACGCAGCAGCGCCGGTTGCCCGCCGAGGTGCGCACCGTGCAGCCCAGGCAGGCGCCGACGCCGCAGGCCATGCGCCGCTCCAGGCTGAGGTAGCAGGGCCTTCCGGCAGCCGCGCAGGCGGCGGCGACGGTCCGCAGCATGGCTTCCGGGCCGCAGGCGTAGACCGCCGCGTAGGACGATGGATCCAAAAAATCAGTGATCCGGCCCTGATGGTCGGCGCTGCCGTCTTCGGCGGCGATGATCCGGCGGCGGGCTTTCAGGTCATCCAGGCCGTAGGGCCGGGACCTGAAGCCTGCGTAGAAGTCAAAGCGCGAAGCGTCGAGGCGGTCGGCCAGGAAGGCCAGCGGCGCCAGGCCGATGCCGCCGCCGACCAGGGCGACCGTCCCTTCAGGCGGCGGATCGGGCCAGGTGTTGCCCAGGGGACCGGTCAGTTCCGCCGTGTCGCCGGGCCGCAGGGCGGCCAGGTCGGCGGTGCCCGCGCCCCGTCGGGCGACCAGGAAGCGCAGTTCGCCGCCGCTTGATCCCGGCGCGGCAGTCCAGCCGAAGACGCTGATCGGCCGGCCGAGCAGCACCGGGCTGCGGGGCGCCCGGAGCATGAAAAACTGACCCGGCAGCGGCGCCGGCCCGGTCCAGGCCAGGCGGAGCTCGAAAATGCCGCCGCCCCAGTCGTCCGCGCCGATCAGCGGCGCTTCCCGGAACGCCTTTTCCGTGGAACAGGCCATCAGGGAACTCCCGCGGCGGCGCGCAGCTGGTCCCGCATGGCCGTGGCCGCTCCCCGGGCCGCGGCGGCGGCCTGGGCGTAGGTGGTCACTTCGGCGGCGCGGTCCGCGGTTTTCCAGGCTTTGAGGATGGACCGGGACGCGTTGACCACGCCGCCGTTGCCTTGGCGCAGCAGCCGGGCCGCGTCCTGCGCCGCCCCGCCCTGGGCGCCGTAGCCGGGGATCAGAAAAAAAAGGTCTTCCCGGCGGCGGCGGATTTCGGCGGCTTCTTCCCGTTCGGTGCAGCCGACGACGGCGCCGAAGGCGCCGTAGCCCCGGCGGCCCCGGTAGCGTTGGGCTAGTTCGGCCAGTTTATCCCCCACCGCGCCGTAGAGGCGCCCGCCGCCGACCAGCTCGCGGTATTCGAAGTCCCGCATGCCCGGGTTGCTGGTGCGCATCAGCACGAAGGCGCCCTTGCCCTTTTTTTCGGCCCAGTCCAGCCAGGGGGTAAGGGAGTCCATGCCCATGTAGGGCGACAGGGTGACGAAGTCCACCTCGAAGTCGCCGCTGAAGTGGGCTTCGGCGTAGCGGGCGGCGGTGTCGGCGATGTCCCCCCGCTTGACGTCGGCGATGACCAGGGCGCCGCGGGCGCGCAGGTAGGCCAGGGTGGCCGCGTAGGCGCCCAGCCCCGCCAGGCCCAGGGCTTCGTAGTAGGCGATCTGCACCTTGAAGCAGGCGGCAGCGTCCAGGGTGGCATCGATGACGGCGCGGTTGTAGGCCAGGATGGCTTCCGGTACCGAAGCGGACCGCTTGAGTTCCGCCGGAGGCAGGTAGTCGGCGGCCGTATCCAGGCCGACGCAGACCGGCCCCCGGGCCGCGACGGCGTCGTAGAGGCGGTCCATATTGAAGGTCATGGCAGGCTCCTTTGGTAGACGATGTTTCCGGCGTGGATGGTCAGGCGCACGCGGCCCCCCAGGCGCCGGCCCGCCCAGGGGCTGTTCTGTCCCCGGGACCGGAACGCGCCGGGGTCGACGGTCCATTCTACGTCCGGGTCGACCAGGACCAGGTCCGCCCGCAGGCCCGGTTCGACGCGGCCCCGGTCGCGCAGGCCCAGGATGCGCGCCGGCGCGGCGCTCAGCAGCGCCGACAGGCGGCTCAGGCTGAAGCCTTCCTGCCGGACCAGCGTGGTGTAGGCCACGGCGAAGGCCGTCTCCAGCCCGCTGAAGCCCGGCGCGCCGGCTGCCTTGTCCGCCTGGGTATGCGGCGCGTGGTCGGTGGCGATGGCGTCAATCGTCCCGTCCCGCAACGCGGCGATCAGGGCCTGGCGGTCCGCTTCGCCCCGCAGGGGCGGGTTGACCCGACCGAAAGACTCCTTTCCCAGCTCCCGGGCGTCCGCTGCGGTCAGGCCCAGGTGGTGGGGCGTCGCTTCGGCGGTCAGGGCGGCGCCGTCCCGCCTGGCCGCCCGGAGGGCCTCGAGGGCGCCGATGGTGGAAACGTGGGCCAGGTGCAGCCGCGCCCCGGCGGTCCGGCCCAGGGCGATGGCCCGGCGGGTGGCGGCGTCCTCGCCGCCCTGGTCGCAGTGGCAGGACACGGGCACGCCCCGCCGCGCCGCCCGGGCCAGGGCTTCGGCAAAGACGCCCTCGTCGGCCACGTCCCGGCCGTCCTCGGAAAGCAGCCGCACCGCGTCGCCGATGACGCCGGCGGCTTCGTCCAGGTGGGAACTGTCCCGGCCGTCCATGCCCCGGGTCAGGCACAGCACCGGGTACAGGTCGATCAGACCCAGGGCGGCGGTGCGGCGGCGCAGACCGAGGGCCGCGGCGGCGCTGTCGATCACCGGCCGGGTATTGGCCATGCAGACCACGGTCCCGAAGCCTCCCGCCGCGGCGGCCAGGGACGCGGCTTCCAGGGTTTCCTTTTCCGGATTGCCGGGTTCCCGGAAGTGGGCGTGCAGGTCGACGAAGGCGGGCATGAGCGTCAGGCCGCCGCCGTCCAGCACCAGGTCGGCGCCGTCCGGGCCGGGCTCGGGCGACAGGGCGCCGATCAGGCCGTTTTCGATCCGCACCGCGCCGGTTCGGTCGGTCGCTTCGTCCACGATGCGCACGTTGCGCAGCAAAAGGGTCATCGGAAGTCTCCGGCGCCCCGGGTCTCGTCGCGCGACGTCGAAGCGCGCTGGGTTCGCTTTATCATCGGAAGTCTCCGGCGCCCCGGGTCTCGTCGCGCGACGTCGAAGCGCGCTGGGTTCGCTTTATCATCGGAAGTCTCCGGCGCCCCGGGTCTCGTCGCAGTATTCGCAGCGGTAGGTGCCGGACGCCTCGTCGGCCAGGTGGAAAATGTGGGGCGCGTATTTTTCCGTGGCCGTGATGCAGCGCGGGTTGCGGCAGAGGAGGACGTTCTCGACCCGTTCCGGCAGCTTCAGGCGTATTTTTTCGGTGATCGCTTCGTTCTCGATGATGTTCACCGTGATGTCCGGATCGATCAGGCCCAGCACGGCAAAATCGATGGTGATCTCGTCGTCGATCTTGATGATGTCCTTGCGGCCCAGCCGCGCGGATTCGGCGTTGACCACGAAGGCTACCGTGTAGTCGGCGTTGCCCAGTCCCAGCCAGTTGAAGATGCGCAGGCCCTGGCCGGCCCGGATGTGGTCGATGACGATGCCGTTCCTGATTTTGGTTATGTTGAGCATCAGGCTACCCCCAGTATCGAGGCGATCAGGGCCATGCGGACGTACATGCCGTACTTGGCCTGCTTGAAATAAGCCGCCCGGGGATCGGCGTCCACTTCGACGGCGATCTCGTTGACCCGGGGCAGGGGATGCAGGATGATCAGCTCCGGTTTGGCCCGCTTGAGCTTTTCGCCGTCCAGGATGTAGCTGTCCTTGAGGCGGACGTAGTCTTCCTCGTTGAAGAAGCGTTCCTTCTGCACCCGGGTCATGTAGAGTACGTCCAGGTCGCCCAGCACCCGCTCCAAACGGTCCGTCTCGACGCAGTCGACGCCGTTCTTTTTCAGGAT
Organism: Treponema denticola; assembly: GCA_020719845.1. Classification (GTDB taxonomy): domain Bacteria; phylum Spirochaetota; class Spirochaetia; order Treponematales; family Breznakiellaceae; genus DYPP01. The sequence continues at coordinate 29,382 of DYPP01000023.1, read as the reverse complement.
GTCCCGGGAGATGTACTCGGGCAGCCGCAATTCGGGGGGCGAAATGAACACCAGACGGTTGTCCGGATAGCGGGCCAGCCCGGCGGCCAGGGAGTGGACCGTCCGGCCGAACTTGAGGTCCCCGCAGAAGCCGACGGTCAAGCCCTGCGGCGTGCCCCGCAGGCGGCGGATGGTCAGCAGGTCGGTCAGCGTCTGGGTGGGGTGGTGGTGGCCGCCGTCGCCGGCGTTGATCACCGGCACGCCTGCATAGCGGGAAGCCAGCAGGGCGGCGCCTTCCTTGGGGTTGCGCATGACGATCAGGTCGGCGTAGCAGCCCACGGTGCGCACCGTATCCGCCAGGCTTTCGCCCTTGGCCGCCGAACTGGAACCCGGCTCGGCGAACCCCAGGCAGGCACCGCCCAGGCGCAGCATGGCGGCTTCAAAGCTGAGCCGAGTCCGGGTGCTCGGCTCGAAGAACAGGGTGGCCAGCACCCTGCCCCGACCGGCTTGGCGCAGATACTCGGGATCGTCCTCGATCCGTTCCGCCAGGGCGAACAGACCATCCAGCTCTTCAAGGCTGTAGTCTCCCGGTTCGATCAAGTGTCTTCCGTGCAGCATGCCGCCTCCTCGGGTAAAAAAAAAGCCGCCCGAAAGGGGCGGCTAAAATACGATGGAAAAAACCCTGGGCTCCGACGCGTGGCCGGGCGCAGTTTCGGTATGCGGGAGCGTTGGATCAAGGGAAAGCAAGCGTTTCCTCCGACGGTTCAAGCTGGCGGATACTACCATGCCGCAGCAAACTCCGTCAAGCCGATAAAACGGTTGACAGCAGCCGGATTCGACCCTACACTGCCGGTGGGGATGGGAGTAAAAATAATGGATACCCGGACCGGAGCGCTGATTCTGCTGGTCGAGGACGAACGGCTGATCGCCCAATCCGAGGCCAAGACGATCCGGAGTTTCGGCTATCCGGTGGTGGCGGTGAACACCGGTGCGGAAGCCCTGGACCAGGTGCGGAACAACCCGGACATCAGCCTGGTGATGATGGACATGGACCTGGGCCAGGACCCGGACGGTCCGGAAACCTGCCGCTCGATTCTGGCGCTGCGGGAACTGCCGATCATCTTTCTGACCGCCCATGGGGAAAAGGAATACATCGACCAGGTGCGGGATATTCCCCACTACGGCTACCTGCAGAAGAACGCCAACGACCCGATCCTGGAATCCTGCATCGAGATGGCCTTCCGCCTTTTCAAGGCCCAGACGCAGGCCCAGGTGCGGGAAGCCCACCTGCTGCGGGCGGAGAAAGTGGCCGGTTTCGGTAGCTGGGAGCTGGACCTTAACACCGGCCTGATCATCGCTTCCGCAGGCGCCCGGGAAATCTATGGTTTCAGCGGCGACTCCTGGACCATCGAGGAAATCAAGCAGGCGCCCCTGCCCGAATACCGGCCCCTGCTGGACCGGGCGTTGTCCGCGCTGATTCACGAGGGCGTTCCCTACGATGTGGAATTCATCATCCGGCGCGGTCCGGACCGGGAACTCCGGCATATCCACTCCAACGCCGCCTACGACGCGGCCAGGAATTACGTTACCGGCACCATCCAGGACATTACGGACCTGAAAACAACCGAGCAGCGGTTGAAGAAGGAACAGGAAAGACTGCAGAACCTGCTGAACGTGACCGGCACGGGCACCTGGGAGTGGAACATCCGGACCGGCGAGGATACCTTCGACGCCAATTCGGCCGCTCTGCTCGGTTATACCCTGACTGAATTGCAGCCCAACAGCTTTGAAACCTGGATGAACCTGAAGCATCCCGACGACCACCGGGAGGCGGAAGCCCTGCTGCAGGCCCACCTGCGGGGCGAGACGGAAGTCTACACCTACGAATCCCGGATGCGGCACAAGAACGGCTCCTGGGGCTGGGTGCTGGGCCGGGGCAAGATCACCGAGCGGGACGGGGACGGCCGGCCCCTGGTCATGTCGGGGATCCACATCGACATCACCCAATTGCGGCAGGCGGAAAAGCGGATCGAAGAACTGCTGGCGGAAAAGGTGCTGCTGCTCAAGGAGGTCCACCACCGGGTCAAGAACCACCTGAACACCGTCTGCAGCCTGCTGGCGCTGCAGGCGGACACGGTCAAGGAAGCCGCTGCGGCCGCAGCGCTGACCGACGCGGGCAACCGGGTGGCGGGCATGCTGCTGCTGTATGACGAACTCTACCGCACCGACCACTGCGGCGATATTTCGGTGCGCGTCTTTTTGGATCCCCTGGTGGACCGCGTGGTGGCGGCTTTTCCCCATGGCCCGGCGGTGCGGGTCCGCAAGGACATTGTGGACGTCCCCCTGGACACCAAACGGCTGCAGCCCCTGGGAATCATCGTCAACGAGCTGCTGACCAACAGCCTGAAGTACGCCTTCAAAGGTGCTTCCGCAGGCGCTTCCGCAGGC
>DYPP01000023.1:0-26855 GCA_020719845.1 Treponema denticola | reverse complement strand
CGGCTTCCGGCTTCCGGCTTTCAGCCCCTTCAGCCGCCGATGTCCTTCCGGTAGCCCATGCCCTCAAAATGCACCGCTTCCAGCGCGCGGTAGGCCCGCGCTTGAGCTTGGGCCCCGTCGGCGCCATGGGCGGCGACGGCCAGCACCCGGCCGCCTGATGTCCGCAGTACCCCCGCCTCGGTGGCCCCCGGGCCCATGCCGCAGGCCAGGGCGTCCGCGTCCAGCGCCGCCCCGGCCAGGAAGACTCGGGCTTCCGCCGCCGCCGCGGCGGCCTGGTCCACGTCGATCGGGTCGCCCTTGCGGTAGGCGCCGGGGTAGCCTTCGGCCACCGCCACCGGGGCGCAGACCGCGCCGGGCTTCCAGCGCAGCGGAAAGTCCGCCAGGCTGCCGTCCAGGATGGCGGCGCAGAGATCGGCCAGGTCGCTGTCCAGCAGGGGCAGCACCGCCTGGGTCTCCGGGTCGCCCAGGCGGACGTTGTATTCCAGCAGGGAACAGCGGTCGGCGTGCACCATCAGGCCGAAGAAAATGAAGCCCCGGTAATCAAAACCCTCGGCGGTTAGACCGCGCAGCGTCGGCTGCAGGATGTGGGCGTCAAAGTCCGCCTGGGCCGCGGGGCCGAAGTCGGGCACCGGCGCGATGGCGCCCATGCCGCCGGTGTTGGGTCCCCGATCGCCGTCGAAGCGGCGCTTGTGGTCCCGAGCGGGAATAAAGGGCAGGATGGCGCCGGGGCTCACCGCCGCCAGAATGGATACCTCCCGGCCGGCCAGGAATTCTTCCAGCAGCACCTTCGTACCCGCGCCGCCCAGACTGCGGTCCAGCATGAAGGAACGCAGCGCCGTGTCGGCTTCGGCAAAGTCCGCCGCGACGACGACGCCCTTGCCCGCCGCCAGGCCGTCGGCCTTGATCACCAGCGGCGGCACCGCGGCGCCGAACTCCGGGGCAAAATGCCCCGCCGCCTGGTCCCGGGCCGGGCCGTAGGCGTCGAATTCCCAGCTCCGGGCCGCCCGGACGCCGTAGCGGCGCATGAAATCCTTGGAAAAGGCCTTGCTGGATTCCAGGCGGGCGGCCCGGGCGTCGGGGCCGACGATGGCCAGCCCCGCGGCCCGGAAGGCGTCGACGATGCCCGCCGCCAGCGGGGTTTCGGGGCCCACCAGGGTCAGGTCGACGTGCTGGCTCCGGGCAAAGGCCGCCAGGGCGGCCTGGGCATCCGGCGTGGAGGGATCGCCGCCGGGCACGGGCACGTTCCGGCATTTAGGTTCCAGGGCGGTGCCGCCGTTGCCCGGCGCCGCGTAGACCCGCTCCACGGCGGCGGATTGGGCCAGCTTCCAGGCCAGGGCGTGTTCCCGGCCGCCCGAACCGATGACCAGTACTTTCATCCAGTGCCTCCTGTCGGGATGCCGCTTTTTCCGGTTAGTGCTTGAAGTGCCGGGTGCCGGTGAACACCATGGCGATGCCCAGCCGGTCGCAGGCGGCGATGGATTCCTGGTCCCGGATGGAGCCGCCGGGCTGGACGATGCTCCTGATGCCCCGGGCGGCGGCGGCTTCGACGACGTCGGCGAAGGGGAAGAAGGCGTCGGAAGCCAGCACCCGGGCGGCTTGGCCGTCGCCCGTACCCGCCGCCGCCGCGGCGGCGACGACGCCGGCGGCGCGCTGCAGGGCCTGTTCCGCCGCCCAGATGCGGTTGGTCTGGCCGCCGCCGATGCCGATGGCCGCCCGGTCCTTGGCCACCACGATGGCGTTGGATTTGACGTAACGAACCGCCTGCAGGCCGAAGATCAGATCCGGCAGGTCCGCCGGGTCAGGGGCTTTCTTGGTAACCACTTCCCATTTTTCCAGCAGCCTGCGGTCCGCGGACTGCACCAAAAGGCCGCCGTCCACGGCGACGCATTCCACCGTGTCCGTGGGCCGGGCGGTCATGCGCAGCAGGCGCAGGTTCTTTTTGGCGGCAAAGATTTCCCGGGCCGCGGGGGAAAAATCCGGCGCCGCCACGATCTCCAGAAATAGCCCGGCCAGCCGGGCGGCGGTCGCCGCGTCCACCGGCACCGAGCAGGCCACGATGCCGCCGAAGATGGACACCGGATCGCAGGCGTAGGCTTTTTCGTAGGCCGCAAGCAGGGTGTCCGCCTGACCGATGCCGCAGGGGCTGTTGTGCTTGACCGCCACCACCGTGGCCGCGGCGTTCCGGTAGGCGTCGGCCGGCGGCGGCAGGGCTTCTCCGTCGGCGAAGGCGCCGGCCGCCTTCCAGGCCAGGTCCAGGTCGCGGATGTTGTTGTAGCTCAGTTCCTTGCCCTGCAGCTGCTGCATGGCGCCCAGGGCGCCGGGATGGTCGGCGGACAGGTAGAGGGCGGCGCTCTGGTGGCCGTTCTCGCCGTAGCGCAGCTCCTGGCCCTTGCGCAGGCTCAGCGGCCAGTAGGCGGGGTACTCCTCGTCCAGCAGGTAGCGGGCGATGGCGGCGTCGTAGGCGGAAGTCAGGTCGAAGACCTTGCCCGCCAGGCGCTTGCGGAAGTCCGGCGCCGGGTCGCCGGCGCGCAGGCCGTCCATGAGCGCCGGATAGTCCGTCGGGTCGGTCAGGACCAGCACGTCCCGGTAATTCTTGGCCGCCGAGCGCAGCATGGCGGGGCCGCCGATGTCGATGAATTCGACGGTTTCGGCCAGCGAAAGTCCGGCCTGCACCTTTTCAAAAAAGGGGTACAGGTTGACGCAGACCAGGTCGATGGGCTCCAGGCCCAGGGCGTCCAGGGTGTCCAGGTGGGCCGCTTCGTCCCGGCGGGCCAGCAGGCCGGCGTGGATGGCCGGGTGCAGGGTCTTGACCCGGCCGTCCAGGCATTCGGGAAAGCCCGTGACCGCGGCCACGTCGGTGACCGCCAGCCCCTGGGTCTTGAGGTAGGCTGCAGTACCCCCGGTGGAAAGGATTTCCCAGCCCCGAGCGGCCAGAAAAGCCGCCAACTCGCCAACGCCGGTTTTGTCGAATACGCTGATCAAGGCACGTCGCTTCATGATTCTTCCTTAGATTATCAAGCTGGGGTCGATGTATGCCCGATCCGGGCCGCCATGAGCCGCACCGCGTCTACGATGGCCCGATGTTCTTCCGGGTGAATCCGCGCGGCCAGCGTATCCGGACTGTCGCCGTCCAGGACGGGGACCCGGCGCTGCAGCAGGATGGGACCTGAGTCGGTGCCCGCGTCCACCAGGTGTACCGTGCAGCCCGACTCCCGTTCCCCTGCGGACAAGACGGCGGCGTGCACCCGGCGGCCGTACATGCCCGGACCGCCGAACTTGGGCAGCAGCGCCGGGTGCAGGTTGAGGATGCGCTCCGCGTAGTCGGTCAGGATCGGGCCGGCCAGGATCGAAAGGAAGCCCGCCAGCACGATCAGGTCCGCGTCCGCCGCCCGCGCCCGGCGCAGGATGCGGTCCGACAGGTCCCGGCGGCGCTGGTCCCGGGGCAGCCGCGGATCCGGCGTTTCCAACAGCGCCGGGCAGCCCGCGCTCCGGGCCCGGGTCAGGGCGTAGGCCTCCGGGCGGTCGGCGATGACCAGGCCGATCCGGGCCGGGCCCAGGGCGCCTGATTTTTCAGCCTCCAGCAGAGCCTGCAGGTTGGTGCCGTTTCCGGAGGCCAGCACCAGGACCAGCGCCGGCCGCGGTTCACTCCCGGACAAAGCGCACCGCCCCCAGGCCGGGGTTTTTGCCGCTCCGGGGGGGGGCGGCGGCGCCGGCGGGCGCGCAGGCTTCGACCCGGCCGATCCGGAAGGCCGGAAAGCCCTGGGCGTCCAGAAAGGCGATGGCCTTTTCCGCGTCTTCCGGCGCCAGGGCCAGCACCAGGCCGACGCCCATGTTGAAAGTGTTGAACAGGCGCCGCCGCAGCTCCGGATCGTCGGCCAGGAGGCGGCGGCCTTCGGCTTCGGCCAGGGCGCCGTCGGTCGGTTTTCCGGCGGAGCCGTCCGCCCGGGTCGTGGCCATGCCGTAGGCGATGCGGGCAAAGAGGGGCGGAATGCGCCAGCTGCCGTCGACGATGACCGCGTCGTGGGGTTCGGCGAACATGCGGGGGATGTTTTCATAAAATCCGCCGCCGGTGACGTGGGCCAGGCCGTGAATCCGGACCTGGTCCCGCAGCGCCAGGACGGGCTTGACGTAGAGCCGGGTCGGTTCCAGCAGGGCCCGGCCGATGGGCATGCCGCCGAAGTCTTCGTCCAGGTCGGGCAGTACCTTGCGGATCAGGCTGAAGCCGTTGGAATGGGGCCCCGACGAAGCCAGCCCCACCAGCAGGTCCCCGTCCCGGATTTCCCGGCCGTCGATGATGTCCGCCCGGTCGACGATGCCGACGGCGAAGCCGGCGATGTCGTATTTTCCTTCATCGTAGAAGCCCGGCATCTCCGCGGTTTCGCCGCCCAAAAGGACGCAGTCGGTTTCCCGGCAGGCCAGGGCGACGCCCTTGACCATTTCGGCGGCGATCTCCGCATCCAGCTTGCCGCAGGCCAGGTAGTCCAGAAAGAACAGCGGCCGCGCGCCGTGGCAGAGGATGTCGTTGACGCACATGGCCACGCAGTCGATGCCCACGGTGCCGTAGACGCCCATGCGGAAGGCGATATCCAGTTTGGTGCCGACCCCGTCGGTGCCCGAGACCAGCACCGGATCGGCCATGCCCCGGCCGGCGGCGATGATCTCCCGGAGGGAAAACATGCCGGCGAAGCTGCCGATTTCGTTGATCACCGCCCGGCGCAGGCTCCCGTTCCGCAGGGTACCCGCGGAAAGGTCCCGGTAGCGGTCCACCGCCTTGTAGCCCTCTTCGATATCGACCCCGGCCGCCTTGTAATCCATAATCATCCTTGAGTCCACTCCAAAAACCGGTTGTTTTTGCGCGGACTATTGCAATTCCTTTCCGGAATTGCGTTTTAATTGGTACAAATCTAAAAACTGATGTTTTTAGATTTGATTCATCCCTGGTAGTTTTCCCCCGGGGCGGCCACCGGATATTCGCCGGTAAAACAGCCCAGGCAGTGACCGCCGACGCCGTCCAGGGCTTCCAGCAGACCTTCCTTGGAAATAAAAGCCAGGCTGTCGGCGCCGATGGCGTCGCAGATGTCCTCCACGCTGTTGGCGTTGCCGATCAGGTCCTTGCGGTGCGGCGTGTCGATGCCGAAGTAGCAGGGGTAGCGGACTGGCGGCGAACAGACCCGGAAATGCACTTCTTTGGCTCCGGCGCCGCGCAGCAGGTTGACCAGGTAGCGGCTGGTGGTGCCCCGCACGATGGAATCGTCGATGATGACCACCCGCTTGCCCTGGACTTCGCTTCTGATCACGTTCAGCTTGACCGAAACCGCCTGTTCCCGTTGTTCCTGGCTGGGGGCGATGAAGGTCCGGCCGACGTACTTGCTCTTGACGATGCCCAGCCCGTAGCCCGTCCCGGTGGCCCGGCCGTAGCCGATGGCCGCGGGGACGCCCGAATCGGGCACGCCGATGACCAGGTCCGCGGGCACCGCCGATTCGCGGCCCAGGATTTCTCCCGCCCGGATGCGGGCGTCGTAGACGTCCACCCCGTCGATGGTGCTGTCCGGCCGGGCAAAGTAGATATACTCGAAGGCGCAGACCGCCCGGCGCGTCTTTTCGCCGAATTTATAGGAAAGCACCCCGGCTTGGTCGATGACGACGATCTCCCCGGGCTCCACGTCCCGGACCAGCGTGCCGCCCACGGCGTCGATGGCGCAGGATTCGCTGGCCAGCACCCAGCCGCCGTCCAGCTTGCCCAGCACCAGGGGACGGATGCCGTTAGGGTCCCGGGCGCCCACCAGGGCGGTTTCGGTCATGACCACCAGGGCGTAGGAGCCCTTGATGAACTGGATGGTGTCGGTCAGCGCCTTTTCCAGGCCTTTGCGGTAGTTCTTGGCGATCAGGTTGATGATCACTTCGCTGTCGCTGGAAGAGATGAAGCCCACGCCCGCGTCCTCCAGCAGCTCCCGCACCACGTCGGCGTTGGTCAGATTGCCGTTGTGGGCCACGGCGATGGACCCCAGCTTGAAGCGGCTGACGAAGGGCTGGGCGTTTTCCAGCGTGCTGGCGCCGGCGGTGGAATAGCGGACGTGGCCGATGGCCAGCGGCCCCTGGATCTTGGCCAGGCCTGCGGGATCGAAAACGTCCCCCACCAGCCCCATGCCCTTGACGCATTCGATGCTGCCGTCCTTGGCCACGGCGATGCCGGCGCTTTCCTGCCCCCGGTGCTGGAGCGAAAAAAGGCCGTAGTACACCAGGGGCGCCACGTTGCGGCCTGCGTCCTCGGCGTAGACGCCGAAGACGCCGCATTCCTCGTGCAGCTTGTCGCCGCTCACGTACCGATCCGCTTCAGAATTTCGACGTACGCTTCCTTGACGTTGCCCAGGTCCCGGCGGAAACGGTCCTTGTCCAGTTTTTCGTTGGTCTTGGCGTCCCAGAAGCGGCAGGTGTCCGGGGAAATCTCGTCCGCCAGCAGCAGCGCGCCGTCGGCGGCGCGGCCGAATTCGAGCTTGAAGTCGATCAGCCGGATGCCCCGGTCCAGAAAAAAGGCTTTGAGCGCTTCGTTGACCCGGGCGGTCAGGCTGTGGATTTCTTCGATCTCCGCAAAGGTAGCGGCGCCGATGGCCACCGCGTGGTAGTCGTTGATCAGCGGGTCGCCCAGGGCATCGTCCTTGTAGGATAGCTCAAAGACCGTCGTCTTCAGCGCCGTCCCTTCGGCCAGGCCCAGCCGTTTGGCCATGGAGCCCGCGGCCACGTTGCGGACGATGACTTCCAGGGGAATGATGCGCACCCGGCGGCAGAGCATGTCCCGATCGTTGAGCCGGGCGACGAAGTGGGTCGGGATACCCGCCTTGGCCAGCAGTTCGAAGAGGCCGGAGGCGATGCGGTTGTTGAGGATGCCCTTGTCCTCGATCTGGCCCTTCTTTTCGCCGTTGAAAGCCGTAGCGTCGTCCTTGTAGTGGATGACGACCAGATCGGGATCGTCGGTGGCGTAGACCTTCTTGGCCTTGCCTTCGTAGAGCTGTTCCCGGCGTTGGACTTCCTGGGGATTCTTCATAGCGCGACTCCTTTGGCGTTTTCGGCGGCGATGTCCGCCTTCAGGCGGGACCGGAAGGCGGCGACTTTGGCGGTGAGCTGGGGATACTTGAGCGCCAGGATCTGGACCGCCAGGTAGGCGGCGTTGGCGGCGTTGTCCACGCCGACGGTGGCTACCGGAATCTGGCGGGGCATCTGCACGATGGACAAGAGGGCGTCCAGGCCGGCCAGCGAACCCGAGGCGACGGGTACGCCGATGACCGGCAGGGTGGTCAGGCTGGCGATGACCCCGGGCAGGTGCGCGGCCAGGCCGGCGCCGGCGATGATCACTTCCGTCCCCGAGGCTTCAAGCCGGGAAACGGTCTCCCGGAGCAGCTCCGGCGCCCGATGGGCGGAGAGGACGTGGGCGGACCAGGGGATGGAAAAATCATCGAGGACTTCGGCGGCTTTTTTCATGACCGAGGAATCGGATTTGGCGCCGAAGATGATGGCGACGTGCATGGGCAGAGCCTCCCCGTAGATACTGCGGAACGTGGCATGTTCCGCGGACGTACGCCGCTCGGCCCGGTGCGGGGGGTTGAAATGGCTTAGCACCGCTGCAACCGCTCCCGCGATCGCCTGCAAACCTGAGGTTTGAGGCGTGTGTTTCCAGCCCATAGTCGGACGATTTACGGCAGTCCGGTAGAAACACCCCGACCGTATTACGGGGCATATATGGGCCGAAGGCTTACTGTCTATGGACGGAACCTAGCACGGGAAGGGTCCCGAGGGCAAGCCCCGGAGCGTGACCCGGCAGCCGCCCGGCCCTGATGACCGCTTTCGGCGGCCCGGGCGATCTGGTAATCCCGCATGGCGAAGAACGCGCTCAGCAGGCGCTCCTTGTCCGGGTATTGGTCCAGGCCGGAACGCTCCAGCACCAGCAGGAGCTCGTGCACCGCCTCGATGGTGGACAGGTATTCGGGCTTGGGCTGGCGCTTGAAGAGATAGCGGCTGGGCTCGGCGGGGGTAAACTGGATCCGGGGCAGCCGCAGCAGGCCCGGACTGGCGCGGAGAACGGATTTGGAACAGGGCCAGGTGGAATCGATCAGGAAGACGACCAGCCGCCGGCCGCCGAGTTCCGCCGCCGGAAAAGCCCCGACCGACAGGTCCCAGGCATCGGCTCCGGGATAGAGCAGGACCGGGAAGTTGGCCGGATCGTCCGCCAGGGCCCGGAAACGCGGGTGGTCGTCGAAGGCCAGTCCCGGGATGATTTCGCTGTTTTCCAGGTTGAGCGCCGTGAGCCGGCCGGTGGTGGACTTTTCGCGCCGCCATTCCATGGGATGCATGAGCAGAACGATGCGCGTGCGGGTCGGCATAGGCGCTTCTACGGGGCAGAGGCAGAGCGCCTGGGGGCGGCGGCAACGCCAGCAGTATTCCCGGTAGACTGATTCCTTCGGGGATATGGGTGGGTTCATCGCCGTGGAGTATCCTCGGGCGGACGGATGCGGACCAGCCGCCGTTCTTCGTCCAGAAAGGGCACCGGCGTGGTCACGGCCTGCCAGCCGCCGACCAGCGCCGCCAGGGGGGCCATTTCTTCCATTACCTTTTCTTCCCGGGCCTTGTAGGCCGCCAGGGTGCCGCCTGGGGCCAGCAACCGGAACAGGGCTTGGAGCAGAACCGGCTCCAAGGGGCGGAAGGCCCGGAAGACGACCAGGGCGAAGCGGCCGGGCCGGGCTTTTTCCACGTCCGCCTGTTCGATCTCCACGTTGCCCAAACCCAGCACGGCCACGGTGTTGCGCAAGAAGCCGACCCGGCGGCCCATGCGTTCGATCAGGGTGACCGAACGGCTGCCCAGGGCGATGGCCAGGGGAATGCCGGGTAGGCCCGCGCCGGAGCCGGCGTCCGCCAGCAGGGCGCCCGGGCCGGCGGCGTCGAGCAGCCGTACGATTTCTCCCAGGGGGGCCAGGGAATCCAGGATATGCTTTGCCACCAGTTCTTGCCGGTCGGCGACGCCGACCAGACCATAGGCGGGATTGAACAGTTCGATCTCTTCGATATAACGGAGCAGCCGATCCGCGGCGGCGGTACCCGCGGCGCCGCCCAGATACCGGGCGGTGTCGGGATCGCCCTCGGCCAGCTGGGCTAGTCCCTCGTAAAGCGTGGAGTCCATGCTACTTTTTGCCGCTCTTTTCCTTCATTTTCTTGAACGCCTCGGCGAAGGGGTTGTACATGGTGCCGTCGTCCTCGCCTTCAGGCTGCGGGGCGCTTGGCCGGCCCTGGTCGCGCCGGGGCGGCGGCCCACCCTGCGGACGTGATGCCGGCGGCGGTCCGCCTTGGGGCCGGGGCGGGGGATCGCGATTAGCCGTGACCGGCGCTGGGCCGTCCCGGCGGACGATCGGCACGCGCCGGGCTTCGGGGCGGGGGCTTCCCGGGCGGGAGTCGGCCGAACCGGTACCCGGTGCCGCCGGGACAGAACCGCCGTTGCCGACACCGGCCTGCGTTTTGAGGGAGACGCTGATGCGCCGCCGGTCCAGGTCCAGGCCGATGATCCGGAATTCCTTGACGTCCCCGACCTTGAGCAGGTCCATGGGATTCTTGATGTAGTGGTCGCTCATTTCGGAAATGTGCAGCAGCGCGGTTTCCTTGATGCCCAGGTCCACGAAGGCGCCGAAATCGACCACGTTCTTGACCTTGCCGGTGATCATCATGCCGTCGTGCAGGTCGCCGAAGGTGAGTACCCCCTTGCGCATGATGGGCTTGGGAAAACCCTCCCGGGGGTCCCGGTTGGGCTTCTTCAATTCTTCCAGGATGTCGGCGATGGTCGTATCCCCGACGGCGTACTGTTCCTTGAGCGTTTTGGCTTCCCCGGCGTCGAGGGCGCCTGCGGTCCGCAGCGACTGGTAGACCACCCGGGCTACGGCGTAGTTTTCCGGGTGCACCCAGGTATTGTCCAGGGGGTCGGCGCTTTCCGGAATCTTGAGGAAGCCCGCGCACTGTTCATAGCTTTTGGGACCCATGCCGGGCACGTCCATCAGCTCCGACCGGGAGGCGATCTTGCCCTTCTGTTCCCGGTGTTTGACGATTTTTTTGGCCAGCGAACCGTTGATGCCCGACACGTAGCGCAGCAGCGAGGCGCTGGCGGTGTTGAGGTTGACCCCCACGCTGTTGACCACCGAGGCCACGACTTCGTCCAGGGACTCGGATAGTTTTTTCTGGTTGACGTCGTGCTGGTACAGGCCGACGCCGATGGACTTGGGGTCGATCTTGACCAGTTCGGCCAGCGGATCCTGCAGGCGCCGACCGATGCTGATGGCCCCCCGGATGGTCAGGTCCAGCTCGGGGAATTCTTCCCGGGCGATGTCGCTGGCCGAATAGACGGAAGCGCCGTCTTCGTCCACCACCGTGTACAGGACTTCCAGCTTGTTATCCGCGATCACCGCCGCCACCTGCTGCTGCGCTTCATGGCTGCCCGTGCCGTTGCCGATGGCGATGAGCTGCACGTTGTAGGCTTTGATGCCTTCCAGGATCAGCCGCTTGCCCTCTTCTTCCTTGTGCTGGTAGATGACGAAGCTGCCCAGGTACTTGCCGGTTTCGTCCAGGGCGGCGCACTTGGTCCCGGTGCGGATGCCCGGGTCCACGCCCAGCACCCGGGTGCCCTTGATCGGCTGCTGCATGAGCAGGTTCTGCAGGTTCTGGCTGAACACCGAGATGCCGTGGCTGTCGGCTTCGTCGCCCTGGTCGCCGCGCAGTTCGCGGATGACCGCCGGGGAAAGCAGCCGTTTGAGGCCGTCCTCGACGGCGGTTTTATGGTAGTCGTTGTTGATCATGTACTTGCGCTGGAGCAGTTCGGTGGCGACGTTGTCGTCCACGTCGATGCTTACTTCCAGCGCGCTTTCCCGCTCGCCCCGGTTGACGGCCAGGATGCGGTGCGGTTTGATCTGGGACAGCTTTTCCGTGTAGTCCCAGTACATCTGGTAGGTGGAAGTCTTCTTCTTTTCGTCATCCCCGACGCCCTTGACCACGATCCGGCCGTCCGCCAGATAGAAGCCCTTGACGGTCGCGCGGTTGGCCGGATCCTGGGCCACCCGGTCGGCCAGAATATCCATGGCGCCCTGCAGGGCATCGTCCACGGAGGCTACCGAAAGTTCCGGGTGCTCCACGTCCTCCCGGACGTACTCCGCCGCCTTCCGGCGCAAGTCTTCGGCGCCCAGCTCCAGCATGGCTTCCGCCAGCGGCTCCAGGCCTTTTTCCTGGGCGGCCATGCCCCGGGTTTTCTTTTTGCGCTTGAACGGCGCGTACAGGTCTTCCAGCTCCGTCAGGGTGACGGCTTTGCTGATGCTGTCGAACAGGAATTCCGTCAGCTTGCCTTGCTCGAAGATGCCGCGGATGATTTCCAGCCGGCGGCCTTCCAGATTCTTGCCGCTGGAAAAGAGGTGGTCCACGTCCCGGACCTGCACCTCGTCCAGGCTGCCGGTTTTTTCCTTGCGGTAACGGGCGATGAAGGGCACCGTGCAGCCTTCGGCGAAGAGGCCGACGACGGTGGAGACCTGACCGAGGTTGATTTTCAGTTCCGCGGCGATGCGCTTCATCAGCGCGATTTCGTTGACCGTCAAGCCGTCGATGAATTCTTGGGTTAGTTCCATAGCGAGCGGTATTGTACACGACCCGCGCAAGTGTTACCAGATCCGGGGGGCCTGTCCGGTGCCCGCGGAGCACCTGGCGGTGCCCGCGGAGCACCTGGCGGTGCTCCGGCAATCTAGATGAAGTGGCGGGCTTCCTTGTCTTCCTGAAATCCGCTCAATCGGGCGATGGCGTAGGTAGCCAGGGAGGCGAACAAAACGTCGATCAGCGTGCCGATGGCGACCAGATAGAAAGCGATGGGTTTGAGGATCAGGTAGCCCGCCTCAAAACCCCGGCCGAAATCGGCGCAAAGGACCGCCAAGGCGGCGTAGGCGCCGTCCCCGGGGTGGCGGGCCAGCAAAAAGGAGATGAAGACGGCCCGGATAAAGATGGAAGCCAGATCGGCGGCGGTGACCCCCAGGCTGGAATAAGACTTGATGATCACGATCAGCGAAATAGCGGCCACCATGGCGCTCCCGGCCCGGCCGAAGACGCCGAACAGGCTCAGGGTAAGCGCGTTGGACCGTCGGCGGACCCCGTGGCTATCCTTGGCATGCCGGATCAGCACCGGCAGGGTAAAATGCATATCCCCGGAAAAAAAGCCCGCCAAAGCCGGACCCAAGGCGCCGTACAGCTGCTTCCAGGGGTTGGTTTTGGGCCCCAGCAGGTAGAGGAAGAGGGGGAAAATGCCGAAGCCCAGCACCAGGGCGTAGATGCCCAGCAGGCGGAGGATATCCTGGAAGACGTCGGCCTGCAGCGCGCCGTGAAAGCGGACGGCCCAGTAGGCGCCCAGCAGGATGATGACCAGGCCGAGAATTTCGGAAAAAAAGGACGCGATATAATAAAAAACCCGGGAAAAGGAATCGATCAACCCCGTTACGGCCTTTGAATACGTCCGATCGTAGGACAGGCCGCCGCCCATAAAAAACGCGAATACCACCGCCGGCAGCAGGTAGGCGCCGTCCGAGATCAGGGCGGAAAGCATGTTGGAAGGAAAAAGCTCCAGCATGCCCCGGCCGATCTCCAGGGAGAGGCTCTCTTTTTGGCCTTCGATCAGGATGGGAATCCGGGCCGGGGGAAACGCTATTGTAATAATTATGCCCGAGCCTATAATTAAGATGGACCCGGCGACCAGAAGGCCGCTGGTCTTGAAGACCAGACCCCAGAGTTGCCTGTCCTGCCGCAGTTCAAAGACGGCGATCATCAAACCGAAGACCAGGGTCGGCACCATCGCGTAGCGGCCGATCTGGATGGCCAGTTTTTCCAGCCAGGCCAGAACGCCGAGCACCGTTTGGTGGTCGTGGGGAAGCAGAAAACCAAGAGAGACGCCCAGTATGGAACCGATCAGCAGTTTCAGCCAAACCTTCATGGTAGCAGAGCATACTTTATGCCCCGGCACGCGTCAATCCAAAGGACTCCCCACAACGCGGAGGACTCGATGAGGCTGGTTTTTATCCTCAACATCCTGTCCTGTGCGCTCTTTATCACCCTGGGCATGTACGCGGCCCTGCGCCGGCGGGCGGTTACCCGGCGCTTGGCCAGGAACGCGCCGGACCGCATGTTCATAATTCTGGCCGGCGTGCTGGCCCTCGGCACCCTGGGCAACGCCTTTTTCATCTCCGCGGCGACGGCCCGGGAAGCCGCGCTCTGGTTCCGGTTTTTCGCCTTTACCTGGTACCTTTCGCCGGGGATCTTCGCGCTGTTTTCGCTGTCCCTGACCGGCCGGACCTATCGTTCCCGGTGTCTGCTGTTCCTGCTGCCCGGCGCGCTGGTTCTGGCGGTCCACATGATCGACCCGCACGCGGTTCTGGCCGGCGTCGAACGGGTTCCCCTGGGTTGGCACACGGTATACGACGACGGATCGGTCTGGCACTGGCTGAACGTCGCCAACTATACCGTCGGGGGGCTGCTTTCCATCCTGATCCTGTTGGTCAAGGGCATCGGCTCCAGGGACGAACTGATCCGCCGCCGTTCCGCCGTGGTGCTGGCGTCGGTCGTGCCGACCTTCATCGGCACCTTCTTGACGGGATTCCTGATCCGCTTTTCCGGCCACGAGAATTTTCCGCCCATGCTGCCCATTTTCCTTTCTGTGCTGGCGGTGGGGCTGGCCTTTGCCCTGTTCCGCTACGACCTGCTGGCCTTGACCTCCGCCGCCGTGTCGGAGCGCTTCCTGGCCAGCGTCTACGACGCGGTGGTGCTCACCGGCGGCAACGGCGACATCCTGGACACCAACATCGGCTTCAACCCCGGCCGGCTTTCCCTGTTGATTCCTGAAGCCCGGGACGAAGTCGATTGGCTGGCCAAGCACGCGGCAATGGAAGGCTCTTTTGAAGCGCGGTTCGCTTTTGAAAGGAACCGGACCGCCCCGGCATCGATGCGGGTGCGCCGCATCGTCGATTCTCCCTCCGCCTATTCGGGATACCTGGTGACCGCCCATGACCTGACGGCGGAAAAGGACCTGGCCATCGAGGTGGAACGGCGCATGGCGGCGGCGGCGGCGCTCCGGTCCATCGAGGCGAATTTTACCCGGGCGTTCCGGGCCGGGCCGGCGGGCATGCTGATCATCGAAATGCGGACCCGGGTGATCCTGGACGCCAACGATGCCATCTCCCGGCTGTTCAATATGCCGCTCCACGAAATCGTCGGGTCGGGTCTGCTGGATCTGGCTGTCAGCATTCCCCCGGAAGAAATCCGCTCTTTTGAAACCATGCTGAACGAAGGCCAGTCCTGCCCGACCCGGGAGGTCGATTTTCTGCTGCCCGACCGGCCCCGGGTCACCTGCCTGATCTCGGCTTCGCCGCTCCGCTTTGCCGGCAAGGACGCGGCCTTGTATACCCTGGTGGACACCAGCGAACTGGACCGGCTGCGCAACGACCTGGCCCGGTCGCAGAAATTGGAGTCCATCGGCATTCTGGCGGCGGGCATCGCCCACGACTTCAACAACATCCTGACCGCCATCCTGGGCAACATCAGCCTGCTGAAGATGGGCATGGACCAAGGGGATGAAAACACGGAGGCCCTTTCCCGGGCCGAGACGGCGTGCTTCCGCGCCCGGAACCTGTCGCGCCAGCTGCTGACCTTCTCCAAGGGCGGCGAGCCCAACTTTGAACCCACGGACATGGTGCAGCTGGTTCGGGAAGCGGTGCGCATGGCCACCGCGGGGTCCACGGTGGTCGCCTCGTTTTCCGTGGACGGCGGGGTGCCGCCGGGCTATGTCGATCCCGGCCAGATGCTGCAGTGCTTCAACAACATCGCCCTCAACGCCGTGCAGGCTACGCCCGGGGGCGGGACCCTGCACATCGCCCTGCACGGTCTGACCGTCGACGCGCACCGGGGCGGAACGGATACCGAAATTCCCGCCGATCTGGCGCCGGGCGACTATATCGCCGTGGAATTCGGGGATTCCGGTCCGGGCATACCCGCGGAAGACCGGGACCGCATTTTTGACCCCTATTTTTCGACCAAGAAGTCCGGCACCGGCCTGGGTCTGACCATCAGTTATTCCATCGCCCAGCGCCATCGGGGCGGCATCCAGGTATTGTCCGCCCCGGGCCAGGGCGCGCGGTTCATCGTCTACGTGCGCCGGTCGGCGCAAGAACCCGGGCCGGCGGAAGAACGGAAGCTGCACCGGGGCAAGGGCGAGGTCCTGGTCATGGACGACGAATACACCGTCCGCACCGTGGTGGCCCACATGCTGCGCCGCATCGGCTACGAAGCGACGGTCTGCGCCGACGGGGAAGCCGCCGTCGCCGCGGTCAAGGCCGCCCAGACCCGGGGACGGGCCTTTCGCGCGGCCATCCTGGACCTGACGGTGCCCGCCGGCATGGGCGGCATCGACGCCGCGGCCCGCATTCGGACGCTGGACCCCCGGATGCCCCTCTTCGTGTCTTCGGGATACGCGGACAACGCCATCATGTCCAACTACGCCGCGTACGGTTTCGACGGCGTCATACCCAAGCCCTTCGGCATCGAAGAACTCAGCAAATACTTGGCGGGCTCCTGACCAAGCTCAGGGACGAAGCTGGTACGCGCCGTCGGGCTGGACGCAGCCCGGAGTGCCCAGCAAGGCACAACGCCCTTCGATCAGCTTCAGGATGGCTGCAGCCGCCGGGCCCGTCGCCCGGGCCGGGGCGTAATTGCGGCGGTTGATCTGCACCGGAAGATAACGCACGCCGGAGACGGCTACCCGGCGTTGCCCCGGTTCCAGACCAAGGCTGACCTCAAAGTCGATGGAAGCCACGGCGCTCTGGTACGTGGCGGCGGCCTGCATGTCGAAAATAAAATTGCCCATGGAATAGAGAATCGGCACCCCGCGGTGGAATTCCGCGCCCTGCAGGACGTGGGGATGGTGGCCGAGCAGCGCGTCGGCGCCGGCGTCCACCAGGGCGTAGGCCAATTGTCGGTCCCGTTCTCGGGGGTAGCCCCGGTGTTCTTCCCCCCAGTGCAGGGAAACGATGACCAGGTCCGCCGCGGCGCGGGTCTGCCGGATGTCGGCGATGATCCGGGCTTCGTCGATGACCGCCACCCCCGGCGCCGCCGGGCCCGCCGGGACGACGCTCCACAGGGGTTCGGCGTAGGCTAAAAAGGCGACCCGCAGGGCGCCGACGCGGACGATGGCCGGCGCGTGGGCTTCCGCGGCGGAAGCGCCGGCGCCGCAGGCGGCGATGCCCAGCAGCCTGAGCGCCGCCAGCGTCTCCACCAGGGCGTCGCCGCCGTAGTCGTTGGTGTGGTTGTTGGCCAGGGATACCACGTCGAACCCCGCCGCCTTGAGGCCGAACAGGGCTCCCGGGTCGGACCGGAAGGTGACTTCCTTCATTTTTCCCGGGTACGGGCGGCCGACAAAGGAAGCCGGACTCTCCAGGTTGGCAAAGGCGATATCCGCGCCGGCGACCAGGTCCGACGCCCCGGCAAAAGGTGCTTCCCAGCCGCCGGCGGCGATGACCGTGCCGACGCTGCGGGTCAGCAGGATGTCGCCGGCGACGCTCAGGCAGAGGCGGACCGTTTCCGGCGGAGGGGGCGGCGCCGGCGCTGCCGCAGTCGGGGCGGTAGCGCCGACCCGGGGAGCGTCGGTCGATCCGTACAGGCCGACGAGCAGAATAATGCCGAGTACACCGAACGCGGGGGCGATGGTCCGGAAGCGGGGGCCGCCCACGCCTAGACCTCGTGGATGTGCCGGGCGATGGGCATGCGGCGGCCCATGCCGAAAGCCCGGGGCGAAACCTTGACCACCGGCGGTGCCTGGCGGCGCTTGTATTCCGCCCGGGCTACGGCGGCGATGATGCGGACGGCCAGCTGATCGTCCCAGCCCCGGGCGACGATTTCGCCCCGGGAAAGGTTTTCCAGCAGGTAGAGCCGGAGCACTTCGTCCAGGATTTCGTAGGGCGGCAGGCTGTCCTGGTCGGTCTGGTCGGGCCGCAGTTCCGCCGAAGGCGGCTTGGTCAGGATGGCGTCGGGGATCAGCGGCCGGCCCGTTTCGGCAACGGCGCGTTCGTTGATGCGCCGGCAGAGGGCGAACACTTCCACCTTGAAAAGATCCCCGATCGGCGCCAGCGCGCCGGCCATGTCGCCGTACAGGGTGCAGTAGCCCATGGCCAGTTCGCTTTTATTGCCCGTGGTCAACAGCAGGGACCCGAACTTGTTGGCGTAGGCCATTAGCAGGGTACCCCGGATACGGGCCTGCAGGTTTTCTTCCGCCAGGTCGAAGGGGCGACCTTCAAAGACGTCGGCCAGGGTATGGAGATAAGCGGTGAAAGCTTCTTCTATGGGCAGCATGTTCAGGCGGAGGCCCAGATTGTCCGCCAGCCCGCGGGCATCGTCCCGGGACCCGGCGGAAGAAAAGCGGGAAGGCAGGCTGAAACAGACCACGTTTTCCGCGCCCATGGCGCGCACCGCCAGATAGGCGACCAGGGCGGAGTCGATGCCCCCGGAAAGCCCGAGGTGGGCTTGTTTGAAGCCGCATTTCTGCATGTAGCCCCGGATGCCCAGCACCAGGGCCGCTTCGATCGTGTCCAGTTCGTTCTGCGCCGCAAAGCCCGCCGGCAACGTCGGGGCGGCCTCGGCAGCCCGGGCGGAGTCCCAGCAGATCAGGTCTTCTCTGAAAGCCGCAGCGGCGGCGCGGATCTGGGGAATTCCGTCTGGACCATCGGCCAGCACGAAGGACCGGCCGTCGAAGACGATGGAATCGTTGGCCCCCACGGCGTTGAGGTAGACGATGGGCACGCCGCCCCGGGAACTGATCTTTTCGGCTAGTCGGCGGCGCAGTTCCTGCTTGCCCGCAAAGTAGGGCGAAGCCGAAGGTACGCAGAGCAGGCTGATTCCCTGGTCCAGCAGGTCCCGCACCGGATCGGCGGCGTAGCGCGTGCCCGGCGTCTCCGTGTCCCGCCAGACGTCCTCGCAGATGGCGATGCCGATCCGTTCGCCCCGCCAGGCGAACACCCGCCGCTCCCGGGCGCTCTCAAAATAGCGCGCTTCGTCGAAAACGTCGTAGGTGGGCAGCAGCGTCTTGGACTGTTCAAAGACCAGCGCCCCGTCCAGGATGACGCCGAAGGCGTTGATCAGGCTTTTGCCGTCGGACGACGCGTTCCGGCCCACGTAGCCGACGCCGACGGCGATTCCCGGGGGTAGCCGCTTCTGCAGCTGCCGCAGGGCGCGGACGTTGCTCTCGGCGAACGAATCCTGGTCCAGCAGGTCCATCGGCGGATACCCGCAGAGGGCCAGTTCGGGGAACAGGACCAGGTCGGCGGCGTGTTCCCGGAGGGCGCGTTCGGCGTAGGCGACGATTTTTTCCGAATTGCCGGAAAAATCACCGATGGTGGAATCGATCTGGGCGATGGCGATGCGCATGCGGGGCCTCCGGCGACCAGTATACCCGGAACCCCGGCACCTGTCGCCGGCGGGAACGTTTTTTCCCCCATCTGCGCAACACTTGGGTGATTGCACACCCTACGGCGGACGTATACACTTCACGGTATGACCAGAGGAATCGTGATCGTCGGGAATGAATCCCCCCTGGCGTCCGCCGTGGCGGCCGAGGCGGCCAGGCGGGTGCAGCTTGTCGGAACCGCCCTTATCGCCAACCGGTTTGGCCCGGACTCCGAGAAACCCAAAGAGGCAGCCCTGCCCGTGGAAGGTTCGGCCCAGGTTCGGTTTCCCTGGCTGCCGGCCAGCCCTATTTCGTCCCGGACGCTGGTCACCGCCGCCAAGAACCGCCTGCAGCGCATCGATGAAGTCCTGCTGGTCTGTTCCCCGGCGGCGCTGCGCAAGCGGGCGGACGAACTGTCTCCCGAAGTAGTGGATACTCTGGTCGACGACCAGATCAAGGGCTGGTTTTTCCTGGTCCGCGAACTCGCCCTGCTGTTCAGGGCCCAACAGTCGGGCACCCTGGCGCTGGTGCTCTCCGAGGTAGCCGGCGGCGGCGGCAAGGATGATCGGGTCGATCTTTTTGGCCCCACCGCCGCCGCCGCGTTCCGCGCCCTGGCCCAGGGCCTGCTGGCTTCTTCCTTCACCGAGCCGTACCGCGTTCTCGGCTTCAGCTCCGCCGAAGCCGGCGAGGACGATGCCTTTGCCGCCTTTATTTTCAAGACCCTGGACGAAGGCGCCAAACGGGACGCGGGCAAGTGGCACAAATACGGTAAAATGGGAATTTTCGGGCACTGAGTATTGGCGCTTCTCCTTTTTAAGGGACGGACACCAGGTGGCTTGCTATCTCAATAATAAACCGGAATCATCTCCTTTTCTTGTAAAAATCAGATAATACCGCAAAGGCCATTTTCTTTGTCTTTCTATCCGAATCGATAAGCCCCTTGCGGTTAAATCCCTCTTGATAGGGATTGAGCCTGCGGGGGCAGCGGAAATCGTACAAGATCCAGGGACTCATCCCCTTGACATAGGGACAGGTGTCAATAACTGCGGTTTGGGTTTCGTAAATGGCTTTTTGCATATCCTCGGTAAAATGATCATGTCGGCTTCCCCGATGTCCCGCGCGAGCACCCCCGCCAAATTCGCAGATGATTACCGGTTTGTTCGGGTTTGAATTTTCCAAGAGTCGGGGTAGACGCTGGTAATCTGGATCGTACCAACCAAAGTACTCGTTAAGGCCAATAATGTCCAAGAATTCACTAAGGCGATCTTCTATGGCCAACTTTTGGTGATTGACCAAACAAGCTGCGGAAACTGGCCGTGTGTCATCCAGGGCACGGGCCCGTTGGGCTAAACGTGACATAAAGGATAAGCGGGCGTCGGTGTCCGGATTTTCGTTTCCTACGGACCAAACGACGACGCTTGCCCGATTGCGGTCGCGGAGCAGCAATTCCGTAAGTTGATTTTCCGCGTCGTCGTAGGTAACGGGGTTTTCAAAATCGATGGCCCAATAGACGGGGATTTCTTCCCACAGCATAACGCCCTCTTCATCGGCGATTCGGGCGAATCGTTCATCATGGGGATAATGGGCGAGGCGTAAATAGTTGCCGTGTAGTTCCCTCAGGTGGGTAATCGTCTGCCGGATGATTTCTTCCGTCGTCGTTTTTCCCAATTCCAGGTGGTCCTCGTGAACGCTGATGCCTTTTAGAAAAATCGGTTTTCCGTTTAAATAAAGGTCCCGTCCCTGAGCGCGAAATTCCCTGAAGCCAATTCGATCCTGTACCGTATCAATTTCTTTGCCGTCCAACGTGTAATTGACGACGCAGGTATAGAGTTTAGGATTCTCCGGGGACCAAAGTTGGACCTCGGCTGTGCATACTATGGAAGCCTTGCCGTCGAGAACCGGTACGCGCTGATCAATGCCCAATTCTTCAATTATCAGCCGAAGTTCCCCAGTCTGGGCTGAACCCGTGGCGTCAAGGGCTATGTTTGTGAATCTTCCATCCGGGATAAGACGAATGAACCAATCCTTTATAAAGTGGGAGGGTAAACGTAATAGCGTAACGCTTCGGTACAGGCCACCATAGTTGAACCAATCGGTATTTTCCATAGGTACCCGGTCGCTTTTTTGGCGGGTCTCTATAACGACGATAACGCGGTTTTGTTCCTGTAGAGCCTGGGTACATTCCACCATGAAGGGTGTGGAGCCACCGTCGTGGGTCCCCAGATGGAGGTGATTCAAAAAAACATGGGTCCGATATTGGGCCCCCTCGAAACGAAGAAAAACCCGTTCATCGGATTTTTCTTCAACGTAACGGAAGGTTCGGGTATAGATGCCGGAACCTTCAAAAAAGCGCAGCTCAGCCCTGGTCAGATTCCAACAGGATGGCACCAACGTGGTTTCCCACGCTTCCCAATCGTAATCCAAGGGGAGAGGTCTAGCTCCTTGATCTTTATCAATCTCAAGAAACCATTTATTGCGAAGCGTTGTATCGTACCAGTCGGGCGCGAAATTCCAGCGGCCATCGAGGGATTCGTACGGACGGCCCGCAAGGGAAATCAACGTAAGGTGATCGATCTTACGGTCCGTATAAACTTTGGAGTAATCTCGATCGTGAAGCTCTGGTAGAAAATTGCCCACCCCTTTGTCTTGCATATCTCTCCTTCAATGGTTTAAAACTTGTGATTCCTTATCCCTTAATGCCCCCCGCAGCGACACCTTCGACAAAATAGCGTTGAGCCGACAGGAATATTAACATTACGGGTATAATGGAAATGAGGGCCGCCGCCATTTGTGGACCAACGTAGGTGTAGTATTCGGTGGCAAAATCCGCCATTCCCAAGGGTAATGTTTTAAGGCCTGGACTGGTTAAGAAAATGAGGGGACTGAAAAAATCATTCCAAAAATAGCGGAAGCTAAAAATAATCTGGGTAGCTATGACCGGTTTAGCCAGGGGCAACATGACACGCGAAAAAATCAAAACCTCCTCAGCCCCGTCTATCCGCGCCGCTTCCCCATAACTATCGGGTATCGTGAGGAAGTATTGACGAATTAGAAAGGTTCCGAAGGCGGTAAACGAACCGGTTGCTATGAGCGCTAGATGTGTGTCGTATAAGCCCAGGTTTCTAATGATGATAAATTGGGGAATAATGATGGCTTGTATGGGAACCATGATGGATACCACGTAGAGCATGAAGAGGAGGTCCCTGCCGGGCCACCGCATTTTAGAAAACGCGTAGGCCCCCGTGGTCGCGCTGACGAGTTGGACCAGGACGATTATGAGGGTAAGTTTTATGGAGTTGAAAATATATAGAGGGAATCGATCGGCCAATTGTAGAAAATTTTCAATAGTCGGGTCCTTTGGAAAGACGTCCATGGGAAAGTCATAAATTTGTGAATCCGGCTTGAAAGCCGTAGATAACATGACGACCAGCGGCGCGATGATGAGTAGCGCAGTAACGCCAAGCAGGAAATAACGGCCCGCCACGATTGCCCCAGGCCTCGATTTTCTAGACGATGTCATAGGTAACCCACTTCTTTTGTCCCCGTTGTTGTACGATGGTTACCATGAACACCAAAAGCAACAGTATAACCGACTCGGCGGCGGCGTAGCCCAAACGGAGTTGAGAAAAAGCGCTGCGATAGATTTCAAAAACAAGAACGGTGGTTGACCCAGCCGGTCCGCCGCCGGATTGTCCGCCGGTCATAATATAGACCTGATCGAAAACCTGAAAAGCCCGAATTACCGCGATGGTGATCGAATAAAAAAGAATGGGGGTTAGCCCTGGCAGGGTAATGGAAACAAAACGCCGGAGACTTCCCGCGCCATCTATGGCGGCGGCTTCGTAGAGGTGTGGGCTTATGGTCTGTAGCCCCCCTAAAAAAAGGACCATGTAGTAGCCGAAATTTTGCCACAGGGTTACTACGATGATCGTCGGAAGCGCGCTGGTTTGCCCGCTAAGCCACAGGGGTGGGTCAAAACCTAGTCGCGCGAGCATTTTGTTTACCGGGCCCCGGTTAGGGTCAAGGATCAGCATGAACGCCAAGGCGACAGCGATAGAAGAAAGTACGTTTGGCATAAAGATAAGTCCGCGAAAAAAGGTCCTTCCCGGGAATTGCTTATTCAACAGTAACGCGAAGCCAAGTCCTAATACGACAAGAAGAAGGACGGTCCAGAACGAAAAGACCAGGGTTATCCGAAGACTCTGCAAAAAGAGGCCATTTTTAAATAGAACGATATAATTTTGAATTCCAATCCATTTAAAACGGGGACCTCCGGAAAAATTGGTAAAGGAAAAAACGCCGGCCATCAAAATAGGTAAAACGATAAAAAGGGAGAATCCAAGAAGGCTCGGAAATAAAAAGAGCGCCACCGTTAGCCAAGGCGTTTTCCCGTGGCGTTTTCCGAGGGACCGCTCTTTTTTTTTATAAGTCATCGTTTAACCGCCTCCACGATAATAAGGTTGGGGCAAAGAGCCTAAGCCCGTGGGCTTTTTGCCCCAACCGCTCAAATAGTGGGGGACCTTTCCATCAATGAAAATACTTGAGGTCCCCGATCCTTTAGTTAGAGGTGGCTACGATTTCTTCAAGACCGCTTCTGAATTTCGCGTCAAAGTCCGCGTCGTTCAATTTACCTAAAAGGTATTCCTCAATGGTCGATAAAACGTGGGCCTCCACACGGGTGCCGTATTTGGTCATAAGCATGGGGAACGTGACTTTAGGCTCGATCAGATACTCCAATGACTGCGTATCCGGAACGTTTTTGGAAAGTATTTTCGTGACTTCCGGGGTAATAAGCGCGGGCAAGTACCCGGCTTCCGCAGCGAGTTTTGCTCCCTCTGGACCACCCATCCAGGCGATGAACCGAAGCGCCGCTTCCTTATTTTTTGCATAGGACGTAACGTGGTTGAACGTTGGCGTCCCTATGGTAGCGTAGGTCTTTCCGTCGCTCGGCAAGCGAGTGATGCCCCAATCGTTCCAGCTGAAACCAACCAATATATTTTTGTCCCTTCCGGTAATCATAAAACCAGGGAACCACTCACCGATCAAAAGCATGGCCGCTTTGCCGTCGTAGAATTGTTTGGAATAATGGGTTTTGGTTACCTTCATGTCGATAAGGGGCCACATCGCCTTGGCTTCTTCCAATTCTTTGCGAAGCTTATACCAATGAAGGATTTCCCCATCGTAGTCGATCTTTCCATCGGCGCTGATGATAGGCTTTAGCTTTTGGGCTTCCATAAATAGCTGGCTCACACCCCAGATATAGGATGAAGAACCGTATACCGTACCGTCGCCGGAAGCCAATTGTTTTGAAACTTCGGAAAACTTGTCCCAAGTCCAGGTCCCATTTTTAACGTACGTATCTGGAGTGGGGATACCCGCTTTTTCAAACAGCTTTTTATTATAATAGGTATAATACGCGGCTCCACGCCAGGGGAAAGCGACAATCTTGCCGTCAATGGTTATCGCGTCCCGGTATGCCTCCACCGCGTCCTTCTGTACGCCGGTTTTGGAAATCAACGCGTCCAGGCTTTCTATAAACCCATTCTCGTAGTGGGTAAACATGTCGGACTGACGTTTTTGCGCGTAACAATCCATCTCCGCCTTCGCGGTCAGGAGGGTGGTAATCTTTGTCTCGTAGTCTGCAGGCGGAATATACCGGGCGTCTACGTAGATGTTCTTTTGAGAGGCGTTGAACGCGTCGACGATCGTTTTGACCTTTGGATCTTCCCACAGATAATAAATGATTGTGGTTGGACCCTTATCGGCGGCGATGGCAGCTTCTTTTTCACCAGCCGCGAAGACCGATCCCGCCACAAACATACCCAGGACCAGGAAGGCCCCTTTCATCATCTTCATACTCACCTCCAAAATAATCGATACGAGGGTGGACGCGTCCGTACCTGGTTTCATTTAGACCCGACCCCGTCGAATTTGCAACCTGGAAAAACACCGATTATTTGGAAATGCGAGGAAAACGGGCTTGTAAAAAGGGTGGTAATTTGGATTATGTATTCTTCATTCGTGGGGGAGCGTGTTTTTTTTAAATTCCATGGGGGTTAGCCCGGTGTTTTTTTTAAAATAGGTAAAAAAATAAGAATAATTGATAAACCCGGAATGGTCACATACGTCTCGAATCGAAGCGTTCGTCCCGGTTAACAGTACTTTCGCCAATTCTACGCGCTTGGCTCCAATATATTCCAATAGGGGCGTTCCTTCGTGTTGTTTAAAGAATTCCCGTATGTAATTGGTGGAAAAATTGAGTTCCGAAGCGATCATGGCGGTCCCAAGGGTTTTGTCAGCCAATCGACTGTCTACCATATCTTTTATTTTGTTCAGTAGTTCCTTTTTCTTCTTATCGTTGTGCAGTTCACCCCGCTCCCGTAGCGCTGCGCAGGCCATACGTAGCAATTTGGTGGCCCCATCAACGCGCTCGCAACGACGCAGGGCGTTTGAAAATGCTTCCTTTTCTCCCCGTAACAATAATTCAGCGTCGGTGCCGAGTATTTCGGGTATACGACGGCTTAAAAGCGCCAGGGTATAATGGAACGCGTCTGGGTCGTTGCCGTCCCGTAGATTTTTTAGCAGCTGATCGACCGCGTGGAGCGCCTCTTCCTGATTGCCCATCCGGAAAGCTCTTTCTAGCATGCCGAGATCCAATTCCCCCACCTCGCGCGGTGTGTCGCTGGGGGCGATAGTTTCCTCATACAGATTTATCGGGATCAAGGCGCCAGAATTCCGGATGTAATCATTTTTAAACGCCCCGGCGAGTTTTTGATACGCCCTGGGTAAGAGGTCCAGGGTAAGACGTTCGACGATATGGTAGCCCCCAAGGGTAAGCCCTAAGCGAGTTCCTGTTTCAGAAAGTATTTTGGTCAACCAGGTCAAAGGTTCATCGTTTTTTCGCGGAAAGAGCGTAAGAACCGTGTGGGAAGAAAGGCTGAAAATCATCGATTTATGTCCCACCAGGCTAAAGGCTTCTTTGAGGGTGGAACGCGGGGGAATATTTTGTAATGAATTATCCACGTCGTTGTGTTTATCCGCGATTACCATGGCCAGGGCAAAACTGTTGTTGAAACCCTTAAAAAGCGTATGGGGTTGTACCGAATAATCCACGCCCGCGTCAAAATCATCCTCCGCGTCGTCCCGAAGGAATTTGAGCGCTAAATGGTTTCGTCTTTCGTCATAGCCGATAAGGTAGGAAACAATATAGGCCGTCAGAACCGAGAGCAGAAGCGCGCTTATGACGATCACCACGAGGGTATCCCTAAATTGGGTAATGGGCGCGAAGACGATCTTTTCCGGAGTCATCGATACGAAGCGCCACCGTAGTTCTGGATGATCGGACCAGGCGGTAATCCACCGCTCGCCCCTGCTGTCCCTTAGTACCAGGTTGCCCTCGGGCTTATTCATCGATAAAAGAGAAAAAACAGGATCATCCGGGCGTACCGGTTCGCCAAAATAAAGCGGATCGGGATGGGATAAATATTTTTTTTCCTGATCGATAATGTATACCAGGGACGAATTTGAATTGTCATTGGCTATTGCCCCGCGGATACGGCGTTCCGAAAGATTTACCACGAAGGCAAAGCGCATCTTTTCTCCCTCCGGGGGAACGTTCCCCAAAATCATGGTAAAAAGGTTGTGAGTCCCCTCCTCGTTTTGAAAAACAACCCTACGGGGTACGTAGGTGGAAAGACCATAACGCCGTACGTCGGACAAAAACGCCAGTAAACCCGGGTCGCTTGGTTCTTGAAAACCTTCCCAGCCCGATCTTGTTGATAGAATTCCCGTCGCTTCGTGGTATAGATAAAATGAATCTATAAAATCGTTGCCTATCAGCGCCTGGTCGATCATTTCCAGCGCCCGGAGGGTTCGCTCGGTGGACCAGAGCCTTCCGTACAGGTAATCCCGGATTGGGCCGTTTTCGATAGCGTTTACGTAGGCGGGGATGCTGTCCAGTTGAATACGCGAAAAGATACCTATGGCCCCGTGCAGGCGTTCCAGTTCGTGTTGCTGTAATATACGATCCGACTGCCGGGTAAAGAGCGCAGAAAGCAAGGCGGCGCTCCCGATGATGAAGACCGCCGTTACCGTGGCGATGGGAATGAACAGTCTTGGTTGTTGTCGGTTTACCCGGAAGAGCACCATGGTAAGGGCCATAATAGCACGCGCTTCGGATGCTTTCTAGGATTGAGTCAAATCTAAAAACATCAGTTTTTAGATTTGTATCAATAAAAGCGCAATTCCTGTAAGGAATTGCTTAAGTCCGGTCTAAAAACAACCGGTTTTTAGACCGGACTCATGATTTGTATGAACTTTCCTGAATCCGTACAACAACACCCCAACGGTCCTGTTGCGTGACTCCGATCGGGCT
>DYPP01000217.1 GCA_020719845.1 Treponema denticola | reverse complement strand
TGGATGATACAATAAGTCATTGTTTATTCACGGTAAATGACCATGACCCCGTGAAATTGACTCTCCCTCCCTTGCGCATGCCCTGGCTGGGCTTCCTGAAGCGCTTAGCGCCCATCTCGACCGTTTTTCCGGTTTTTTCCTCACCCGTACCCGCGACGTCTCCCAGACCTTTCGCGCCTACGTGCGCGGCCTCTTCCAATCCGAGCGCGGCAACATGCTGCGCATGAGCGAAGTCAACGCGGCCGATCATCAAGCCATGCAGCACATGCTCACCTCCGAGTGCGTGGACTGGGCCGGGTTGCAGGGCGTTGTTGCGGCGGAGGCCAACGCCTTGCTGGGTGGCGAGGATGCGGTGTTCATCCTGGATGAGAGCGCCTTCGCCAAGAAGGGTGAAGCCTCCGCCGGCGTGGCGCGGCAGTGGAATGGCCGCCTCGGCAAGGTGGACAACAGCCAGGTCGGCGTCTTCGCCGCCCTGTGCCGGGGCGAGATGTCCTGCCTGATCGATGCTCGCCTCTATCTGCCTCAGTCCTGGGTGTCGGACCCCGAGCGTTGCAAGCAGGCGGCGATCCCGAAGGCGGAACAGATTTATCGCGCCAAGTCCGAGCTGGCGCTGGAAATGGTGGACGAGGCTGACCGGCGTGGCGTGCGCTATGGCGACATCGCCGTGGATGGCGGCTATGGCAAGGAACCGGCCTTCCTGCGCGGCCTGGACCGCAGGGGCAAGCGTTTTGTGGCCGATGTGCACAAGGATCAGCGGGTGTACCTGGACGATCCGCAACTGCATCTGCCCAAGGGGTCTGGGCGCGGTCGTCGCCCGACGCGTCCGGTCACGACGGGGGCGTCAGTTCGGGTCGATGACTGGGCGGCGGCACAGCCGGCGTCCAGCTGGCGGCGTCTGGTCTTGCGAGAAGGGGAGAAGGGCCTGATCGCCGCGGAATATCTGCATGCCCGTGTGTGGGTGTGGGATGGCGAGGAGGCGACGGCCCACTGCTGGCATCTGATGGTGCGTCGCGAGATGGGGGCAGAGTCCGTGTCGCACTATTGCCTGTCGAACGCGCCGGAGTCGGCCGAACTCAAGGCCCTGGCGCGGGTCCAGGCGCAACGCTTCTTCATCGAGCATTGCTTTCGGGAGGCAAAGAGCGAGTGCGGCATGGCGGACTATCAGGTGCGGCGCTGGGATGCCTGGCATCACCACATGGCCCTGGTCATGCTGGCGGCGCTGTTTCTGGTCAAACAGAAGACGGCCCACCGCGAAACCTGGCCCATGCTGTCGCTCAACGACCTGGTGACCGCCATCGCCCATCTACTGCCAAGGCGGCAGATGACTGCACCCGAACTGGCCGACATCCTCTCCCGAAGGCATCAGG
>DYPP01000022.1:29676-36540 GCA_020719845.1 Treponema denticola | reverse complement strand
CTCCTTCGGGCAACCCGTTAGGATCAGGGCGGCCAGGTCGAGTTCGGCCTGCGTCAGACGGTAGCGGGTGCGCAGGAGCTCCGCCGGCCCGGCGGCCCGGCCAGAGGCATCCGGGGCTTCCGCAGCCGCGGCCGAGTCCCGGGCCGCCAGCAGCGCCAGGGCCCGGTCCACGGCCCGGTCAAAGGCTTTGGCGTCCACGGGCTTGACCAGGTAGTCGACGGCCCCCAACTTGTAGGCCCCCAGGGCATGGCTGGTGAGGGCGGTGGTGAATACGACCAGACAGCCCAGTTCGGCGGCCTGTTCGGCTACCCGCAAGCCCGATTTGAGGGGTACGTTGATGTCCAGAAAAGCCAGATCCGGCGGGGCCGAGCGGATCAGGCCCAGGGCTTCTTCCCCGTCGGCGGCGCTGTAGACCAGATCCAGCTCGGGCCGGCGGGCGATCAGGCCGACCAGGGACCGCAGATTGGCCGGTTCGTCTTCCAATATCAAAACGCTGCGTCGGACGGTATTCATCACCCGGCAACTATAGCGCGCCGGCGCGATCCGGACCAGAGGCCGGCCATTCCAGGGTCGCCAAAAATTGTCCCCCCTGGACGTGCAGGCGGAGCGTCGCGCCCGGGTGGTAGTAGCGCATCCGTTCCAGGATGTTGCGGTGGGTTTCCCCAAAGGGAAAGGCTTCCTGGTCGCCCAGGTCCGCAGCTTCGGCTACCTGGAAACGCAGGACCTCTCCCTGCCGGGTCAGGGCGATCGAGACCACTCCCGGCCGCGTGCCGTACTTGTAGGCGTTCTCCACCAGGGGCTGCAGCGAAAGGGGCGGCAGCAGGCTGTCCGGGTCCGGGGTGTCGGTCGTCAATTCGGCCCGCAGCGCGGAAGCGTAGCGCAGGTCCATGATCCGGAGGTAATTGCGGATGAACGCCAGTTCTTCCGCCGCCGGGATCAGGGGCAGCAGCGCCCGGTGGGTAAAGAACCGGTAGTCTTCGATCAGACAGGAAAAGGCTTCCTCCGCCGTGTCCCGCCGGTCCTGCAGCATTGAGCGGATCATGCCGAAGGTGTTGAGCAGGAAATGGGGCCGACCCCGGCTCTGGAGCAGCCGCTGGTTGGCTTCCCGCAGGGAAGCTTCCACCCGCCGCTTTCCCCGGGCGATGTCGCCCAGGCGGAGGGAAACGGCCAGCAGGAACAGGATCCCTTCCACCATGACACCCGTCAGGGCGTACAGCTGGAAGTCGGCGTAGGGCAGCACGCCCTTGGCCTTGAGGACCGCGATGATGATGCTCCCGATTGCTACCTGCAGGCCCACGCTGAACAGCCGGTCCGCCGCGTCCCGGGAGAAAAGGCCCGGGACGGTGGTCAGGGACATCAAAACCAGCACGTACAGCAGGACGACCCGGGCTACCCCCTGGTAGGCGGTCAGGTAGGCTTCGGGCAGAAAGACCAGCACCAGCGCCGCGGCGGCGGGCACCGCCAGGTTGAGCCGCAGAAAGCGGTAGATCCGGGGATGCCGGGACCCTGCGCACAGAAAAGCCATGACCAGGGTCTGCAGAAAAAACAGGGACAGGGTGGTGGCGAACAGGTAGTAGCGATGGATGAGATAGGCGTTGCCCGGCCACAACATCCCGTTGAGCACGCCGTCCCGGGACAGCTGGTAGGAAAGATAGGAAAGCAAAAAGAGAAAATGCAGCACGTAGTAGCCGCGCCGGGTTTCCGCGGTGAAGTAGGCGAACACGGTGGCCATCAGCACGGCGAAGATGACGCTGTAGAACAGGGCGAACAGCACGTCCCGTTCGCCGGCCAGGGAACCGTAGTTGTCCAGGTCCAGCAGACGGATCGGCAAAAAGGCTTCGGCGGCGACGATGCGCATAAAAAGGCGGTAGTCGCCGCCTGCCAGCGTAAAGGCAAAATCATGGGTGGCGTAGCCCAGGTGATACCGGACGGAGCTTCCCCGGACGCCGCCGCTCCGGTCGGCGATGATGTCCTCGTCCCGCAGGACGTACACGTCGATGGCGTCCAGCAGATAGTTCTCCACCCGGAGAATCACGCCGCGGCAGGCGCTTTCCTGGTCCGCCTTGCCTGAGGGAATCGACAAAGGGATCATGAACCAGCGGCCCTGCCCGGCGTCCCCGAAGAAACGCGTGTCTCCGGTTTCTTTAAAATCGCCGTTCCGGTAGTCCCGCAGGGCGGACCTGATGTCGCCGGCCTGTTCCCCGGCCCGGGGGAGCGGCCCCGCCCGCAGGGACAGCGCTTCCCCGTCCAGCGCCGACGCCCGCGGAACTTCGGGGTACAGAAATAAGCAGATGCAGAGCAGAAGCCAGCGCCGGTCCATCAGGACATCTTCGGAGTCCGGATGCCGCTTGTCAAGGCCGCGGCGGTACGCACCCCCAGGGTTTGCGGCGCCCGCTTCGTCATCGAATTCGATACTTGAGGATGGCCATATTCCCGCCGAAGGTATGCACCCGGTCCACCAGGTCCAGACCGAAGGGCGCCAGAAAGCCGGCCAGGGCGCCGGCGGCCATAAACCGGCGGAAGTGGCGGTAGTGGTCGCCGCCCACCAGTTTTTCGATGCCCTGGATGACCGCGCCGGCGCTGCGGCTGTACGGACCTGAGCTTTCCGGAACTGCGTAATCGGTGATGACCAGGTGGCCCCCGGGTCTGGTCACCCGCCGCATTTCGGTGACGATGCCCTCCCGGGTCTCCGCCGCTACCTCGTGCAGGGCCAGGGTAATGGTCGTCAGGTCGAAGCGGCGCTCCGGCAAGGGCAAGCGTGTTCCGTCGGCGTGCAGGCAGGATAGCTTCTTTTTCCCCGCCACCTTCAGCATGGCCGCGGACAGGTCCACGCCGGTATAGTCCGCGCCGGCCTTCCGGAACCAGACCGCCTGGCTTCCGGTGCCGCAGGCGATTTCCAGCACCCGTTGGCCCGGTCCGGCATCCGCCAGACGGAGGATCCGCCGGCGCAGGGACCGGAGCAGGGGTTCCAGCAGGACATCGTAGTAGGAAGCCATGGCTTCGTATTCGCTCAGGGGCATGGGACTACCATAGCACGAAACTACGCCCTCAGGCTCCCCCGTTCCAGCGCGTCCAGCCGGCTGAGGAGCGGCGGATGTGAATAGTTGAAGTACACGTAAGCCCGATGGGGGTACAGGTTGGACAGGTTGTCCGCAGACAGCCGGATCAGGGCGGCGCCCAGGTCGGCGCCGGAGGCGGTGCGGGCGGCAAAGGCGTCGGCGGCGTACTCGTGGCGCCGGCTGGCCGCCAGCGCCGCCAGACCGGCGACGGAAGCCAGGGGACTGAAGAGGATGCCGAAGGCCACCAGGTTCAGTTCCAGGGCGTAGGCGTTGCCGCCCAGGGCCAGGGAAAGCGCTTCGCTGCGGACAAAGAACGAAAAAACCCCGGCCATCACAAAAATCTGCAGCGCCGAGAACCAGAGGCTCCGGGGAATGTGGCCCAGTTTGAGGTGCCCCGTTTCATGGGCCAGCACGGCGATCAGTTCGTTGCGGGGATGCTTTTGGATCAGCGTGTCGAAGAGCACGATCTTTTTGCGTCCGCCCAGGCCGGAAAAGAAGGCGTTGGCCTTGGTGGACCGTTTGGAGCCGTCCATGACGTAGACGCCCTGCAGGTCGATTTCCTGCTCCGCCGCGTAGGTCCGGACCGCATCCTGCAGCTCCCCTGCTTCCAGGGGCCGGAGCTTGTTGAACAGCGGCAGGATCAGGCTGGTATAGAACAGGTTGACCAGGATGACCAGGCCGACGGCGGCGGCGGCAAAGGCGATCCAGAACCAGCCGCCCAGGGCTTGGATCAGGACCATCAGCAGGTAGAGGATGCCGCCGCCGAAGACGGCCGCCAGCAGATAGCCCTTGAGCTTGTCCGCGGCAAAGGTGGCCGGGGTCGTCTTGTTGAAGCCGTAGCGGGCTTCCAGCCGGAAGGTGTCGTAGAGGCCGAAGGGGAGGGCCAGCAGATCCGCGCCCAGGTAGAGCAGGCCGAAAAAGGCCAGCGCCCGCAGGCGGGGCGCCGCAATCAGCGTCCCCAACGCTCCGTCGAGCTGTCCGAACAAGCCAAAGCCGATCAAGCCGGCACTGAGCAGGAACGAAAAAGCCCGGGAGACCCGGCCCAGCCGGTCCTTGTCCCGCTGGTAGGCCAGGGCGCGGCGGTATTTTTCGGCGTCGTAGACGTCCGCCACCCGGGGATCGACGTCGGAGCGGCGGACCGAGGCGTTGAGCAGGCTCAAGCCTTCCTCGACGATGAACGACAGGCCGACCAAAGCCGGCAGCAGCCAGTACAGCAGGGTGGTATTCATGCCTTCCAGACTACCACAGGAGCCCGTCATGGGCTATACTCGTCGGCGGGGGCACCATGGCGGAACAACTGATCCTCAAGAATCTTCCCTTCATCAAGATCCTGCCCGTCTGGGCGCAGGAGATGTCCTACAAGTACTGTTCCAAGACGGCCAACCTGTACCTGGTGCACGGCAACATCCGGGACTTTCTGCCCCACAAGATGAACGAAGGGGAATTCATTTTTGTCCGCATCCAGGAATACGTGTCGGAAGTGCTCTTCGGCAATCGGGACATCATCGTCTTCTACGACCGGTCCAGCGGGGTGTCCTTCTGCACCGTGGAGATGGCCCGGGACTACAAAAAAGCGATGACCGGCCGCTTTCCGGACGTGGAAGAGGCGGACCTGGTGTCCGCGGACCCGCAGAAGAGCTTTTTCTACCTGGAAAAGTACTTTCTGATGAACATTCCCGAACAGCGGCGCATCGTGCTGATCCTGGACTACGCCGAGACCATCGTGCCCGCCAGCGACATCGCCCGGCTGACCGAAGAAGACCGCTACTGCCTGGTAACCCTGAACCGCTGGTCCCACGACCCGATCTTCACCAAGGGCGACGTGTCGGTCATCCTGCTGACCGAAAACCTGGCCGACCTTTCGCCCCGCCTGGTGGGCTCGCCCTCGACGGTCAAGATCCGCATCCCCATCCCGGACTTGGCGGTGCGCACCAGCTTCCTGCTGTTCCTGGAGCGGGAAGGCACGCTGCTGCTGGACCGGGGCCTGGACGCCGCCCGGGTGGCGGCGGTCACCAGCGGCCTCAACCTGATGAACCTGAACCGCCTGGTGTCGGAAAGTTTTCAGGAAGACAAGGTCCTTTCCATGGACTATATCCGGGAAAAAAAGAAAGAACTGATCGAAAACGAAGCTGCGGGCCTGCTGGAATTCATGGAAACCAACCATGACCTTTCCTACGTGTCGGGCCACGACTTTGTCAAGAAGCGCTTCAAGAACGCCGCCCGGGCCATCAAGCAGGCCCGCCTGGACGTGCTGCCCATGGGCTACCTGATCGCCGGGCCGGTGGGCACGGGTAAAAGCTTCATGGTAACCGCCTTTGCCGGCGAAATCGGCATCCCCATGGTCAAGTTCCGCAATTTCCGCTCCAAGTGGCAGGGCGTGACCGAATCCAACCTGGAAAAAGTGCTCAACATCCTGTCCGCCATGTCGCCGGTGGCGGTCATGATCGACGAAGCCGACGCCTTCTTGGGCGACCGGGACCAGGAGGGCGATTCGGGCACCAGCAACCGCGTCTTTGCCCAGATCGCTTCCTTCATGGGCAATACCGAGTACCGGGGCAAGATCATCTGGTTCCTGATCACCAGCCGTCCCGACCTGCTGCCCATCGACCTCAAGCGCCAAGGCCGGGCGGAAGAGCACTTGGCTCTCTTCTACCCCGACTCGGAGGCGGAAAAAGAGGCCCTCTACGACACGCTGGTGCGCAAGCTGGACCTGTCCATCCGCAAGTTCCCCATCGCCGACCTGCTGCGCAAGTTCCGGCACGAGTTTTCCGGGGCGGACCTGGAGTCGGTGCTGATCCGGGCCAAGTTCCGGGCCGCCATGGACGAGCGCTCCTTCGTGACCCGGGAAGACCTGGAAGAAGCCATGGGCGACTTCGTTCCTCCCGCCTACCCCTACGAGATCGAACTGCAGAACCTGGTGGCCGTGCTGGAGTGCACTTCCAAAGAGATGGTGCCCCGGCGCTTCCAGAACCTGGACCGGACCAAACTGGTGCGGGACATCCGGGAGCTCAAGAGCCTGATCGGCGAACACCCCTAGCGGATAGTCGGCGGCCGGCCGCCGCCGGAAGGCTTCTATTGGCTAAGTGGTCCCGCTTGCTATAGAATGAACGGGACAAGGAGAATTGTTGCATGCCGAAAGAATGGACTAAAGCGTCGATCGCCAAGACGATCGACCATACGCTGCTCAAACCCACCGCCACCGCCGAACAGGTGCGGGAACTCTGCGCCGAAGCCCGGACCAACCATTTTGCCTCGGTCTGCGTCAACCCGCGCTGGGTATCCCTGGTGGCCAAGGAACTGGCCGGCACGGACGTGCTGACCTGTTCGGTCATCGGCTTTCCCCTGGGCGCGCACACCACGGAAATCAAGGTGGAAGAAACCCGGCTGGCCATCAAGCAGGGCGCCCAGGAAGTGGATATGGTCATCGATCTGGGCGCCCTCAAGGGCGGCGACTACAAGGCCCTGGAAGACGACATCCGGGCGGTGGTGCGGGCAGCCGGCAAGACGACGGTCAAGGTGATCATCGAAACCTGCTTCCTGTCCAACGACGAAAAACGCATCGCCTGCGAAGCGTCGCTCAAGGCGGGCGCCCACTTCGTCAAGACGTCCACCGGCTTCGGGTCCGGCGGCGCCACCGTCGAGGACGTCAAGCTGATGCGCAAGACCGTGGGCGACGCGCTGCGCATCAAGGCTTCCGGGGGCATCCGCTCCTACCATGACGCCATCGCCCTGCTGGAAGCCGGGGCGGACCGCATCGGCACCTCCTCCGGGGTGGCCATCGTGGCGGAGTTGCCCGAATAGGAAG
>DYPP01000022.1:0-29576 GCA_020719845.1 Treponema denticola | reverse complement strand
CGCATCGGCACCTCCTCCGGGGTGGCCATCGTGGCGGAGTTGCCCGAATAGGAAGGTGGATTTCGGTTGACACCCCCTTCAGCCGGGCGTATAGTGAAAGACCGTTCCATCGGGACGGATCATATCAGGAGGAAACTATGAAGAAACTGTTCGCGTCCACGGTCGTCGCGGCTGTACTGGCAACGCTCGTCATCACGTCCTGCGGCAAGAAGAAAGAAGCCGCTCCCGCCGCCGCGGCGGCGCCGGCCTTCCGGATCGGTCTGGTCACCGACGTGGGCGGCATCGACGATAAATCCTTCAACCAGGGCACCTGGGAGGGCATGGTCCGCTTCGCCAAGGAAGCCGGCCTGAAGGACGGGGACTACAAGTACCTGCAGTCCGCCGCGGAAGCCGACTATATTCCCAACCTGTCCACCTTCTCCGACGAAAAGCTCGACCTGATCGTGGCCCCGGGCTTCCTCTTTGAAAAGTCCATGGGCGAGGTCGCCGGAAAGTATCCCGCCAACAAGTACCTGATCATCGACTCGGTGGTGGCCAAGCCGAACGTCGCCTC
This sequence comes from Treponema denticola, assembly GCA_020719845.1. Taxonomy (GTDB): domain Bacteria; phylum Spirochaetota; class Spirochaetia; order Treponematales; family Breznakiellaceae; genus DYPP01. The sequence goes on along the minus strand of DYPP01000022.1, from coordinate 29,023 downwards.
CGCAGTGTTCTCCGAACACGAAGGCTCCTTCCTGGTCGGCGTGGCCGCGGGCCTCAAAGCCAAGGCGGACGGCAAGAAGCTGGTCGGATTCCTGGGGGGCATGCAGTTCCCGCTGATCGAACGCTTCCAGGCCGGCTTTGAGCAGGGCGTCAAGGCGGTCTATCCGGAATGCAAGATCCTCGTGGACTACGCCGGCGACTTCGGCGCTCCCGACAAGGGCCAGGCCATCGCCCAGAAGCAGTTCAACGCCGGCGCCTACATCATCTTCCACGCCGCCGGCGGCACGGGCAACGGCATGATCAAAGAAGCCAAGGAACTGTCCGCCAAGGGCGACATCCGCTGGGCCATCGGCGTCGACAAGGACCAGTACGCCGACGGCATGTACGGCGACAAGTCGGCGGTGCTGACCTCGATGTTGAAGCGCGTCGACGTCGCGGCCCACGACGTGGCCAAAATGACCCAGGACGGCAAGTTCCCCGGCGGCCAGACGCTGGTGTTCTCGGTGGCCAACAAGGGCGTCGGCGTGCCCGACAAGAACCCCAACCTGGCCGCGGACATCACCGCCAAGGTCAAGGAATACGAAGCCCAGATCGCCTCGGGGGCGCTCAAGGTTTCCGAAGTTCCCGCCAAGTAAGGGTCCGTACCCGAAAAAGCGCCTCCTCGTCCGGGGAGGCCTTTTTTTTCCCGCCGTAGGGCACAGCTTAGAAGGGCAGGGGGTAAGCCGATGCCGCAGATCATCGAAATGCTTCATATCGTCAAGACTTTTCCCGGGATCCGGGCCAACGACGACGTCACCGTCCAGGTCGAAGAAGGCGCCGTGCACGCCCTGCTCGGGGAAAACGGCGCCGGCAAATCGACCCTGATGAGTATCCTGTTCGGTCTGTACCAGGCCGATTCGGGTACGATCAAGGTACGGGGCCAGGAAGTGCGGATTACGGATCCCAATACGGCCAACCGGCTGGGCATCGGCATGGTCCATCAGCATTTCAAGCTGGTGCATAACTTTACGGTTACCGAAAATATCGTCCTCGGGCTGGAGCCGCGCAAGGGGCTGTCGATCGATCTGTCCGTGGCGGAACGCAGGGTGGCGGAACTTTCCAAGAAGTACGGTCTGGAGGTCGATCCCCGGGCCAAAATCGAGGATATCGGCGTCGGCATGCAGCAGCGGGTGGAAATCCTGAAAATGCTGTACCGGGACGCGGAAATTCTGATCTTCGACGAACCCACCGCCGTGCTTACCCCCCAGGAAATCCACGAGCTGATGGAAATCATGCGTCGGCTGACCGCCGAAGGCAAGACCATCCTGCTCATCACGCATAAGCTCAAGGAGATCAAGGCCGTCGCCGACGTCTGCACCGTCCTGCGCCGGGGCCGCCTGGTGGGAACGGTCAAGGTGGCCGACGCCTCGGAAGCCAAGCTGGCGGAGATGATGGTCGGCCGGGCGGTCAGTTTCTCGGTGGACAAGGCGCCTGCCGTGGCCGGGGACGTGCTGCTGGCCATCCGCAACCTCAAGGTCAAGAACAACAAGGGCGTGTTCGGGGTAAAGGACCTTTCCCTGGAAGTCCGGCGGGGCGAGATCGTCGGCCTCTGCGGCATCGACGGCAACGGCCAGACCGAACTGGTCTACGCCCTGACCGGTCTGGCCCGGGCGGAAGCCGGCTCCATCCTGCTCAACGGCCGGGACATCACCCACCTGCCGGTCCGCCGGCGCACGGAAGCGGGTCTGGGCCACATTCCCGAAGACCGGCACAAGCACGGGCTGGTGCTCGATTTCCGGCTGGATGAGAACATGGTGGTGCATTCCTTCGAGCAGCGGCCGTTTTCCCGCTGGGGCGTGCTGGACTTCGGGGCCATCAAAAAAAACGCCGAACGGCTGATCAAGGAATTCGACGTCCGCTCCGGCGAAGGTCCGGCCACGCCTTCCCGCAGCCTTTCCGGCGGCAACCAGCAGAAGGCCATCGTGGCCCGGGAGATCGACCGCTCCCCGGAAGTGCTGGTGGTCGCCCAGCCGACCCGGGGCCTGGACGTGGGCGCCATCGAATACATCCACCGCCGGATCGTGGAGGAACGGGACAAGGGCAAGGCGATCCTGCTGGTTTCCCTGGAGCTGGACGAGATCATGGACCTGTCCGACCGGATCGCCGTCATCTTCAACGGCGAGATCGTAGCCGAGGTGGCGGCGTCGGAAGCGACGGAAAACGAATTGGGCCTGTACATGGCCGGTTCCCAGCGCAAGGCGGTGTAAGGTGACCAGCAAACAGCGAACCAGACTGATCGTGCCGTTGATCGCGGTGCTCCTGGGCTTCATCCTGGGGGCGGTGATCATCGTCTTTACCGGCAAGAACCCCCTGGCCATGCTCATAGCCCTGGGCCGCACGGTCACGGGCATCGACTTTTCCGGCCGGGCGGATTTCAACTTGCGCTACGTGGGCGAATTCCTGGTCCAGTCCCTGCCGATCACGCTGACCGGCCTGTCGGTGGCCTTTGCCTTCCGCACCGGGCTGTTCAATATCGGCGCCGAAGGCCAGCTGATGGTCGGCTCCCTGGCCGCCGTCGCGGTGGCTCTGCTGGTCGACGCCCCACCCATCCTGCACCCCCTGCTCTGCCTGCTGGCCGCCATGGCCGCGGGCGCGCTGTGGGCGGCGGTTCCGGGCTACCTGAAGGCCCGCTTCAACGTGCACGAGGTCGTCGTTTCCATCATGATGAACTATACCGCCCTCTACTTCGTCAACTGGGCGCTGCTGCAGTTCGGCTCCCTGGACCGGGTCAAGACGCCGGAGTTCCCACCCAGCGCCAGCCTGAAGAGCGAGTTCTTGACCGCCATCACCAACGGGTCGCGGCTCAACTGGGGGCTGATCCCCGTCATCTTGGGGGTGCTGCTGTTCTGGTTCATCGTGGAAAAGACCACCTTCGGCTACCGGCTGCGGGCGGTGGGCTTCAACAAGGAAGCCGCCCGCTACGCGGGCATGAAGGTGGAACAGAACATCGTGCTGTCCATGATGATTTCCGGCGCCTTCGCCGCTCTGGGCGGCGCGGTGATCACCCTGGGCACCTTCAACTTCGGCCGGGTGCTGCCCTCGTTCGAAGGCTACGGCATGGACGGCATCGCCGTGGCCCTGGTCGGCGGCAACGCCGCGTTGGGCGTGCTGTTTTCGGGCCTGCTGTTCGGCATGCTCAAAGCCGCCCAGCCGCTGATGCAGTCCCAGGGCATTCCCCGGGAAATCGCCTCCATCATCCAGGCGTCCATCGTCCTGTTCGTGGCCATGCGCGTGGGAATCGAAACCCTGCTGGACTTCGCCAAGCACCAACGGGAGGCCCGCAAATGAAGTTGTTGCTGGAAATGTTCCCCATCGCCCTGATGTTCGCGGCGCCCATCGTCATCGCCGCCCTGGGCGGGCTTTTCAGCGAGCGGTCAGGCATCGTCAACGTGGCCCTGGAGGGCATCATGATGGTCGGCGCCTTCGCCGCCGCCTCGATCACCGTCGCCCTGGAGGTTCCGCTGCCGGGTTACGCGCCCTGGATCGGCATGCTGGTCGGCATCCTCGTGGGCATCCTGTTTTCCCTGCTGCACGCCGTGGCGTCGGTCAACCTGAAGGCCGACCAGGTCGTTTCCGGCACGGCGCTCAACATTCTGGCCGGCGGGCTGACGGTGTACCTGTGCCAGATCTTCTTCAACCAGCAGCGCAGCCGGTCCTTTTCGACCGGCCTGGCCAAGATCAGCATCCCCGGCCTACGCGACATTCCCCTGTTCGGCAAGGCCCTCTTCGACGGCATCTACCCCACCTTCTACGTCGCCCTGCTGCTGGTCCTGCTTACCTGGTTCGTGGTCTACAAGACCCCCCGGGGCCTGCGCCTGCGGGCCTGCGGCGAAAACCCGCAGGCCGCGGCGTCCATGGGCATCGACGTGTTCCGGATGCGCTATTTCGGCGTCCTGGCTTCCGGCGCGCTGGCCGGGTTGGCGGGGGGCGTCATGGTTCTGACCCAGGATATCCAGTACACGGTCACGTCCATCCACGGCACGGGGTTCATCGCCCTGGGTTCGCTCATCTTCGGCAAATGGAGCCCCTGGGGTGTGCTGGGGGCGGGGCTCTTCTTCGGTTTTTCCCAGGCCCTGTCGCTCTACGCCAAGGATATTCCCTTTTTGGTCAATCTGCCCCAGGAGTTTTTCTACCTTTTGCCCTACGTGCTGACCATTCTGGCGCTGATCCTGTTCTCCGGCCGTTCCGTTGGTCCTCGGGCGGCGGGGGAGATCTACGACGCCGGCAAGCGCTGAGCCGTCGGCCCGGGCGCCGCACCCGGCGCCGGGCGCGCCCGCGGGGGCGTTCCGGCGCCCGCGGCCTTGACGAGGAAGCCCCCGTTCCCTACTATAGGACCCCTATGGACGCCAACGAATTACGTACCAAATATATTGAATTCTTCAAGTCGAAGGGCCACGCCCAGATTCAGGGCAAGTCGTTGCTGCCCGACAACGATCCGACGGTGCTGTTCACCACCGCCGGCATGCACCCCCTGGTGCCCTACCTGCTGGGCGAACCCCACCCGGCGGGCAACAGGCTGACGGACTACCAAAAATGCATCCGCACCGGGGACATCGACGCCGTCGGCGACCCCAGCCACCTGACCTGCTTCGAGATGCTCGGCAACTGGTCGCTGGGGGACTACTTCAAGGAAGAAGCCATCGCCATGAGCTTCGAGTTCCTGACCGACGCCAAGTGGCTGGGCATTCCGGCGGATAAACTGGCGGTGACCGTGTTCGAAGGCGAGCCGGGCATTCCCCGGGACGAAGAATCCGCCGCCGCCTGGGCCCGTCTGGGTATTCCCCGGGAACGCATCCGCTATCTGCCCCGGGAAGACAACTGGTGGGGGCCCGCGGGCAGCACCGGACCCTGCGGTCCGGATACGGAGATGTTCATCGACACCGGCCGGCCGGACTGCGGTCCGGACTGCGGACCGGGCTGCAAGTGCGGCAAGTGGCTGGAAGTCTGGAACGACGTCTTCATGCAGTACAACAAGACCGCCGACGGCAGCTACGAGCCGCTGGCCCGCACCTGCGTGGACACCGGCATGGGCATCGAACGGACCGTGACCATCCTGAACGGCAAAAAATCGGTCTACGAAACCGAGATCTTTGCCCCGGTCATCGCCGCGGTGGAGGCGGTTTCGGGCTACCGCTACGGCAGCGACGGCGAAAAGGACAAGTCGGTGCGCATCATCTGCGACCACGTCCGGGCTGCGACCTTCATCCTGGGGGATCCCAAGGCGGTCTCCCCGGCCAACGTCGGCGCCGGCTACGTGCTCCGCCGGCTGATTCGCCGGGCGGTCCGGCACGGCAAGAAACTGGGCGTCGGCGACGTGTTCCTGGCGGGGATCGCCGCGGTGGTGGTGGATGAATTCGCCGCCCCCTACCCGGAACTGGCGGAAAACCGGCAGCGCATCATGGACGAATTGGGCGGCGAAGAGCGCAAGTTCCTGGAAACCCTGCAGAAGGGGGAACACGAGTTTGAAAAGATGCTGCCCAACCTGCTCCGGGATCCCAAAAAAGTCATTTCCGGCCGGCTGGCCTTCAAACTCTACGATACCTACGGTTTTCCCATCGAGCTGACGGAAGAACTGGCCGCCGAAAACGGCATGACCGTCAACCGCGGCGAGTTCGACGAGGCTTTCAAGAAGCACCAGGAGCTTTCCCGGGCGGGCAGCGAGCAGGTCTTCAAGGGCGGCATGGCCGACCACGGGGACCAGGCGGTCAAGTACCACACCGCCACGCACCTGCTGCATAAGGCCCTGCGCCTGGTGCTGGGCGAGCACGTCGCCCAAAAGGGCTCCAACATCACCGCCGAACGCATGCGCTTCGACTTTTCCCACGCCGCGCCGCTGACGGCGGAAGAAATAGAGCGGGTAGAGGACATCGTCAACGAGCAGATTCGCCGGGACCTGCCGGTGAGCATGGAAATCCTGACCCTGGAGGAAGCCAAGGCTTCCGGCGCCATCGCCCTGTTCGGTGAAAAATACGAAGCCCAGGTCAAGGTCTACAGCATCGGCGATTTTTCCAAGGAAGTGTGCGGCGGACCTCACGTGGACCGGATCGGCAAATTGGGCACCTTCACCATCCAGAAGGAACAATCCTCCTCCGCCGGCGTCCGGCGCATCCGGGCGGTGCTGGAATGAGCGCGTCCGTGAAGACGGCGGGTAACCTTGGCCGGCCTTTGTGCGTTTATATGACGAGCGGCATAAAACTACGCTGAAACAGCCAATTCCATCGAGAATTGCAAAGGAATAAAATGAAACGAATTCCCTCTATTATTTTGTTGGCCCTGGTCGTGGCCGGAGCGGGGTACGCCCAATCCGACCTGCAGCCGGCGGCGTTGGTCAAGCTGACCAAGACCGAACCCATCTCCGTCAAGCAGCTGAAGGCGGAGGTGCAGAAAATCGAGGCCGGTTCTTCCCGCAGCCTGACCGTGGAAGAACGCCGGCAGGTGCTGGACGTGATGATCAACGAGCGCCTGGCCCTGCAGGCGGCGGAACGGGACAGCGTGGCCGTGCCGGACGCGGAGGTCAACAAGCAGCTGGAGCAGTCCAAAGCCGCCATGGCCAAGGCGCTGGGCCATCAGCCCACCAACGCCGAGTTCGACGCGGCGGTCAAGAAGGAAACCGGCCTGGACCTAGCGAGCTTCCGGGAACAGCTGCGGCGCCAGCTGACGGTGCAGAAATACCTGCTGTCCAAGAAGCGGTCCCTCTTTGAAGCCCTCAAGCAGCCGACGGAAAACGAGATCAAGGACGCCTACGAACTCTCCAAGGCCAAACTGGTGCGGCCCGATACGGTCCGCTTTTCCATGATCTTTGTGCCCTACGGCGCCAACGCCGAAACCCGGGCCAAGGCCAAGGAAAAAGCCGATGCCCTGGCCAAAGAGATCGGCGCCAACGCCGGCAAGTTCGACGAGGCGTTGCTGCGCGCCCAGGCGTCCAATTCGGGCTACCAGGGCGGCGACGGGGGCTACCTGCCCAAAACGGCGGAAGCCCAAAAGGTGGTGGGCGGCGACTTCATGACCGTCGCCTTTGCCCTCAAGCAGGGCGAAGTGTCCCGGATGATGGAAAACCAGAAGGGCTACCAGATGATCAAGGTTACCGAAGCCTACAGCCAGAAGACCCTGCAGCTGGACGACGTCTACCAGCTCGGGTCCCGGCCCACGGTGCGGGAGTATATCGGCAACCTGATCATGCAGCAGCGGCAGCAGAAAATCGTCGAAACGGCGACCAAAGAATTGGTGGAAGAATTGCGGACCGGGAATTCGTTCCAGGTATTCGACAAGAATCTTGCCTGGTAAGGTATGGCGTCGCGCAGAAAAGGCCGCATCATCGCCTTCCAGGCCCTCTATTCTTGGGAAGCCTCCAAGATCCCCCTGACGGAACTGGCTGATTTTTCCTGGTTGGACACGGAAAAAAAATCGACCCTCGACGAGGCTACTGCGGCATTTTCGCGGTTGCTGGTCGTCGGTACGATAGAAAGCATCGAAGTCGTGGACGCCGCGATCAAGGCGCACCTGAAGAACTGGGATTTTTCCCGGCTCAACCGGGTCGACCTGGCGGTGCTGCGCCTGAGCACCTATTCGCTGCTGTTCCAGGACGACGTGCCGCCTTCCATCGTCATCGACGAAGCCATCGACATCGCCAAGGAGTTCGGCTCCGACGAATCTTTCCGGTTCGTCAACGGCGTCCTGGACGCGATCAAGAAAACTAAACAACTCGGCGCCTGAGGTCTCAAGCCCACGGTTGCAGTTACGGCCGTAGCGTAGCTATAGGGACAAAAAAAAGCTGCCCACCCGGGTGGACAGCTTTTTTCGGCTCAAAAACCCTATTCGATGACCGCGATCACGTCGGGCATCTTCAGGATCAGGTGATCGACGCCGTCCACCTTGACTTCCGTTCCCGCGTACTTGTCGTACATGACGCGCTGGCCGACGCTGACCTTGATCATTTCCTTGTCGTCGCCGATGGCGACCACCAGGCCGGTCTGGGTCTTTTCCTGGGCAGTATCCGGAATAATAATGCCGCCCGCCGTCTTGGCCTCATTCTTCTCGAGCTTGACCATTACGCGATCGGCCAAGGGTTTTACCTTCATATCTTTCCTCCTAAAGCACCTATGATTGTATGGTGGTGTGGTTTTCATATTGAATATACAAAAAACGCCCCCGGATGGTCAACAAAAATGCGTCGCTCCCGCCATTAAAAGCAGGACTTGCCTTCCCGCCGGGGTATCCGTATTTTACAGTCAAGAGGAGATGCCCAGATGCGGGAATGGACCGTGGCGTTCAATCGGGGAAGAAGGGCGCTATCCCGGCACAGGCCGGCGGCGGCGGTGCGGGATTTCAACGTTTCCCTCAAAACCTGTCCCGTCGCGGACCCTAAGAACCTGTCCCGGGTACTCTACTATCTGGGCTTGGCGCTGGAACATTCCGGAAGTCCTTCCCTGGCGGTCAAGAGTTGGGTCAACGCCCGGCGTCTGGTGCGCCGGGGCAGGATGGTCAAACTATTCGGGCGCTGGGTAAACGACTACGGCTTGCGCCGCTGTTCCAGCCCCGCGGCGGACGACTACCAGGCTTTTAAATCCGTGCAGGCCGGGCGGTACCTGGGCCTGCGGGGTGCGGGTAAATTCGGCTCCCCCGCAGAACGGGACGTGGTATACGGCGTCATCGCCGATGCCTTCAAGGTGCTGGCCAAGGCGGGAATCCTGAACGGGAGATCGGCGACGGACAAGCTGGCGCTGTTCCGCCGGGCACGGCTGGATTTTCCCCATCTCCATCAGGAAACCGACTACGCCCAGGATTGCGAACCCCTGGTGGGCAATTTTAGGCCCGGTGCGGGGCAAACGCTGCGCATCCGCGCCGATGATCCCTGCGCCTGCGGGTCCGGACTGCCCCGGCGCATGTGCTGCGGTCGGCTCTATTCCTGCAGGGAGATCGAATCTGGGTCGCTTTGACCCGGGGGCGGAATTCGCGCCCAATATTGTATCATTTGGATACAATCGACGGGCGGAACCGGAAAAGCGGGTCGTTTTGATCGTTCCTGAACGGGGGAAAAGGGCGCAGAAGGTTCCCGGGGCTTAGGCGTTTACCCTATTCCGTCCTTCCATCGGGATCAGGGGATGGACGGGGAGAGCGGCTACACCCTCCGGCCAAACGGCGGACAGCCCCTCGGCATGATTGTTAAGTGTTTATAATGAAAAGATATATCGACTATTCTGCTTGACGTCTCAGGTCGCCGCCCGGCACCGCGCCCAGGCGGAAAAATGCCTCCATTAACACGCTGGTCTGGGGGCTTTTGATCTTTTTTGGCATGAATATTGCTATTATAAGTGCACTTGCCAGGGAGGTGTACGACATGGCTTCGGTAAAAATCGCTAAACGGATTCGCCCCGCTACGGCTGCCGGTTCGGATGAAAACGTCCTTTCCATATATCTCAAAGAAATCAACCGGATTCCGCTGTTGACCCGGGAAGAAGAAGATACCGTAGCCCGGGCCGCGGCCAAGGGCGACGTCAAAGCCCGGGAGCGCCTGGCTTCGGCCAACCTGCGCTTTGTGGTCAACGTGGCCAAAAAGTACCAAAATCAGGGCCTCTCGCTGAACGATCTGATCAGCGAAGGCAACATCGGCCTGCTCAACGCCATCGAACGCTACGACGTGGACAAGGGCTACCACTTCATCTCCTACGCGGTGTGGTGGATACGCCAGGCTATCCTCAAGGCGATCTGCGAAAAGTCGCGCATGATCCGGCTGCCCCTCAATCGCGCCAACGAACTGGTGCAGATCGAAAAGGCGCGCAAGATCGTGCAGGGCGGGACGAGCAACGACGCCGAAATAACCGAAATCGGCCGCTTGCTGAACATGGAGCCCGCCCACGTGGCGGACCTGATCAATATCAGCCGCGAATTGGTGTCCCTGGAAAGCCCGGTGTACACCGACAAGGACTCTTCGTCCCTGGGCGATTTTGTGGAAGACGAAGCCTACAAATCCCCGGACGACAACGCCATCGAAGCGGCCCTGCGGGACGACATCGACCTGATCCTGCGCACCCTGAGCGAAAAGGAAGCCGAGATCATCCGCTATCGTTTTGGACTCGGCGGCGCTGCGCCCATGTCGCTCAAAGAAATCGGCGACCGCTTCAACCTTACCAAGGAGCGCATCCGGCAGATCGAAAAGAAGGCGCTGAAACGCCTGCAGCATCCTTCCCGCAAGCAGTACCTGGAGAGCTACGTCGCCTGAGTGCGCCGGTTTGGCCTCGGGCCGTCATTTTTGACCTGGACGGGTTGATGCTGGACACCGAAGCGCCGCAGATCCGCCCCTGGTTTCAGGCGGTGGTCTGCGGCGGCGGAGCTTTTTGCCTGACGCTTACATCAGGGGAACGTTCATCGATTTGAAGAGGGCCGTCGTTTCCGGCGGCCAGACCGAGGCCTGGACCTCGCCGATATGGGCCTTGCGCAGGAAGAACATGCACAGCCGCGATTGGCCGATCCCGCCGCCGATGGTCTGGGGATAATCCCCGGCCAAAAGGCGCTGGTGCCAGAGTAAGTTTTTCCGTTCCTCCATGCCCCGCAGGGCCAGCTGGCGGGAGAGGGTTTCCCGGTCGACCCGGATACCCATGGAAGAAAGTTCCAGGGATTCGCCCCGTACGCGATCCCAGACGATGATGTCGCCGTTCAGCCCCGCCAGCCCGTCTTCGGCCACCGTGGTCCAGTCGTCGTAGTCCGGCGCCCGTCCGCTGTGGATTTTTCCGTCCGCCAGGGGGCCGCCGATGCCCATCAGAAAGATGGCTCCGTATTCCCGGGCCAGCTCGCGTTCCCGTTCCGCGGGAGAGAGGTCGGGATAGCGCTTCAGCGCTGCTTCGGTATGGATGAAGGTGATGTTGTCCGGCAATTCCGGATTGATGTCCCGGTAGTGCTCGCAGACGACGAACTCGGTTCTTTTCAGCACTTCGTATATCCGTTCGACGATACGGACAAGAAATTCCCTGGTCCGGTCCTTCTCGGCCATGACCAGCTCCCAGTCCCATTGGTCCACGTAGATGGAATGGATGGCATCGATGTCGTCGTCCGGACGCAGGGCGTTCATGTCCGTGTACAAGCCCGTGCCGCTCATATAGCCATAATCCGCCAGGGCCATGCGCTTCCATTTGGCCAGCGACTGGACCACTTCCATCTCCGCATCGCCCAGGTTGCGTACCGGAAAGCGCACCGGCCGTTCGATTCCGTTGAGATCGTCGTTGATGCCCGAACCCCGGGGGACAAAGAGGGGCGAAGTGACCCGGGATAGGCGCAGTTCGGCGGATAGGTTCTGTTCAAAAAAATCCTTCACCAGCTTGATGGCTTGTTCGGTCCGGCGCAGATCCAGTACGGGGATGTAGTTGTAAGGTAAGGTTTCGATCATTAAGGTGCTCCTTGGCAGTGTTTGGTGTGGATGCAGTATACCAGGCTTTGGGGAAAAATACAGGCCCGGCACGGCGTCTTCCGGGTCTACAGAAAGGGCCGCGCGGTAAAACCGGTCGGGTTGTCCGGCTCGGCAAGCAGATTATCCAGCGCCTCCGCCACGATGCGGATCCCTGCGGCCACGGATTCCGGCTTGAGGGACGCAAAGCTGAGGCGGATATGGTCGTCCCGGTTGAGGGGGCCGTTTCCGTAGATCCCCGAAGGGATGACCGCGGCGCCGCGCCGCAGGGCTTCGTGGTGCAGGCGGGTGGCGGTCACCGACGACGGAAGGCGGATCCAGAGGTGCAAGCCGCCGCCGGGTTCCGGAAAAGAAGCGCCCAGGGGTTCCAGGCGGGCCTGGGCCTGGCGCACGGCTTCGGCATAGACCAGGCCATAATGGGAGCGCAAAAAGGCCATCCGCTGCCGGTCGTAGCCCCGGCGCAGGTAGAGTTCCACCGTACGCTGCGCCAGGCCGTCGGTGGCGATGTCGCTGGCCCGTTTGGCGGTCTCGAAGGGCCGGCGCAGCGGCGGCGGCACGATCAGCATGCCCAGGCGCAAGCCGGGCATCAGCACCTTGGAAAAACCGCGGATGTAGATGACCCGATCGTGGCGGTCCATCGATTTGAGCGTCCCCGGCGCCGGCGCCGGGCCGAAGTACAGATCCGAGAGCAGGTCATCCTCCAGAATATAGAATCCGTGGCGGTTCGCCAGCCGCAGCAGGGCTTCCATCCGCTCCCGGGACCAGCAGCGGGTGCTGGGGTTCTGGTAGCGGGGAATGACGTAGACCAGGGGCGTCCGGCGCCTGAGCAGCGCGGCTTCCAGCCGGGCCAGGTCCATGCCTTCCGCGTCCATCGCCACCGGTATCGTCGCCGCCCCCCGGGACCAAAACACCGCTTCCGCGCCCCGGTAGGTCGGGTCTTCCACGGCCGCCGCGTCGTTTGGACCCAGCAGCGCCTTGGCCGCCAGGTCGAGCCCCTGCTGGGCGCCGGAAATGACGCGGATATCCCCGGCGCCGGCTTGGATGCCCAGGGCGGTAGACGCGTAGAGCGCCAGGGCGTCCCGGAAGGGAGCCCAGCCGGCGCTTTCCTGGTAACCGAAGGCCGCCGCGCCGTCCCGGTCCAGGACTTCGTTCATCAGCAGCTTGAAGTCGTCCACCGGAAACAGATCCGGCGCCGGGTTGCCCGCCGCCAGGTCCAGGACGCCGGAGGGTATGACCAGCCGCCCCTGGGAAAGGTCCCAGAGTCCGTCGTCCATGATGTTTGCGGATGCCTCCGGGTTGCCCCGCGGCCCGTCCGGGGCGTCCGGTCCCCGGGCAGGGAGCTTGAGGCCGACGTAGACGCCGCTGCCGGCCCGGGCTTCCAGCCAACCCTCGCGCTCCAGAATCCGGTACGCCGCCACGACGGTGGCGGTGTTGACTTTGATGCCGTCCGCCAGGCGCCGGATGGACGGCAGGCGTTCCCCGGGCAAGACCTCGCCGGAAACGATGGCCCGGCGCAGGGCATCCGCCAGTTTGAGGTACAGGGGCCCTTCGGTTTCGTTATTGATGATAAATTTTTTAATCTGTATCATAACTGTATCGCAACTGTATCGTTAAGTGTATTGACAAGTCGGGCTCCCTGTTCCATAGTGTAATCCAAGGAGACCTACTATGGAAGATAGAATCGCGATCAACCGGGACCTGGCCAGGATGCTGGTCGGCGGGGTCATCATGGACGTGGTCAACCCGGAACAGGCCAAAATGGCCGAACAAGCCGGGGCGGTGGCGGTCATGGCGCTGGAGCGGGTGCCTGCGGATATCCGCAGGCAGGGTGGGGTAGCCCGGATGAGCGATCCCCAGATGATCCTGGAAATCAAGAAGGCGGTGAGCATTCCGGTCATGGCCAAGGTCCGGATCGGCCACTTTATGGAAGCCCGGCTGATTGAAGCGCTGAACATCGATTTTATCGACGAAAGCGAAGTGCTCACTCCGGCGGATGAGTCGTTCCACATCGAAAAAAGGAACTTCCGGATTCCCTTTGTCTGCGGAGCCCGGGACCTGGGCGAGGCGCTGCGCCGCATCGGCGAAGGGGCGGCCATGATCCGGACCAAGGGCGAAGCGGGCACGGGCAACGTGGTGGAAGCGGTCCGCCACCTGCGCACGGTGAACGACGAGATCCGGCGCCTTTCGGTGCTGCCCACGGAAGAGCTGATGGGCGTCGCCAAAGCGCTGGGCGCCCCCTACGAGCTGGTCCGGGAGACGGCGGCAAACAAAAAGCTGCCGGTGGTCAATTTTGCCGCCGGCGGGGTAGCCACCCCGGCGGACGCGGCGCTGATGATGGCCCTGGGCGCGGAGGGCGTGTTCGTCGGCTCGGGGATCTTCAAATCCGCCGAGCCCGCCAGGCGGGCTGCGGCCATCGTCAAAGCGGTAGCCTACTGGCAGGACGCGGCGATCCTGGCCGACGTTTCCGCCGGGCTCGGCCTGGCGATGGACAGCATCGACCTGCGCGACCTGGCCCCGGAAGAACGCCTGGCCGTCCGGGGCTGGTAATGGCCGACCTGACGACGGTGGGCGTGCTGGCCCTGCAGGGCGACGTAGCCGAACACCTGGGCATGCTGCGGCGCCTGCCCGGCGTCGCGGGGCGGGAAGTCCGAAGCGCCGGGGATCTGGAAGGCTTGACGGGCCTGATCCTGCCGGGCGGCGAAAGTTCGACCCTGGGAACCCTTCTTACCGTGACTGCCCAGGGCAGGGCCTTGCGGGATGCGCTGATCGCCAGGGCCGGGGCGGGATTTCCGCTCTGGGGCACCTGCATGGGCGCGATCCTGCTGGCCAGGACCATCGACAACGACCAGCGGCGGCACCTGTCGCTGCTGGACATCCGTATCCAAAGGAACGCCTACGGCGCGCAGCTGAACAGCTTTACCGCCGCCGAGCCCGTCGAGGGGCTGTCCGGCGGGCCCTTCCCGCTGGTTTTTATCCGGGCCCCCGGGATCACGGAGACCGGGCCGGGGGTGACGATCCTGGCCCGCCACCGGGGGGCTCCGATCGCCTGCCGGCAGGGGGCGCTGCTGGCGACCACCTTTCACCCCGAACTGACCGACGATGTTCGCTTCCATGCCTACTTTGTCGCTATGGCCCGGGCTACTGGGTGACGCCGGCGAAGGGCGGCGCCCGGTCCAGCACCGCCGCCACGACCCGGTGTTCGCTCCGCAGCAGACCCGGGTCGGCTTCCAGCAGGGCAAAGGCGTCGGTCCGGGCCCGGGCCAGTTCCGCCGCGTCCCGCACCGGGTCGGCGATGCCCAGGGACAGGTACCCCGACTGTTCGATGCCCGCGATCTGCCCGGGTCCGCGCAGCTTGAGGTCCTCCTCGGCGATGACGAAGCCGTCGGAGTTCTCCAGCATCACCTTGAGCCGGGCCTTGCCGTCGGCGGTCAATTCGTCGGAATAGACCAGAAAGCAGTAGGATTGGTCCGGGCCCCGGCCGACCCGCCCCCGGAGCTGGTGCAGGGCGGACAGGCCGAAGCGTTCGGCGTGCTCCACCACCATGCAGGTGGCGTTGGGCACGTCCACGCCCACTTCCACCACGCTGGTGGCCACCAGCAGCCGGACCGTACCGGCCCGGAAGGCTTCCATGGTGGCCCGCTTTTCTTCTTCATCCAAGCGGGAATGGATCAGGGCTACCGGATGCCGGGGAAACACTTTTTGGGCCAGCCGCTCGGCCATCGACTGGGCGTCCTTGAGTCCCTGCCGCCGGTCCGCTTCTTCGCTAAAGCCCGCGTCGATCAGGGGGTAGACGAAGTAGGCCTGCCGGCCGGAGTCTAGTTCCCGGCCCACGAATTCGTAGACCTTGGCTTCGTTGGACTGCCGGGCCAGGTGGGTGGTGATCGGCCTGCGTCCCGGCGGCAGGTCGGGAATGACCGTGACGTCCAGATCGCCGAAGACGGTCAAAGCCAGGGTGCGCGGGATGGGGGTGGCGCTCATCATCAGCAGGTCCGGATGGTCGCCCTTGGCCATCATGGCGGAACGCTGCACCACGCCGAAGCGGTGCTGTTCGTCCACCACCACCAGACGCAGGTTCTTATAGACCACGTCCCGGGAAAAAAGGGCGTGCGTGCCGATGGCCAGGTCGATTTCGCCGGCCGCCAGCGCCTTGAGCAGGTGGCCGCGCCCGGCGGCCTTGATGTTGCCGGTCAGGAAGGCGGGACGCAGCCCCAGGGGTTCCAGCAGGCGGCCGGCGGTTTCCGCGTGCTGTCGGGCCAGCAGTTCCGTGGGCGCCATGATGGCCGTCTGGCCGCCCAGCTCCGCCGTCCGCAGGGCGGCCAGGAAGGCGACCAGGGTTTTGCCCGAGCCGACGTCCCCCTGCAGCAGCCGGGCCATGGGGTAGGCTCCGGCCAGGTCCCGGTTGATGTCCGCCGTGGCCGCGGTCTGGCCCGGCGTCAGGTCGAAGCTGAGCCGTTCCAGCAGCCGCCGCTGCAGCGGCGACAGACCCTCCGGGGCGGTCGACGGCCGCCGTTCCACGCCCCGGCGTTCCAGCGCCCGCCGGCCGACCAGGGTCTCCAGGTAGAACAGCTCTTCGTAGATCAGCGTGCGCCGGGCGGCTTCCAGTTCCGCCTGGCCGGCAGGAAAATGGATCGCCCGCAGCGCCTGGGCCTTGGGCAGAAGTCCGTCCCGCCGGATTATCGATTCAGGCAGTTCGTCTTCCAGCGGCGGGGCGTAGTCGTTGAGCGCCCGGCGGATCAGGCGGCGCAGCAGCCCCTGGCTGAGCCCGGCCTGCAGCGGGTAGACGGGCAGGATGGACGGCTCCGCCGCCGGCGCGGCGGGGTTGTCCAGGGCTTCCACCTCAAAGGCGGTGGACTGGATTTCGCCGTACTTGTAATAGAAGCGGCCCCAGAGGCGGAAACGCCGGCCCACGATCAGCTGTTTTTCCAGAAACGGCCGGTTGAAGCAGACCAGCACCGCCCGGGCGCTGCCGTCTTCGACGTGCACCTTCAGCGTCTTCATCCGGCCGAAGCCGAACCAGTCCTGGGCCAGGACGGTCACTTCCGTACTTACCGCCGGATAGCGGGCAAAATCGGCCAGGGGTACGACGTGGGTCCGGTCTTCCCAGTCCCGGGGATAGCGGGTCAGCAAGCCGGCGATGTCCGTGATCCCCGCCAGGGCCAGCGTGCGGGCCACCCGGGGGCCCGCTCCCTTGAGGTGGTCGACGGACTGCTTGAGTTCCCGGAGAAACACCGGCGTCTAGAAGGGCAGCCGCGCGAACAAGCCCGCCAGCTGGCCGACGGCGAGGCCGCCGACGATGCGGGCGCCGATCAGCACGGCCAAGGCGGTGACGATGCCGGTTTGATAGGTGACCAGCCGGTCCCGGTACACCAAGCGGTTGATCCGGTAGAGCACCGGCTTGCAGAGGGCGTCGATGGTCCGCCAGATGGGCAGGACCGAATTCCTGCCCAGGGTATAGAAGAAAAGCCGGACGCCCAGGATGACGGCGAAGAAGACCAGGATAAAGGCCAGGGCGGACCAGACGCCGTTCAGGATCAGCGACAGGATGATGCCCACCGTGATCCGGCCGTAGACGGCGATGGTCTGGACGATGTTGTTGGCCAGGGCCAGCACCGACAGGGCGGCGACGGCGGAAAAGTCGATGCCCCCGGCCTGCAGCGCCGGAAAGCGCCGGAACCAGTCCAGGTAGGGATCGGTGATGTTCGCCAGCACTTCCGCCGGTTTTCCCAGGGAGGCGCCGTCGAACCAGGTCAGCATGACCCGCACGAAGACCAGAATCATGTAGAGCGAGGTCACCGCCCCCAACACGCGCATGAGCACCATCATCGCCCGCCTCCTTATCTATTCCCGCCAGACGTCCGCGACGCCCGGGCAGCTGCCGATGCTTTCCAGGGTCCGGGCATCCGCGCCGGAACTGATCTGGGAAGCCGTCCGGACCAGGGCTTCGCCGCCGGGCACGGGTACGTGGATGAACACCGCGCAGGACCCGGCGTTCTCGAACAGCCGGTCCCGCAGCGGGTAGAGCGCTTCTTCGTGGACGGCCAGGTCCTTTTCCAGCCGGATGTGCACTTCCCGCCAGGACCGTTCCGCCAGGTTGTCCAGGTCCAGCAGGGCGTCGACCAGAAAACTCGGGATCTCCCGGGACCGGTCCACCTTGCCCCGCAGGGCGACGATGGAATCCGGGATGATTTTTTCCCGGCTTCGTTCCCAGACGTCCGAAAAGAAGGTCAGGTCGATGTCGCCCCGGTAATCCCCCAGGGAAGAAAAGCCCATCCATTTGCCGTTCTTGGTCTGGTAGGGCCGGACGGACTTGATGATGCCCACCAGGACGTAGTCCTTGTCGCCGTCGGCGCGTTCCAGATGGGACAGGTCCAGGCTCACCGACCGTTCCCAGACCTGCTTGTACTGGTCCATGGGATGGCCGGAAAAATAAAAGCCGAGCAGGTCTTTTTCGATCTGCAGAATTTGGGCGGATTCCCAGTCTTCCGCGGCCTCGAAGCCGAAATCCGGGTATTCCTGTTCCCCCGAATTGTCGAAGAGGCTGGACTGGCCGAATTTCTTGTCGTCCTTCTTGTTCTGGGAGTATTCCACCGCCCGCTCCAGGTTGGCCGCCAGCACCGCCCGGGAAACGCCGAAGCCGTCGAAGGCGCCGGTCTTGATCAACAGTTCGATCACTTTCTTGCCCGTGGTCTTGATGTCCACCCGTTCCAGAAAGTCCATAAAGTTGAGGTACGGTCCATCCGCGCGCCGGCCCACGATCTCGTCCGCCGCGGCGTCCCCCAGGCCCTTGATGCCCAGAAGGCCGTAGACGATGCGCCCGTCGACGACGGTAAAGTATTTGTCCGACCGGTTGACGTCCGGCGGGTCCAGGGCCAGGCCCATGCGCCGCGCCTCGTCGATGTACTTGGGCAGCTCGTCGGTGCTGGCGATCTCGTTGGTCAGGTTGGCGGCCATGAATTCCGCGGGAAAGTTGGCTTTGAGAAAGGCCGTGCGGTAGGCGACCACCGAATAGGCCGCAGCGTGGCTTTTGTTGAAGCCGTACCCCGCAAAGGGAACCAGAATTTCAAAAATGCGGTCCGCGTCGCTTTCCTTGAAGCCGTTTTTCTTGGCGCCTTCGATGAACCGCGCCTTTTCCTTGACCATGACCTCGGGCTTTTTCTTGCCCATCGCCCGGCGCAGCAGGTCCGCTTGGCCCAGGCTGTAGCCGCCGATGATCTGGGCCACCTGCATGACCTGTTCCTGGTAGACGATGACGCCGTAGGTTTCTTCCAGAATCCCTTTCAGGGATGGGTCCGGGTATTCGATCGGTTTCCGGCCCTGCTTGGACTCGACGAACTGGGGAATGTAGGCCATCGGGCCGGGGCGGTACAGGGCGTTCAAGGCGATCAGGTCTTCGATCTTGTTCGGCTTGGCCTGCTTGAGGATGTTCTGCATGCCCGTGGACTCGAACTGAAAGACGCCGAAGCTTTTGCCTTCCCCCAGCATCCGGTAGGTGGCCGGATCTTCTTCATTCACCTTCTCGGCGTCAAAGTCGGCCAGCGGACCGCCGCGCTTGCGGATCAGGTCCTGGGTATGCTGGATCAGGGTCAGGGTCTTGAGCCCCAGGAAGTCCATCTTGACCAGGCCGCATTCTTCGATCTGGTCCATGGTGAACTGGGAGGCGACGTTGCCCGACTTGGCGTCCCGGTACAGGGGCACGTAGTCGGTCAGGTCGGTCTTGCCGATGACGATGCCCGCGGGATGGATGCTGGAGTGGCGGTTCTTGTGCTCCAGGCGGCGGGCGATGGAAAAAAGTTCCTGGTATTTGGCGTCTTCCGCCAGCTGGACCAGGCGGCTTTCCTGCTCGAAGGCTTTCTTGAGCGTCATTTTGGGGTCTTCGGGGATCAGCTTGGCGATCATGTTGGCCTCGTCCAGGCTGATGTCCAACGCCCGGGCGACGTCCTTGATCACCGCCTTGGCCTTGAGCGTGCCGAAGGTGATGATCTGGCCCACCCGGTCGCGGCCGTATTTCCGGTTGACGTAGTCGATGACCTCGCCCCGGCGTTCAAAGCAGAAATCCACGTCGAAGTCGGGCATGGATACCCGCTCGGGGTTGAGGAAGCGCTCGAACAGCAGGTTGTACTTCAGGGGCTCGACGTCGGTGATCCGCAGCGCGTAGGCGACGATGGACCCGGCGCCGGAACCGCGGCCGGGTCCGACGGGGATGCCGTGCTCCTTGGCCCAGTTGATGAAGTCGGCGACGATCAGGAAGTAGCCGATGAAGTCCATGCTGATGATCACGTCCAGCTCGTAGTCCGCCCGGGCTTTTATGGCTTCCGTGACCGGGTCGTAGCGCTTCTTCAAGCCCTCGTAGGTCAGGTGCCGCAGATAGGCGGCGGTATCGGCAAAGCCTTCGGGCAGGGCAAAGTCCGGCAGCAGGGGGCCGGGGAGGGGAATCTTGGCCCGGCAGCGCTCGGCGATGCGCACCGTGTTGGCGATGGCTTCGGGATGGTCGGCAAAGATGGCCGCCATTTCGTCGCCGCTCTTGAAGTAGAACTGGTCGTTGCCGAAACGCAGGCGATTGAGTTCGCTGCGCTTGCGGTTGGTGGCGATGCAGAGCAGGATATCCTGGGCGACCTCGTCTTCCCGGTCGATATAGTGCAGGTCGTTGGTGGCCACCAGGGGAATGCCCGTGCGTTTGGAAATTTCCACCAGCAGCGGATTGACCTGCTTTTGTTCGGGAATGCCGTGGTCCTGCAGTTCCAGGTAGAAATTGTCTTCCCCCAGGATTTCCCGCAGCCGCCGGGCCCGCTGTTCCGCTTCGTCCCGCTTGCCCGCCAACAGCAGGCTGGGCACCTCGCCGGCCAGGCAGGCCGACAGGCCGATCAGCCCCGGGGCGTGGGCGACCAGCAGTTCCTCGTCGATCCGGGGCTTGTAGTAAAAACCTTCGGTGTAGGACTTGGAAGAGAGCTTGACCAGGTTGCGGTAGCCCTCTCCGTCCCGGGCCAGCAGCACCAGGTGGTGGTACTTGTTGCCCTGTTCGGAACCGGCCTTGTCGAAGCGCGAAGCCGGCGCCACGTAGAATTCGCTGCCGATGATCGGATTGATGCCCGCGGCGGTGCATTCCTTGTAGAATTTGAGCGCTCCGAACATGTTGCCGTGGTCGGTCAGGGCCAGATGCTTCATGCCCAGGGCTTGGGCTTTGGCGATCAGGGCGGAGATGGACGCGGCGCCGTCAAGGAGCGAAAAATCCGAATGCACGTGCAGGTGGACAAAGTCGGTCATAGCTGGCAGGCATTGTAGCGCGGAAGCCGCCGGCGGGCAAGGCCGGCGTTCATCCGGGTCAGAAGGGACCAAAACGCACGGCCACGGCGAGGGCCAAAAAGGCCGAGGTCAGGGCCAGGATGGCCAGCTGCAGCTTCCAGGTAAAGGCCATCCAGCGGGGATAGCTGACCACCGTAAAGGACAGGGCGATCAGCAGCAGGGCGTTGGTGGGAAAGATCATGTTGGAAAAGCCGTCGCCGAAGTCGAAGGCCAGCACCGCGGTCTGCCGGGTAATGCCCACCAGGTCGGCCAGGGGCGACAGCAGGGGCATCATCAGAAAGGCCTTGGCGCTGGCGGAGCCGATGAAGAAGTTCATGCCCAGGGTGGTGGCGTAGACCAGAAAGGCGGCCTGCAGCGTCGAGGAGCCGCTGATCAGGGTGGAAGCGCCGTACAGGATGGTATCCATGATCCGGCCGCTGACGATGATGTGCTTGACGCTGTAGGCCATCAGGATCAGGACGATCCCGGGCGCCAGGTTCAGCGCTCCGGCGGCGAAGGCGGAGGCGATTTCTCCGCCCGTCATGCGGGCGATCAGGCCGCCGCCCACGCCGCCCACCAGAAAGAGCAGGGCCATGACCGGGAAGGCCAGGTCCGAAAGCACCGGGCTGCGGGCGGTGGCGAAGACGACCGCCATGGCCAGGCCGACGCAGGCGGCGAACCAGATCAAGGCCCGGGCGCGCAGCCGGGAGAGCAGCGCCGCCTCGGGACTGGGCTTTCTTTCCGCCGACGACTGTTGGGCCTTCATTTTTAGCCGCAGGGGCTCATCTTCCCGGAAGGTGGGCGAAAGCTCCGGGTGCGCCTCCACCCGGCGGGCGTGGCGCACCACGAAGACGGTGACCAGGGCGTAGACGGCCACGAAAAAGAGCAAGCGCAGCCAGGAGCCGGAAAAGAGGGGCAGGTCGGCGATGCGCTGGGCCACGGCGATGGTGAAGGGGTTGGTGACCGCGCTGGCAAAGCCGAAGGCCAGGGGCAAAAGGCTGATGCCCAGCCCGGTCAACGAATCCCAGCCCAGGGAAATGGCCAGGGGCACGATGAAGATGATCATCGGGACCATCCCCTCGTAGACGCCGATGAAGCTGGAGACGGACATGAAGAAGAGGATCATCAGGGCGATCAGGAGGTACTTGCGCCGGGAGAAGCGGGTCACCAGGATGCGGATCAGTTCTTCCATCACCCCCGCCCGTTCCAGGATGGCGATGGAGCCCCCCACGCAGACGATGAAGAGGATGATGGTGATCAGCGCCACGTTGCCCGGGGCAAAGAGAATCTCCACCGGCGCGGTAAGCCAGCGCCAGAGGGGGTAATCCGGCGCCGGCACGGACCGGTAGCTGCCGCTGACCACCAGCGTGCGGCCGTTCTCCGTGATCCGGTCGTAGGTGCCCGCCGGAAGCACCAGCGTCAGGACGCCGGAAAAGACCATCAGGATCAGGATGATGCCTGCGGATACGAAGAAGGCTTTTATGCCGATTTTGACGGCGCTTTTGGGAAGCGGGGCGGATTCTGGGGGCATGGACAACTCCTATAGCTGCGCCAGCAGGTGGTGATAGAAGGAAACGGCCTTTTCCAGGGCGTCCAGGGATACGCGCTCGTCGTGGCCGTGGATGCGGGCCAGTTCCCCCGGGTCCAGGCTGAGGGGCGCAAAACGGTACACCGCCTGGCAGAGCCGGGCATAGTGCCGGGAATCGGTGGTGGCGGTTACCAGGAAGGGCAGGACCGGCGTGCCCGGAAAGGCCGCGGCCACGGCGGCCTCCAGGTTTTGCCAGCCCGGGCCCTGGCCGCGGCTGGCCGACGCGGCGGCGCCGACGGGGTCGTTGGCCAGGCGCTCCGGACTGACCAGGACCTGCACGCGGTCGTCCGCCACGGCCCGGCGGACGTAGTCCACCGCCGCAGCCACCGTCCAGGGCGCCAACAGGCGCAGGTTGAGCACCGCCCGGACTTCCGAAGGCAGCACGTTGTCCGCGCTGCTGCCGAAGAGCTGGGTCATGGCCACGGTGGTGCGCAGCAGCGCCCGGGTGCCCGGGGTTCCGGCGGCCAGGGGGAAGAACAACGGACCAAAAAAACGGGCGTGGGCCATGACAAATGCCCGGGGACCCCGGTATTGGGCCGCCAGACGCTTGAAGAAGTTCTCCACCGTCGGGGTCAGCGTCCAGGGAAAGGGGCGCCGGGCCAGCCGGTCCAGGGCTCTGCCCAGCACCGCTGCGGCCTGCGTCTCCGGCGGCATGGACGCGTGCCCCGGGTTCTGGCGTACCCGCAGTTCGATGTCCAGAAAGCCCTTTTCTTCCACCCCGATCAGCGCCGGCGGCACCGGAAGGCCCGCCAGCTGACCCGCGGCGATGATGCTGCCTTCATCCAGGCTCCAGGCAAAGCTTACGCCCTGTTCGGCCAGCCAGGCGGCGATCCGCCGGGCGCCCAGGACGCCGGAGCGCTCCTCGTCGCCGCCGAAGGCGAACCAGAGGTCCCGGGAAGGCGCAAAGCCGGCGGCGGCCAGCCGTTCCGCGGCTTCCAGCGCGGCGATGAGCGTAATTTTGGTGTCCAGGGCACCCCGGCCGTAGATATAGCCGTCCCGCATTTCGGCGCCGAAGGGGTCGGCGGTCCACTGGTCCGTTTCCGCGGGCACCACGTCGTAGTGGGCCAGGAAAAGCACCGGTTTTTCCGCCGTCGGGCCCGGCGCCGGCCAGCGGTAGACCAGCGCGAAGGGACTCAGCACCTCCCGCCGGGCGACACGGTGAAAAGCGGGATAGTTCGCGGGCAGGAATTCCTGAAAGTCCCGCAGCGCCTTTTCGGCTTGCCCAACCTGGGCGGCGTCGGCGTCGGCCGGCCAGAGGGTGGGAAAACGGAGGGCGGCCCGGAAGCGTTCCAGTAAAGCAGGGTCGGGGATGCTCATGCCGGGCATTGTAGCATGGACTTTCCGGCTTGTCCGCTGTTTTTTCTTCCCTGGCTCCAACAAAATGAAAGTTTATGCAGTTCTATTGCATAAATAACCATAAAAGGGTATAAAGGGAGCGATTCCTGAATATATATTTGAGGAGCCGCCATGGGCGATCATCAGATCCAAGAAGTGGTCCCGCAAAAAACGGGGATCGGGCTATACCGCGCGGAAAACGAACATGATTCCTGCGGGATCGGGTTCGTCGCCGACATCAAGGGACGGAAGTCGCACGGAATTCTAAGTCGTGGACTGGAAGTCCTGGAACGGATGGAACACCGGGGCGCCGAAAGCGCGGACAA
Source organism: Treponema denticola (assembly GCA_020719845.1). GTDB lineage: Bacteria > Spirochaetota > Spirochaetia > Treponematales > Breznakiellaceae > DYPP01. The sequence continues at coordinate 5,059 of DYPP01000022.1, read as the reverse complement.
CAAAACCGGCGACGGCGCGGGGGTGCTGCTGCAGATTCCCCACGCCTTCTACGCCGCCCTGATCCCTGAATTGCCCGCCGCCGGGACCTATGGCACCGGTCTGGTATTCTTGCCCGGTCCGATGCACGACAAGCCCGCCGAAAAGCGCCGCCGGACCATCCTGGACGCCATCGACGCCCAGGCGGAAAAAGCGGCCCTGCGGGTGCTGGCCTGGCGGGACGTGCCCACGGATCCATCCTGCATCGGACCGATCGCCAAACAGGCCGAGCCGGTCATCCGGCAGCTGTTCCTGGTGCCCCGGGACGGACTGGTCGGGTCCGACCTGGAGATCGCCCTCTACCTGTTCCGCAAAAAGCTGGATGCCGCCCTGGGGGCGGCGGATTTCTACTTCGCCTCGCTTTCCACCAAAACCATCGTCTACAAGGGCATGCTCATGTCCAGCCAGCTCCGGACCTACTTTACCGAGCTTTCGGACGAACGGATCCAAACTGCGGTGGCCCTGGTGCACTCGCGCTTCAGCACCAACACTTTTCCCGCCTGGCCCCTGGCCCAGCCCTTCCGGCTGGTGGCCCACAACGGCGAGATCAACACCATCCAGGGCAACCGCTTCTGGATGGCCGCCCGGCAAGCCGTCATGGCCCATCCCAAGTTCGGCGCCGAACTGGCGTCCCTCTTCCCGGTCATCGAACCGGGACGCAGCGATTCGGCCAGCTTCGACAACGCCCTGGAACTGCTGGTGATGGCCGGACGCAGCCTGCCCCACGCGCTGATGATGCTCATTCCCGAATCCTGGAACGACAAGAACCCCATCCCCCAGGAACTGAAAGCCTTCTATGAATACCACGCCTGCGTCATGGAACCCTGGGACGGTCCGGCCTCGATGGTCTTCTGCGACGGCCGCTACGTCGGCGGCACGCTGGACCGCAACGGTCTGCGGCCTTCCCGCTACACGGTGACCAAGGATGACCTGATCGTGATGGCCTCCGAGACGGGGGTGCAGGACTTTGCCCCGGAGGACATCGTCTACAAGGGCCGGCTGATGCCGGGCAAGCTGCTGCTGGTGGATCTGGCCGAAGGCCGGATCATCCCGGACGGCGAAGTCAAGAGCGAGGTTTGCCGGCAAAAGCCCTACGCCGAGTGGGTCAAAAAAAACCTGGTCACCCTGGAATCGTTGCCCGAGACCAGCGTCGCCGGGGCGATCCAGCCCGCCGCCGATCCGGCGGTCCTCTTTATGGAGCGGTCCTTCGGCTATACCCGGGAAGACCGGGATACCCTGCTGCTGACCATGGCCGGGACCGGCCAGGAACCCACCAGCTCCATGGGTACGGACACGCCCATCGCGGTGTTCTCCGATAAGAACCAGCGGGTCTACGCCTATTTCAAGCAGGTCTTTGCCCAGGTCACCAACCCACCCATCGATTCGATCCGGGAAGAACTGGTCATGACCGTGACCAGCTTTGTCGGCGCCCAGCGGAACCTGCTGGAGGAGACGGAAAAGCACGCCCGGCGGCTCAAGGTCTTGAGTCCGATCCTGACTCCCAACGAGCTGGAGCGCGTCAAGGTATGGGGGGACCCGGACTTCAAGACCCGCACCCTGGACGCCACCTTCTACGTTCCCCGCCTGCCCGGCGCTCCTGCCGGCGAGGAAGCGGGGGCTCTGGAGTCCGCCCTGGACCGGCTGGTCGTCGAGGCGGCCAAGGCGGTGGATTCCGGCGCGTCCCTGCTGATCCTGTCCGACCGAGCCGCCCTGGCTCCCGAGTCCGGCCGCTGCGCGATCCCCGCCCTGCTGGCGGCGGGGGCGGTGCACCACGGGCTGATCGCCTCGGGACGCCGGATGAAGGCTTCCATCATCGTCGAGTCCGCCGAGCCCCGGGAAGTGATGCACTTTGCCCTGCTGTTCGGCTACGGTACCGACCTGGTGGTGCCCTACGGCGTCCTGGCCTCCATCGCCGCCCTCTGCCGGGGACCCGACGGTGCCCGGATGGGCGACTACGCCCACGCCGAAAAGAACTATTTAAAGAGCGTGCAGAAGGCCATCCTCAAGATCATGTCCAAAATGGGCACTTCCACGCTGCGGTCCTACCGGGGCGCCCAGATTTTTGAGGCCATCGGCCTGGCGGACCGGGTGGTGGATAAATGCTTCAAGGGCACGGTCAGCCGCATCGGCGGCGCGGGCTTTGGGGACCTGGAAAACGAAGCCGTCGCGCGCTACCGGGAAGGGCGCACCGCCCACGAGCGGATGCTGGGCCCGGAAGCCCAGGTCTACGAGCGGTTCCTGCCCGGGGACGGCCAGTACCGCTGGCGCAAGTACGGCGAAAAGCACGCCTGGAACCCGGAAACCATCCACCTGCTGCAGTGGGCCACCCGCAGCGGCAGCTACGGCAAGTTCAAGGAATTCACCGCCGCGGCGGACGAACTGAACCGCACGCCCCACGTCATCCGGGGCCTGCTGGATTTTGCCGTCCCGGGCAGCGTCCCGGAGTCGCCTGCCGCGCCGGTACCCATCGACGAGGTGGAAAGCGTCGAGTCGCTGATGAAGCGGTTCACCACCGGCGCCATGTCCTTCGGGTCCATTTCCAGGGAAACCCACGAGACCATCGCCGTGGCCATGAACTCCATCCACGGCCGTTCCAACTCCGGCGAAGGCGGGGAGGACCCGGCGCGCTTCCCGGTCCGTCCCGACGGCACCTGGACGCGCAGCGCGATCAAGCAGGTGGCGTCGGCCCGCTTCGGCGTGACCAGCGAATACCTGGCCAACGCCGAAGAGATCCAGATCAAGATCGCCCAGGGCGCCAAGCCCGGGGAAGGCGGCCAGCTGCCGGGGCACAAGGTGGACGCCCTGATCGCCAAGACCCGGCACTCCACGCCGGGGGTCACCCTGATCAGTCCGCCGCCGCACCACGACATCTATTCCATCGAAGACCTGGCGGAGCTGATCTTCGACCTGAAGAACGCCAATCCCCAAGCGCGCATCAGCGTCAAGCTGGTGTCCGAAACCGGGGTGGGCACCATCGCCGCCGGCGTGGTCAAGGCCCACGCGGACAACCTGCTCATTTCCGGCTACGACGGCGGCACCGGCGCCAGCCCCCAGAGCTCCATCCGCCACGCCGGCCTGCCCTGGGAGCTGGGCTTGTCCGAGACGCACCAGACGCTGGTGCTCAACGGCCTGCGCGGACGGGTCCGCCTGCAGACCGACGGCCAGCTCAAGACCGGCCGGGACATCGTCGTCGCCGGGATGCTGGGCGCCGAGGAATTCGGCTTCGGCACGTCCACGCTGATCGTCATGGGCTGCGTGATGATGCGCAAGTGCCACGAAAACACCTGCCCCATGGGCGTGGCTACCCAGGATCCGGAGCTGCGCAAGCGCTTCAGCGGCAAGAGCGCCTACCTGATCACCTTTTTCCGGTTTTTGGCCCAGGAGACCCGGGAGGTCATGGCTTCCCTGGGCTTCCGGACCTTCAACGAGCTGATCGGCCGGTCGGACCTGCTGGTCCAGCGGCGGGTGGACAAACCCAAGATCGCCGGCGTGGACCTTTCCCGTCTGCTGCAGAAGGCCAAGGGTCCGGAGTCCATCCCCGGCGGCACCGCGGTGCACTGCGTCCAGGACCAGATCCACCAGATCGACCAGATCCTGGACCGGGAGCTGATCGACAAGTGCTTTGCCGCCTTGGACAAGAAGGTGCCCACCGCCCTGGAATTTTCGATCCGCAACACCGACCGGGCGGTGGGCACGATGCTATCCTACGAAGTGTCCCGGCGTTTCGGATCCCAGGGTTTGCCGGAGAACTTCGTCACCGTGGACTTCAAGGGGTCCGCGGGGCAGAGCTTCGGCGCCTTCCTGGCGCCGGGCATCACCTTCCGGCTGTCCGGCGACGCCAACGACTACCTGGGCAAGGGCCTGTCCGGCGGCCGCATCGTGGTCAACCAGAGCGGGGGCAGCACCTTCCGCAGCCAGGAGAACATCATCGTCGGCAACACGGTGCTCTACGGCGCCACTTCGGGGGAACTCTACGCCGCCGGCGTGGCCGGGGAGCGCTTCTGCGTCCGGAACTCCGGCGCCCTGGCGGTGGTGGAAGGCACGGGCGACCACTGCGGCGAGTACATGACCGGCGGACGGCTGGTGGTGCTGGGCCGGGTGGGCCGCAACTTTGCCGCGGGCATGTCCGGGGGCATCGCCTACGTGCTGGACCGTTCCGGGGATTTTGAATTCTTCCTCAACCCGGGCATGGTGGAACTGTCCCGGCTGGACAATGAGGAAGACGAGACCTTCGTCAAGGACATGATCCGCAAGCACGTCTACTGGACCGGGTCCGAATACGCCCGGGGCATCCTGGAAGCCTGGCCGGACCACCGGGGACTGTTCATCAAGATTCTGCCCGTGGAGTACAAGCGGGCGCTGCAGCAGATGAAGCTGGCGGAACTGGACCGGAAGCTCTACGAAATCCGGGAGCAGGAAGACATAGCGGTGAGGGCCTAAGCGATGGGCGATCCCCAGGGATTTTTGAAGATCAAGCGCCAGGTGGCGGGCTACCGGCCCGTGGAAGAGCGCATCAACGACTACAGCGAAGTGGAACTGCGCCTGGCCGACGACGAACGCCAGGCCCAGGCGGCGCGCTGCATGGACTGCGGCGTACCCTTCTGCCACTGGGCCTGCCCGGTTTCCAACGTGATGCCCGAATGGCAGGACCGCATCTTCCGGGGCGACTGGGCGGGAGCCTGGGCGGCCCTGGAAGACACCAATCCGTTTCCCGAGTTCACCGGCCGGGTCTGTCCCGCCCCCTGCGAGGCGTCCTGCGTGCTGGGCGCCAACGACGAGCCCGTCACCATCCGGCAGAACGAGCTGGCGGTGATCGAAAAGGCCTTTGAGCTGGGCCTGGTGGTACCCCGGCCGCCGAAGATCCGCAACGGCAAGAAGGTGGCCGTGGTGGGCGGCGGGCCCGCAGGCCTGTCCGCGGCCTACTACCTGAACCGGGAAGGCTTTGCGGTCACCGTCTACGAAGGCGACCGGCAGGTCGGCGGCTACCTGCGCTACGGCATTCCGGACTTCAAGCTGGACAAG